>NZ_JBFUKJ010000034.1:0-37271 GCF_056400905.1 Cellulomonas sp. P4_H12
CCCCGGCCGCCCTGCGCACCCGGGCGCTGCGKGCCGCGGCGATCGCCGCGGGCAGCCCCGCGGGCGCCCTGCACCGCGTGCACGTCYAGGCGGTCGACGCCCTGGTCACGGCGTGGCACGGGCAGGGAGCGGTGGCGCTGCCGGGCGGGGTCGCGGCCCGCCGGGCGTGTGGCAGGCTTGCTCTGGGCCCGGACCCTGCGTCGTCGCAGGAGCGCCCGGGGACGGCTGGATCTTAAGGAGCAACTTCGGTGGACCCTGCGGACATGGGCGACGACCTCGAGCGGGTCCTCCTCACCGAGGAGCAGCTGCACCAGCGGCTCGACGAGATCGCGGCGCAGATCGACGCCGACTACGCGGGCAAGGACCTGCTGCTGGTCGGCGTTCTCAAGGGCGCCGTCATGGTCATGGCGGACCTGGCCCGGCGCCTGCACCACTCGGTGCAGATGGACTGGATGGCGGTCTCGTCGTACGGGTCGGGCACCAAGTCGTCGGGCGTCGTCCGGATCCTCAAGGACCTCGACGCCGACCTCACGGGCCGGCACGTGCTCATCGTCGAGGACATCATCGACTCGGGGCTGACACTGTCCTGGCTGCTGTCCAACCTGCGCTCGCGCGGGCCGGCCACCGTCGAGATCGCGACGATGCTCCGCAAGCCGGAGGCGTCCAAGGTCGACGTCGACGTCCGCTACGTGGGCTTCGACATCCCGAACGAGTTCGTCGTCGGCTACGGCCTCGACTACGCGGAGAGGTACCGCAACCTGCCGTTCGTCGGCACCCTCGCCCCCCACGTCTACGGCGCGTGAGAACGAGTGCGCCCTCGGTGAACACGGTCAGGATCCCTCAGGAACTCCGTGTAACTTCGAGGCCACCAGTCCCGCGAGCGGAGGTTGAGGGGCCCTGCCCCGATCGCCCATGAACGTCAAGCGACTAGCCCGAGGCCCCATCCTGTGGGTCGTCATCGCCGTGATCCTGCTGTACATCGGCGCCTCCACGCTCGCCTCCCCGCGCATCAGCAAGATCGACACGTCCGACGGCATGACGCTGCTCTCGGACGGCAAGGTCGACCAGGCGAAGATCACCGAGGGCGTCCAGCGCGTCGACCTCACGCTGAAGGCGGACTTCGAGAAGGACGACAAGAACCTGGGCAAGCTGGTCCAGTTCAACTACGTCGTCCCGCAGGGCGAGTCGGTCGTGAACGCGATCGCCGACGCGGACCTCGACAAGGGCTACACCTCCGTCGTGCCGCAGACGTCGTGGTGGAGCAGCCTGCTCGGGCTCGTGCTGCCGTTCGTGATCATCCTGGGCATCTTCTGGTTCCTCATGTCCAACATGCAGGGCGGCGGCTCGCGCGTGATGAGCTTCGGCAAGTCGAAGGCGAAGCTGGTCAACAAGGAGTCCCCGCAGGTCACGTTCGCGGACGTGGCGGGTGTCGACGAGGCGGTCGAGGAGCTCCAGGAGATCAAGGAGTTCCTCGCGGAGCCGGCCAAGTTCCAGGCCGTCGGCGCCAAGATCCCCAAGGGCGTGCTGCTGTACGGCCCTCCGGGTACCGGCAAGACGCTGCTCGCCCGCGCGGTCGCCGGCGAGGCGAGCGTGCCGTTCTACTCGATCTCCGGCTCGGACTTCGTCGAGATGTTCGTCGGCGTCGGCGCCAGCCGCGTCCGTGACCTGTTCAACCAGGCCAAGGAGAACGCCCCGGCGATCATCTTCATCGACGAGATCGACGCCGTCGGACGCCACCGCGGCGCCGGCATGGGCGGCGGGCACGACGAGCGCGAGCAGACCCTCAACCAGATGCTGGTCGAGATGGACGGCTTCGACGCCAACGCGAACGTCATCCTCATCGCGGCGACCAACCGCCCCGACATCCTCGACCCCGCGCTCCTGCGTCCGGGCCGGTTCGACCGCCAGGTGGCCGTGGACCCGCCGGACCTCAAGGGCCGCGAGCGGATCCTCAAGGTGCACTCGCAGGGCAAGCCGATGGCGCCGCACGTCGACCTCAACGTCGTCGCGCGCCGCACGCCCGGCTTCACCGGTGCGGACCTGGCCAACGTGCTCAACGAGGCCGCGCTGCTCACCGCGCGCACCGGCCAGGCGACCATCACGGACCACACGCTGGACGAGGCCATCGACCGCGTGATCGCCGGGCCGCAGAAGCGCACGCGGATCATGAACGCCAAGGAGATCAAGATCACCGCGTACCACGAGGGCGGTCACGCGCTGGTCGCGGCGGCGCTCCGGTACACCGACCCGGTCACCAAGGTGACGATCCTGCCGCGTGGTCGGGCGCTGGGCTACACGATGGTCATGCCCACCGAGGACAAGTACTCGACCACCCGCAACGAGCTGCTGGACACGCTGTCGTACGCCATGGGCGGGCGCGTGGCCGAGGAGCTCGTGTTCCACGACCCGACGACGGGCGCCAGCAACGACATCGAGAAGGCGTCGTCCACGGCCCGCAAGATGGTCACGCAGTTCGGCATGAGCGCCCGGCTCGGCGCGATCCAGCTCGGCCAGGCCTCCGGCGAGGTCTTCATGGGCCGCGACATGGGCCACGGCCGTGACTACTCCGAGGACATCGCGGCGTCGATCGACCTCGAGGTCCGCTCGCTCATCGAGCGCGCGCACGACGAGGCCTGGGAGATCCTGGTCGAGTACCGCGACGTGCTCGACAACCTGGTGCTCGAGCTCCTCGAGAAGGAGACGCTCAACCAGGAGCAGCTCGCCAAGATCTTCGAGCCGATCACCAAGCGGCCGCCGCGCCAGGTCTGGCTCTCGAGCGAGCAGCGCGCGGTCTCGGACCGCCCGCCGGTCATGACCCCCGCGGAGAAGGCGGCCCAGAACGGCCACCCGATCATCCCCGAGGACGAGGCGGCCGAGGCGTTCGGGTTCCCGAAGGAGCGGATCGTCGAGGTCCCGCCGTCGCAGACCCCGGACGCCTGAGGATGGTCGACGCGATCGGGCCGGTGACCTCTCCCGGCACGGCCATCGGTGAGTACGACCAGGACCGCGTCGAGGCGGCCATCCGCGAGCTGTTGATCGCGGTGGGCGAGGACCCCGACCGCGAGGGCCTGCGCGAGACGCCGGCGCGGGTGGCGCGGTCGTACCGCGAGATCTTCGCGGGCCTCTACCAGGAGCCCGGCGACGTGCTGACCACCACCTTCGACCTCGGTCACGAGGAGATGGTGCTGGTCAAGGACATCGAGGTGTACTCCACGTGCGAGCACCACCTGGTGCCGTTCCACGGCGTCGCGCACGTCGGCTACATCCCCGGCGTGGACGGCCGCATCACGGGCCTGAGCAAGCTGGCCCGGCTGGTCGACGTGTTCGCGCGCCGACCGCAGGTGCAGGAGCGCCTCACGTCGCAGATCGCCGACGCCCTGGTCGCGGACCTCCAGCCTCGCGGCGTCATCGTCGTGGTGGAGTGCGAGCACCTGTGCATGTCGATGCGCGGGGTCCGCAAGCCGGGCTCCCGCACGGTGACCTCCGCCGTCCGCGGGCAGATGCGGGACGTCGCCACCCGGGCCGAGGCCATGAGCCTCGTCCTCGGCCGCTGACGCGTCCGCCGGCACACCCTAGGCTCGGCACCGTGACAGGCCCCGGCCCCTCCGCCCGCCCGGCACCGCTGCCGGCGGGGTTGCACCAGCTGCGACGCACGCTCGTCATGGGCGTCGTCAACGTCACGCCCGACTCGTTCTCCGACGGCGGCCGCTGGTTCACGCCCGGCGCGGCGGTGGCGCACGGCCTCGAGCTGCTCGACCAGGGTGCGGACCTGCTCGACGTCGGGGGCGAGTCGACGCGCCCCGGCGCCCGGCGGGTCGCGGTCGACGACGAGCTGGCCCGGGTGCTGCCGGTGATCGAGCAGCTGGTCGCGCGCGGGGCGACGGTCAGCGTCGACACCACCCGCGCGGTCGTCGCGCGGCGGGCCGTGGCGCGAGGTGCGGCGATCATCAACGACGTCTCGGGCGGCCTGGCCGACGACGCGATGTACGAGGCCGTCGCGCAGACCGGTGCGGTCTACGTGGCCATGCACTGGCGGGGGCACGCCGACGTCATGGACGACCTCGACGACTACGACGACGTGGTGACCGACGTGCGGCGCGAGCTGGGCGCGCGCGTCGCGGCGCTGCGGGCGGCGGGCGTGCGCGACGAGCAGGTGGTGCTCGACCCGGGCCTGGGCTTCGCCAAGTCGGGCGCCAGCAACTGGCCGCTGCTCGCGCGGCTCCCCGAGCTGGTGGCGGACGGCTTCCCCGTGCTGGTGGGCGCGAGCCGCAAGCGGTTCCTCGGCCACCTGCTGGCGGGGCCGGACGGTGCGCCCGCGCCCCCGCTCGCACGGGACCGCGCCACGGCCGCGGTCTCGGCGCTGGCCGCGGCCGCGGGTGCGTGGTGCGTGCGGGTGCACGAGGTGCCCGGCTCCGTCGACGCCGTGCGGGTGGCCGCGGCGTGGGAGGGTGCGCACGTGCGCGGTGCCCAGGAGGACCTGGTCGAGGACGAGCTGGCTGTGGACGAGGACGCGAGAACCGGAGGGAGCACGCGGTGACGACGAACGACGAGAGCGGGCCGGACGCGCTGGACGCCGGCGGCCGCCGGCTCGACCAGATCAGGCTGACGGGCATCACCGCGATGGGCTACCACGGGGTGTTCGAGCACGAGCGCCGGGAGGGCCAGACGTTCGTCGCGGACGTCGTCGTCCACCTGGACACCCGCCGGGCCGCCGCGCGCGACGACCTCGCGCACACCCTGAACTACGGCGTGCTGGCCGAGCAGGTGGCGGCCGTGCTGTCGGGGGAGCCGGTCGACCTCATCGAGACCGTGGCCGAGCGGATCGCCGCCACGGTGCTGGCCTCGGGCATCGTGCAGGCGGTCGACGTGGCCGTGCACAAGCCGAACGCGCCCATCCAGGTCCCCTTCGGCGACGTGGTGGTCGCCATCCACCGCGACCGGTCCAAGCTGCCCGCCGCGGAGCCGTACCTGCCGCGCCCGGTGACGGAACCGACCTCGCGGCCCGTGCCCACCGCGACGGCGACGTTCCCGGTGACGCCGGCGCCCGGCGGCGCGGTCGTGGCGGCCGCCGCCGTCGCGCCCGCGCCGGGAGCGCTGTCGGTGGGCGGTCCGGACGCCTCGTCGGCGGAGCTCGAGCCGTTCGTCCCCGAGGAGCAGGTGGTGACCGGCGAGGTGGTGGTCGACGTGCTGGACCGCGTCCCGGACCAGCCCGTCGACGTCGTGCTCGCGCTCGGCGCCAACCTGGGTCCCGCGCAGGAGACGCTGCGCCAGGCGGTCAGCGACCTGGCCGGGACCCCGGGGATCGAGGTCGCCGAGGTGTCCCCGCTGGCCCGGACCGCGGCGGTCGGCGGCCCGGAGCAGTCCCCGGACTACCTCAACGCCGTCGTCCTCGCGTCCACCACGCTGTCGGCGCGGGACCTGCTGCGGGCCACGCAGGCCATCGAGCAGGCCCACGGCCGGGAGCGGCAGGAGCACTGGGGCCCGCGCACCCTGGACATCGACATCGTGCTCTACGGCTCGGTGCTCGCGGTGACCGACGACCTCGAGCTCCCGCACCCGCGGGCCCACGAGCGCGCGTTCGTGCTGCAGCCGTGGGCGCAGGTGGACCCGCACGCGGTGCTGCCCGGGCTCGGCGGGGGACCCGTCGGCGCCCTGGCCGCGACCGCGCCGGACCGCGAGGGCGTGCGATGGCTCGCGCTCGACTGGTTGACCGCGCCCATCCCGGCGGGCAACGACACCGGCGCGGTCCAGACCGGACGTCCGGGGGCGCTGGACGCGTGATGCACCGCACCCGCTGGCAGACGCTGCTGCTGGTCGCCGCCGCCGGCGCCGCGGTCACGTGGATCGTGCTGCGTGCCGTGGCCGGTCGCGGCGGCCTGCTGCCGTCCGTCCCGTGGCTCGTGGTCGTGGTCGAGCTGCTCATCGCCGCGGTGGTGTTCTCGATGGGCTGGGCGGTGCGGCAGTTCCTGCACGGCAAGCGGCCCACGCTCGACCCGATCCGGGCGGCCCGCACGGCGGTGCTGGCGAAGGCGTCGTGCTACACGGGGGCGCTCCTGGCCGGGTGGTACGGGGGCCAGGTGCTCGCGCTGGTCAGCGACCTGGACGTGCCGGGCAACGGGGGACGGGCCGCCGCGGCGGGCGTGGCGGCGGCCGGTGCCGTGGTGCTCGCGGTGGTGGGTCTGGTGGTGGAGTGGTTCTGCCGCGTGCCGCCGCCCGAGGAGGGTGCCGACGCCGCGACCGAGCGGCCCGCACCCGACCCCAGCGCGCCGTGAGCGGGTGGAAGGATGACCCCATGACCTCCGACGCCGTCCCCGGCACGCGCGAGCCGTTCGACCCCGCCGACGTCACCTGGACGCCGGTGTCGCGGCGGCTCGTGGGCGCGCGGCTCACGGTGACCGCGATCGTGCTGACGCCCGTCCTGGTCGCGTTCGTGCTGCTCGCGGTCCTCGTCGGCGAGGCGTGGCTGTGGGTGTTCCCCGTGGCGGTGGCGCTGCTCGCGCTGTGGATCGTGTGGCTGGTGCCGCGCCAGGTGCGGGCGATGGCCTACGCCGAGCGCGCGGACGACCTGCTGGTGCGGCGCGGCATCATGTTCCGCTCGCTGGTGGTCGTGCCGTACGGCCGGATGCAGTACGTCGACGTCAACGCCGGACCGCTCGCGCGGCGGTTCCAGATCGCCTCGGTCCAGCTGCACACCGCGTCCCCGGCGACGAGCGCGTCGATCGACGGCCTGCCCCCGAACGAGGCCGCGCGCCTGCGCGACCGGATGGCGTCGCGGGGCGAGGCACGACTGGCGGGGCTGTGACCAGCGCACCCGACCTCGAGGCCCGCCGCGACGAGGACGTCACCGGCTGGCGCCGGATGCACCCGGTCACCCCGGCGCTCAAGGGCTGGAAGGTGCTCGTCGCGGTCCTGGCCATCGGCTGGTTCCAGATCGGCGAGAACCTCAAGCAGGCGATCGACCTCATGCACGGCACGGCGTTCCTCGCGCTGATCGGGTCCATCCTGCTGGTCGCCCTGATCGGGTTCGCCTACTCGGCGGTCGCGTGGCGCGTGACACGGTTCGCGGTCACCGACGAGGCCGTGCACCTGCGCACCGGCATCGTCTTCCGCCAGCAGCGGCAGGCGCGGCTCGACCGGCTGCAGGCCGTCGACGTCGTGCAGCCGCTGCTCGCCCGGCTCGTCGGCCTGGCGGAGCTGAAGCTCGAGGTGGCCGGCGGCAGCGGCTCGGCGGTGTCGCTCGCGTTCTTGCGGGAGGCCGAGGCGGAGGCGCTGCGCGCGGAGCTGCTGGCGCTGGCGGCCGGGCTGCGGCGACCCACGGCGACCGTTGCCGACGATGACGCCCCCACTCCTGCGGCGCCGCCCGCCTTCGAGGTCGCCCCCGAACGGCAGGTGTACGAGCTGCCCATGGGCCGGCTCGTCGCCGCCACGCTGCGCTCGGGCGTGGTGCCCGTGCTGCTGCTGCTCGTCGCCGGCGCGATCACGCTGGGCATCGTGTCGCGGGACATCAGCGCGGCGTTCGTGCTGATCGCGCCCCTGTTCGGTGGCATCACCTTCGTCTGGAGCCGGATCAACCAGGGCGCCAACTTCCGCGCGGCCATCTCGCCCGACGGCATCCGGCTGCGGCACGGCCTGACCGAGGCGCGCACGCAGACGGTGCCGCCGGGCCGCGTGCAGGCCATCCGGCTGCGGCAGGGGCCGCTCTGGCGGGGACCCGACTGGTGGCGCGTGGAGATCAACGTCGCGGGCTACGGCCAGGGGGACCAGCAGCAGCGGGACACCGTGCTGCACCCGGTGGCCACGCGCGGCGACGCCATGACCGCGCTCTGGCTCGTGCTGCCCGACCTGGGGGTCGACGACCCCGCGGGCCTGATCGACGCCGCGCTGTCGGGCAAGGACGCCGACGGCGGCTTCACCGCGGCGCCCCGCCGGGCGCGGTGGGTCGACCCCGTCGGCTGGCGTCGGCACGGCGTCAAGGTCACCGAGCGGGCGCTCGTGACCCGGTCGGGGCGGATCTGGCGCAACGTCGACGTCGTGCCGCACGAGCGCACGCAGTCCTTGGGGCTCGCGCAGGGCCCCGTGCAGCGCCGGCTCGGCCTCGCGTCGTTCGTGCTGCACTCGACGCCCGGACCCGTGGCCCCGCGGGTGGAGCACCTCGACGCCGGCGTCGCGGCCGCGCTCCTCGACGAGCAGGCGGAGCGGGCCCGGAACGCCCGCGCCACGGCGACGCCCGAGCAGTGGATGCGGGCCGTGGGCGCCCCGGCGGCGCAGGAGCCCTCGTGACCCCACCGGACCCGGCCACGCGCCCGGGCCGGCTGGGCGTCGGCGTGGTCGGCACGGGCCGGGTCGGGGCGGTGCTGGGCAGCGCGCTGCGCGCGGCGGGTCACCCGGTGGTCGCCGTCTCCGCCATCTCGGAGGCGTCCCGGGAGCGCGCGGCGGCACTGCTGCCGGGGGTGCCCGTGCTGGACATCCCCGAGGTCGTCCGGCGCGCCGAGCTCGTGCTCCTCACGGTTCCCGACGACGCCCTGGCGGACCTGGTCCGCGGGCTCGCGGACGTGGGCGCCTGGCAGGTCGGCCAGATCGTCGTGCACACGTCGGGACGGTTCGGCGTGGACGTGCTCGGCCCCGCGCGGGCGGCCGGCGTGATCCCGCTCGCCCTGCACCCGGCCATGACGTTCACGGGCACGTCGCTCGACCTGTCGCGCCTGGTCGGATGCTCGTTCGCGGTCACCGCGCCCGCGCCCGTGCTCCCCATCGGCCAAGCGCTGGTGGTCGAGGTCGGCGGCGAGCCGGTCGTGCTGGCGGAGGAGGCGCGCGGGCTCTACCACGCGGCCCTGGCGCACGGCGCGAACCACCTCGTCGTGCTCGTCGCGCAGGCGGCGCAGGCGCTCGCGGCGGCCGGCGTCGCGGAGCCCGGTCGCATGCTCGCCCCGCTGCTCGAGGCCGCGCTGGACGGCGCGCTGCGCGCGGAGTCCGCCGGGGGCGGCGGCGCGATCACGGCGCTCACGGGTCCCGTGCGCCGCGGGGACGCCGGCACGGTGCGCGAGCACGGTGTGGCCCTCACCACGTTCGCCGCCGCCACGGGCGCGGTCGACGTCGTCGCGGGATACCGTGCCCTGGCGCGCTCGGCGACGGGGCGCGCGCTGGCAGCGGGGCTCATCGGCCCGGCCGCGGCACAGGAGCTGCTCGACGGCATCAACGAGGACGCCGGGACGTTGCAGGTGGACGACGGGCCGGACCCGCAGGAGGACGCATGACCACGCAGACGACCACGCCGACGCTCGTGCACACGCGCGGCGCGCTCGCCGCGGCGCTCGCGGTGCAGGACGTGCAGGCGGTGCCGCGCACCGAGGGGCACGCCGGGACCGCGCACACCGCACGCCCGTACCGGCGGGCGGTCGTCATGACCATGGGCGCCCTGCACGCCGGGCACCTGTCGCTCGTCGCCCGGGCCCGCGAGCTCGCCGATGCGGTCGTCGTGACCATCTTCGTCAACCCGCTCCAGTTCGCCCCGACCGAGGACCTCGCGACCTACCCACGCGACCTCGAGCGCGACCTCGCGCTGCTGTCCGGCCCGGGCCTGCTCGGTCCCGACGACATCGTCTTCGCGCCGGGCCCCGAGGTCGTCTACCCGGACGGTGACCCGATCGTGCGCGTGAGCGCGGGGGCGATCGGCGACGTGCTGGAAGGCGCCAGCAGGCCCGGCCACCTCGACGGCGTGCTCACGGTCGTGCTCAAGCTCCTCCACCTCACGCGGCCCGAGGTGGCCCTGTTCGGCGCGAAGGACGCGCAGCAGCTGGCCGCGGTGCGCCGGATGGTCCGCGACCTCGACGTGCCCGTGACGGTGGTCGGTGCGCCGATCGTGCGCGACGACGACGGCATCGCGCTGTCCAGCCGCAACGCGTACCTGAGCGACGACGAGCGCCGGCGCGCGCTCGGGCTGTCGCGCGCGGTGCGGGCCACGGGGACCGCCGACGAGATCCGGACCGCGGCCCGGCGCGAGCTGGCGGACGTCGACGTCGACTACGTCGCGCTCGTCGACCCGGAGACGTTCGCGGAGGTGCCGGCGGGCTTCGTCGGCGAGGCCCTGCTCCTCGTCGCGGCGACCGTCGGGACGACGCGGCTCATCGACAACGCGAGGGTGGAGGTGGGCGCGTGAGCACGCTGACCCGCACGATGATGACGGGCAAGATCCACCGCGCGACGGTGACGCAGGCGGACCTGCACTACGTCGGGTCGGTCACGGTCGACCTCGACCTGCTGGAGGCCGCGGACATCCTGCCCGGGCAGCAGGTGGACGTCGTCGACGTGACCAACGGCGCCCGGCTGACCACCTACGCCATCCCCGGCGAGCGCGGCGAGGGCCAGGTCTGCATCAACGGCGCGGCCGCCCACCTGGTGCACCCGGGGGACGTCGTCATCCTCATCGCGTACGGGCAGCTGGCCGACGCCGAGGCCCGCGCCTACGAGCCGCGGGTCGTGCTGGTCGACGCCGACAACCGCGTGGCCGACCTGGGCGACGACCCCGGGCAGGTGCCCGACGGCTGGGACCTGGAGCCGAGCGGCATCCCCTTCGCGACGGCCCGTCGGTGACGGCGGTCGCGCACGCCCCGGCGGGCGTCGTCACCCGCCTGGCCACGCGCCTCGCCGCGCCCGAGCCGGGCTGGATCGTCGAGGCCGACGCCGTGGTCGTCGGGTCCGGCATCGCCGGTCTGACCGCCGCCCTCGAGCTGCGCACCCGCGTGCCCCGCGTGCTGCTGGTCACCAAGGACACGCTGGCGTCCGGGTCGACCGTCTGGGCGCAGGGCGGCATCGCCGCGGCGCTGGACCCGTCCGACTCGCCCGCGGCGCACCTGCAGGACACGCTCGTGGCGGGTGCCGGCCTCTGCGACCCGCGCGCGGTCGAGGTGCTGGTCACCGAGGGTCCGGCGCGGGTGCGCGAGCTCGTGGCCCGCGGTGCGGTGTTCGACACGGGTCCCGACGGGTCCATCTCGCTGACCCGTGAGGGCGGGCACCACGCGGACCGCATCGTGCACGCGGGCGGCGACGCCACCGGCGCGGAGGTCTCCCGCGCGCTCGTCGCGCAGATCGAGGCGGTCCGCGACGACCCGGGCATCGAGGTCATCGAGCACGCCCTGGTCCTCGACGTCCTGACGGGCCCGCCGGGTCCCGACGGGCGCCCCGGCCGGGCGTGCGGCGTGACGCTGCACGTGATCGGCGAGGGGCAGCGCGACGGCGTCGGCGCCGCGCTGGGCCGGGCGGTCGTGCTGGCCACGGGCGGCATCGGCCAGGTGTTCCGGTCGTCGACCAACCCCGCGCAGGCGACCGGCGACGGGATCGCGGCCGCCCTGCGCGCGGGCGCCCGGCTGGGCGACGTCGAGTTCGTGCAGTTCCACCCGACGGTGCTGTGGCTGGGCGCGGGCGTGAAGGGCCAGCTGACGCTGGTGTCCGAGGCGGTGCGCGGCGAGGGCGCCCTGCTCCTCGACACGGACGGCGTGCGGTTCATGCCGGACGTGCACCCGATGGCGGAGCTGGCGCCGCGGGACGTCGTCGCGCACGCGATCGTGCGCCGCATGGCCGAGACCGGGTCGGACCACGTCTGGCTGGATGCGCGGCACCTGGGCGCCGACTTCCTGCGCAAGCGGTTCCCGACCATCAACGAGCGGCTGCTCGAGCACGGCATCGACTTCACCACCGACCTGGTCCCCGTCGCTCCCGCGCAGCACTACCACTCGGGCGGCGTCGCGACGGACCTGGTCGGGCGCACCAGCCTGGCCGGCCTGTACGCGGTCGGCGAGGTGGCCTGCACGGGGGTGCACGGCGCCAACCGGCTCGCGTCGAACTCGCTGCTCGAGGGGCTGGTCTTCGCCACGCGGGCGGCCCGGCACATCGCCGCGCAGGTGACCGCCGGCGCCCTCACGCCGCTCGCGCCCGAGGTCCGCCCTGGCGACGAGGCCCTGGTCGCCGCCGCGTCCCGCGCGCGCGTGCAGCGGATCGCGTCGGAGGGTCCGGGCCCCCTGCGCTCGGGCGACGGGCTGCGTCGCGCGGCCACGGCGCTGGCTGCGGTCCCCACCGACGCCCACCTGCGCACGGACGACGGCCGTCGGCTGGCCGCGCCGCAGGTGGCGGAGTGGGAGACCACCAACGTGCACCAGGTGGCCACGGTGCTGACCGCCGCTGCGCTCGAGCGCGAGGAGAGCCGCGGCGGCCACGCCCGCAGCGACTTCCCGCGGACCGAGCCGTCGTGGCGGGTGCGCCTGGAGCTGTCGCTCGACGCCGACGGCACGCTCGTCAGCCGCCGTGCCGCGCTGTCCTGACGCGCCGCCGCCGCAGGTAGCGTGACGCCGTGACCCTGCACCCCCTCGCCAGCCCGTCCGGCCTCGACCCCGCGTGGCTCGCGCGCACGGTGGCGACGGCCCTCGACGAGGACCTCGGTCCGGCGCCGGGGCGGGACGTCACCACGCAGTCGACGATCCCGGCGTCCGCGGTGGGCGCGGCGGACCTGGTCGCGCGGCAGGACGGGGTCGTCGCCGGCCTCGTCGTCGTCCCGGAGGTGGTCGGCCAGGTCGCCGCGCGGCTCGGGCTGCCGGTGCCGACCGTCGACCAGCGCGTGCCGGACGGCTCGCGGGTCGCCCGCAGCGACGTCCTGGCCGTGCTGACCGGACCCGTGCAGGTGCTGCTCGTCGCCGAGCGCACGCTGCTCAACCTCGCCTCGCGGGCGTCGGGCGTCGCCACCCACACGCGGCGTTGGGCCGACGCCCTCGACGGCACGGGCGCGACGGTGCTGGACACCCGCAAGACGACCCCGGGCCTGCGCGCGCTCGAGAAGTACGCCGTGCGGTGCGGCGGCGGCACCAACAAGCGCATGGGCCTGTACGACGTCGCGATGGTGAAGGACAACCACGTGGTGGCGGCGGGCTCGGTGCGGGCGGCGGTCGAGGCCGTCCGGGCGCGGTACCCCGACGTCACCATCCAGGTCGAGGCGGACACCCTGGACCAGGCGCTCGAGGCGGTCGCGGCGGGCGCGCGGTTCCTCCTGCTCGACAACATGCCGACGCCGCTGCTGGCCCAGGTGGTCGCGGCCGTGCGGGCCGTCGACGCCGGCGTGGAGCTCGAGGCCACCGGCAACCTGACCCTCGACCGCGCCCGTGAGGTCGCGTCCACGGGCGTCGACTACCTGTCGGTGGGCGGCCTCACGCACTCGTCGCCGATCCTCGACCTGGCTCTCGACCTCGAGCCCGAGCACACAGGGACCCGCCGGTAAGATCGTCCGGTGAGCGAGACCCCCCAGAGCCCTGCCGTAGCCGACGACGCCCCCGAGCAGATCCGGGTGCGCCGCGAGAAGCGGGAGCGGCTGCTGGCCGCCGGGGTCGAGGCGTACCCGGTCGGCGTCCCGCGCACCCACACGATCGCGCAGGTCCGCGCGGAGCACGCCGACCTCGAGGCCGGGCAGGAGACGGACGACAAGGTCGGTGTTGCGGGTCGTGTGGTCTTCATCCGGATCGGCGGCAAGCTCTGCTTCGCCACGCTGCAGGACGGCGAGGGCAACCGGCTGCAGGCGATGTTCAGCCTCGACGCCGTGGGAGCCGAGCGGCTCGCGGCCTTCAAGACGGACGTCGACCTCGGCGACCACCTGTTCGTGCACGGCCGGGTGATCAGCTCGCGCCGCGGGGAGCTCTCGGTGCTCGCCGACGAGTGGCGCATCGCCGCCAAGTCCCTGCGTCCGCTGCCCAACCTCTTCGACGGCGCCGAGCTGTCCGAGGAGGCGCGGGTGCGGCAGCGGTACGTCGACCTCATCGTGCGCCCGGCTGCGCGCGAGACGGCCCGGCAGCGCCCGGCGCTCCTGCGGTCGCTGCGGGACAACTTCCACCGCCGCGACTTCATCGAGATCGAGACGCCCATGCTGCAGACGCAGCCCGGCGGCGCCGCGGCCCGGCCGTTCGTCACGCACATGAACGCCTTCGACATCGACCTGTACATGCGGATCGCCCCGGAGCTGTTCCTCAAGCGCGCCCTGGTGGGCGGCATCGAGCGCGTCTTCGAGATCAACCGCAACTTCCGCAACGAGGGCGCCGACTCCACGCACTCGCCGGAGTTCGCGATGCTCGAGGCGTACGAGTCCTACGGCGACTACGACACGATGGCCGCGCTGACCCGGGACCTCGTGCAGACGGCCGCCAAGGACGTGCTGGGCACCACGGTCGTCGTGCTGCCGGACGGCGAGGAGTACGACCTCGGCGGCGACTGGGCCGAGCTGACCATGTACGGGTCCCTGTCGGAGTCGCTGGGCGAGCAGATCACGCCCGAGACGTCGCTGGACGAGCTCACCAAGCTGGCCGCGCGGCTCGAGGTCGAGTACGACCCGAAGCGCGTGAGCCACGGAAAGCTGGTCGAGCTGTTGTGGGAGCACCGCATCGGGGACCAGTTGTTCGAGCCGACATTCGTGCGGGATTTCCCGGTGGAGACCAGCCCTCTGGTGCGCGACCACCGAACCATCGCCGGCGTCGTGGAGAAGTGGGACCTCTATGTGCGCGGCTTCGAGCTGGCGACGGGCTATTCCGAGCTCGTCGACCCGGTGATCCAGCGGAAGCGCTTCGAGGCGCAGGCGTTGCTGGCGGCCGCGGGCGACGACGAGGCGATGCGCGTCGATGAGGACTTTCTCACGGCCGTCGAGTACGCGTTGCCGCCGGCGGGCGGCATCGGTCTCGGCATCGACCGACTTCTCATGGCGCTCACCGGTCTGGGAATCCGCGAGACCATCTTGTTCCCGCTCGTGAAGCCGCTGAACTCATGAACCCCCTGTTCACGGCGCTGGCGGCCCTCCTTCCTTCCATCGGCGTCGGCCTGTTGTTCTGGTTCGCCATCCGCGCGCTGGTCAATGCCGACCGCACGGAACGGCAGGCAATGGCCAGAATGGACGCGGCGGAACGCGCTGCAGAAGCCCGCACTATTCCCGAGGAATCCACGCCTTCAGATTGACGGCCTATTGCGCCGGTGCGATAGTGAACGCGACAACATTCGTTCATCTGCCGTACGGAGCGAGCAATGGCACAGAAGGTCCAGGTTCTGCTGGTCGACGACATCGACGGCGGAACTGCAGACGAGACCGTGACTTTCGGGCTCGACGGCGTCAGTTATGAGATCGACCTGACGTCCGCGCACGCGGGCGAGCTGCGCGATGCATTCGCCCAGTGGGTCGGCCACGCCCGCAAGGTCGGCGGACGCACCACGGCGAAGTCGGCGGCCCCCCGCGGTCGGCGGTCGTCGTCGGGCGACGCGCAGGCGATCCGCGAGTGGGCCAAGGAGCACGGGCACCACGTGTCCGAGCGCGGGCGCATCTCGGCCGAGGTCAAGTCCGCGTACGACGCGGCGCACTGACCCGCACCAAGCACACCCCAGAACGCGACGAGAGCCCGGCACCCCCGTGCCGGGCTCTCGTCATGTCCAGGTTCAGGCGGGGCGCACCCCGGTGAGCTCCCGGACCGCCGCGTACTGCTCGCGCACCAGCGGCACCGGGTCACCGGTGAACACGCTCGCCTCGCCGGCCGCGCTCCACGACGGCGGGGTCGCCGACCCGGAGAGCACCCAGGTTGCCTGCCGGGCCGCGCCGTCGGCGACGTACTCGCCGGGCGTCGGGACGCGGACGTCGAGGCCGAGCACGGACGGCGCGATCGCCCGCACCGC
Organism: Cellulomonas sp. P4_H12; assembly: GCF_056400905.1. Classification (NCBI taxonomy): domain Bacteria; kingdom Bacillati; phylum Actinomycetota; class Actinomycetes; order Micrococcales; family Cellulomonadaceae; genus Cellulomonas; species Cellulomonas sp. P4_H12. The sequence continues at coordinate 15,682 of NZ_JBFUKJ010000034.1, forward strand.
GGCCGACTGCGCGCCGCCCCCGATGAGGAAGAGCCGCTCGACGGCGACGCCCTGGGCGCGCAGCGCGTCGATTCCGTCGGCGAGCGCGCACAGCATGCCCTCGACCGCCGCTCGGGCAAGGTGGGCCGGCGTGGTGTTGGCCAGCCGCAAGCCGTGCAGGGCCCCCGTGGCATCGGGCTTGTTGGGGGTGCGCTCGCCCTCGAGGTAGGGCACGAGGACCAGGCCGTCGGCGCCCGCGGGGGCGGACAGGGCCAGCGCCGAGAGGCCGGCGTGGTCGACGCTGAGCATCCGCGCGGCCGCGTCCAGCACGCGCGAGGCGTTCAAGGTGCACGCGAGCGGCAGGAACGCGCCCGTGGCGTCGGCGAAGCCCGTCACCAGCCCCGAGCCGTCCGCCGTGGCGGTGGACGCGATGGCGGAGACGACGCCGGACGTCCCGATGGACACCGCCACGTCGCCCGGCTGCAGGTCGAGCGCGAGCGCGGCGGCGGCGTTGTCGCCGGCGCCCGGGCCGAGCACCGCGCCCGAGCCGGTGGTCAGCCCGGCCTCGGACGGGCCGAGCACCCGGGGGACCAGCGCGTCGTGGCCCAGCGCCAGCCGCAGGAGGTCGGGGCGGTAGTCGTCCGTGGCGGGGGACCAGTAGCCCGTGCCGGAGGCGTCCGACCGGTCGGTGCGCAGGTCGTCGAGGCTCGTCGCGCCGGCCAGCTTCCACGTGAGCCAGTCGTGGGGGAGGGCAACCGCCGCCACCCGCGCCGCGTTCTCGGGCTCGGCGTCGCGCAGCCAGCGCAGCTTGGTCACCGTCAGGGAGGCGACCGGCACGCTGCCGATGGCGTCGGCCCACGCCTGCGGCCCGCCCAGCTCCTCGATGAGGTCGAGCGCGGCCGGCGCCGAGCGCGTGTCGTTCCACAGCAGCGCGTCACGCACCACCTCGCCGCGGGAGTCGAGGGCGACCATGCCGTGCTGCTGCCCGCCGACGGAGATCGCCGCCACGTCGTCGAGGCCGCCCGCGCTGACGATCGCGCTCTGCAGCGCGTCCCACCAGTACCAGGGCGCGACCTCGGTGCCGTCGGGGTGCGACGCCCGCCCGGAGCGCACGAGCGCCCCGGTGTCGGCATCGCGCACGACGACCTTGCAGGACTGCGTGGACGAGTCGATACCGGCCACGAGAGCCATGAGCTACCTCCGGTGAGAGCCCGCAACGTCCGCACTCGTGCGGGTCAGGACCCGACGGAGTGCGGACGCAACGGGGTGGATAGGGGCAACGTCCGCACTCGTGCGGGTCAGGACCCTCTCGAGTGCGGACGTTGCGGTGGGGCGAGGGTCAGCGGGCGCCGAGGGCGTGCTCGAGCGCGAGCTGGTTGAGGCGGACGAAGCCGAAGCCGCGCTCGGCGACCGCGTCGACGTCGAGGTCCTCGTAGGCGGAGCGGTCGTTCAGCAGGTCGGCCAGGGTCTCGCCCTCGGCCAGCGTCGGCTGCGAGAGCTCCAGCACGCCGGACTCCTCGAACGCCGCCTGGACCTCGGGGTCGGCACGGAACGCCTGCGAGCGCTCCTTGAGCAGCAGGTACGTCGCCATGTTGGCCGCCGCGGAGTCCCACACGCCCTGGAAGTCCTCGGTGCGCGACGGCTTGTAGTCGAAGTGCCGCGGGCCGTCGTAGGTCGGGCCGCCCGACGGGAAGCCGTTCTCGAGCAGGTCGACCGTGGCGAACGCGGAGAACAGGTCGCCGTGGCCGAACACCAGGTCCTGGTCATACTTGATGGACTTCTGGCCGTTGAGGTCGATGTGGAAGAGCTTGCCGGCCCACAGCGCGAGGGCGATGCCCTGCGTGTAGTTGAGGCCCGCCATCTGCTCGTGCCCGACCTCGGGGTTGAGGCCGACGATGTCGGAGTTCTCCAGGCGGTCGATCAGCGCGATCGCGTGACCGATGGTCGGGAGCAGGATGTCGCCGCGGGGCTCGTTGGGCTTGGGCTCGAGCGCGATGCGCAGCTTGTAGCCCTTCTCCTTGATGTAGGAGGCGACGGTGTCGATGCCCTCGGCGTAGCGGTCGTGCGCGGCGTTGAGATCCTTGGCGGAGTCGTACTCGGCACCCTCGCGGCCACCCCACATGACGAACGTGTCCGCGCCCAGCTCGGCGGCCAGGTCGACGTTGCGGACCACCTTGCGCAGGCCGTAGCGACGGACGCGGCGGTCGTTCGACGTGAACGCGCCGTCCTTGAAGATCGGGTGGCTGAACGTGTTGGTGGTGACCATCTCGACGGTGATGCCCGTCTCGTCCAGGGCGCCCTTGAAGCGGGACAGGATCTTGTCGCGCTCGGCGTCGTCGGAGCCGAACGGGACGACGTCGTCGTCGTGGAACGTCACGTGCGCCGCGCCGAGCTCGGCGAGCTTGTGGACCGACTCGACCGGGTCGAGCCACGGGCGAGAGGCCGAGCCGAACTGGTCCTGGGCGTTCCAGCCGACCGTCCAGAGGCCGAACGAGAACTTGTCTGCACGGGTGGGCTGCGCTGCCATCACGCGTCTCCTCATCGAGATGAAACCGGATTTGTTTGCCGGATGAATTTATCTCGATCAGCCGGTAGGGTCAAGCCATGCCGACGCCCGAACCTCGCGACCCCTCGCGGGTGGCGCGGCAGGCGCAGATGCGCGACCAGAACCTCGGCGTCGCGCTGCGAGGGATCGTCGGGGCCGCCGAGCCGCCGTCCCGCGCGCAGCTCGCCGCCTCCGAGGGGCTCGCGCGGGCGACGGTCTCCGGGCTGGTCGACCACCTCATCGAGGCGCGCCTGGTGCGCGAGCTCGATCCCACCCAGACGCAGCGTGCCGGTCGGCCGGCGGTGCCGCTCGCGCCGGCCCGGGGGACCGTCGCCGGCGTGGGCATGGAGGTCAACGTCGACTATCTCGGCGTCCGCGCGATCGACCTGGCCGGCGACGTGCTGGCCGAGCACGTCGAGCTCGGCGACCTGCGCGGCGCCGACGCCGGCGACGTGCTGGACCGGCTCGCGGCCCTCGCGGCCCCCGTGGTCGAGCAGCTGCGTGCCGGGGGAGTCCGCGTGGCGGGGACGGCGCTCGCCCTGCCCGGCCTCGTGGACCGCGTCACCGGACCCCTGCGCGTCGCGCCCAACCTCGGCTGGCGCGACGTCGACGTCGTCGGCCGCGTCTCGGCGCACCCCGTCCTGGCGGACCTGCCTCCGCGCGTCGGCAACGAGGCCAACCTCGCGGCCCGGGCCGAGGCCCGCGCCCGCGGCGGCTCACCCAGCTTCGCGTACGTCTCCGGCGAGGTCGGGATCGGTGGCGCGTTGGTGCTCGACGGAGACCTCTTCCCCGGTCGGCACGGCTGGAGCGGCGAGATCGGGCACGTGGTCGTCGACGCGTCCCGCGGCCCGCGCGCCTCCGACGGCAGCCTCGAGGCGCTCGCGGGCCAGGACGCGATGCTGCGCGCGGCCGGACTGCCGCCGACCGCTCGCCTCGACGCGCTGCTCGACGCGCTCGTCGACGGCGAGCCACGCGCGACGGCCGCCGTCGCGCAGGCCGCCCGGGCCCTCGGCATCGCGCTCGCGTCCGTGGCCAACGTCGTCGACGTCGGCGAGGTGGTGCTCGGCGGCAGCTTCGCGCTGCTGTTCGACCACGTGCACGACGAGGTGTCGGCGCGTCTCGACGAGCTCGTGATCTTCGCCCCCTGGTCGCCGCTGCGGGTGTCCTCGGCGCGCGCCGGCCGGTACCCCGCGATGACCGGTGGCGCGCTCGCGGTCCTGGCGCGCGTCCTCGCCGACCCCGCGGAGTGGATCCGCACCCAGCCGTAGCCCGCAACGTCCGCAGATCCGGTCGCCAGGACGCGCGATGCTGCGGACGTCCGGCGGTTGGAGAATCAACGTCCGCATGTCCGGTCGCCGGGACGCGCGATCGTGCGGACGTCTCGGCAGGCGGGTGGGTGCTCGAACTAGGCTCGCTCCCCGTGAGCGCGCAGACGACCCCCCTCTGGATCGGTACCTACCCCGTGGCGGGCGCGGGCACCCCCGTCGGGCAGGGCGAGGGGATCTGGCGGGTCGACCTCGACCCGGCGACCGGCGCCCTGAGCGACGCCCGGCAGGTGGCCGTGACGCCCTCGCCGAGCTTCCTCGCGCTGCACCCGAGCGGCCGGGTCCTCTACGCGGCCAACGAGCAGGCGGACGGCACGGTGAGCGCGTTCGAGGTCGTCGGCGAGGATTTGGTCCACCGCGCGACGGTGCCGTCGGGCGGCGAGGACCCGTGCCACCTGCTCCTCGACGTGGACGGCCGCGCGCTGCTCGTCGCGAACTACTCCTCGGGGGCGCTGAGCGTGCTCCCGCTCAATGCCGACGGCGGCTTCGCGGCGGGGGGCCCGGAGCAGGTCCACGGGCACGCGGGCTCGGGTCCCGACGAGGACCGGCAGACTGCGCCGCACGCGCACTTCGCCGCGCACGCCCCGGGCGGCGCGTTCGTGCTGGTGGTCGACCTGGGCACCGACGAGATCCGTCGCTACCGGCGCGAGGCGGGCGGGCTGGTCGCCGACGGGATCGCCGCGACGCTGCCCGCGGGCACGGGTCCGCGGCACCTGGTGTTCGGCGCGGACCGGCGGTTCGCGTACGTCGTCGGCGAGCTCGACGTCACGGTCCGCGTGCTGGCCTGGGACGCGGCGTCGGGGACGGGCTCCCTGGTTCAGACGCTGCCCGCGACGACGGTGCCCGCGCGGGAGGCCGGTCGCCGGCCGCTGCCGTCGCACATCGTCCGGGACGGCGCCCGCGTGCTCGTCGGGACCCGCACGTCGGACGTGCTGGCGCGGTTCGCCGTCCGGCCCGACGGCCTGCTGGACCCGGTCGCGGACGACGCCCTGCCGGGTGCGTGGCCGCGGCACTTCGAGGTGGTCGGCGGCTGGACCGTGGTGGCCGAGCAGGTCTCGGGCGACGTCGCGGTGCTGGCGGCGGACGGCTCGGTCGCGAGCACCGTCGCCCTGCCGGCGGCCGCCTGCGTGCTGCCGGCCTGAGTCCACCCGGAACACCCGAAAAGCCCGTTATCGAATCGTGATCTTCTCGACTTACCGCCCAGTAAGTCATTGTGATTGTCTGGCGAGAGCCGCAGGGTCGGGCGGGGCGACGAGGCCCTGAGCGACCGGCCCGCGGCAGCGGCCGAGCAACGGGGCCCGGCCGTGTCACAGGGGAGTGACCGTGCGCCGTGCCGACCGTCTGAGCCATCTGCCCGCGAGCCTCGCCGCCCTGGCGCTCGTGGTCCCCCTGGCGCTGGTGGGTATCGCGGCACCCGCGTCCGCGGCGCCCGGCGACCTCGCGCGGACGGGCACGGCCACGGCGGACCGGTTCCAGTCCGACGCCGACGGCACGTTCCCGCCGGACGCGGCGATCGACGGCGACCCGACCACCCGGTGGGCGAGCGGCAACGGACCGGACGAGGACGTGCCGTACACCGCGTGGGTCCAGGTGGACCTCGGCGCGACGGCCTCCGTCGACCACGTCGTGCTGGCGTGGGAGGCGGCCTTCGCGGCGGGCTACGACGTGCAGGTGGCGACGACGGCGCCCGACGACCCGGCGTCCTGGACCACGGTGCACACCGAGGCGGCCGGCGACGGCGGGACCGACGACGTCACGTTCGCCGCGACGGACGCGCGCTACGTCCGCGTGCAGATGAACCAGCGCACCAGCTTCACGTGGGACCCGGCCCGCCTGCACTGGTACGGCTACTCGCTGTTCTCCCTCGAGGTGTACGGCACGCCCACGCAGGTCGCCGCGGCGTTCGCGACGGGCAGCACGACGGTCCCCGCCGGCGAGGACGCGACCGTCCCGGTGATCCTCGCGACGGCCGCGGGATCCGACACGAGCGTCCGCGTGCGGAGCACCGGCGGCACGGGTGTGGCCGGCACCGACTACACGGCGATCGACCAGGTGGTGAGCTTCCCGGCCGGCAGCACCGAGGCGAGCGTCACGGTCCCGACCGTCGACCACGGTCCCCTCGGCCAGGTGCGCACGGTCGAGCTCACGCTGTCGGAGCCGTCGGCGGGGCTGGTCCTCGGCGGCCGGACCACCAGCACCGTCACCCTCACGCCGCACGGCGACCTGCCCGACGTCGGCGCGGTCACCGTCCTCGACGACTACGAGTCCGGCGTCCCGGCCGGCTACACCACGTGGGGCATCAGCGCGCCGGTGACCCCCGTCCTGTCCACAGGCCCGGTCGACCGCGGGGGCAGCGGCCTCGTCGCCACGGTGTCCGGCACCCCGGCCGCCGGCGACTGGTTCGGCTTCACGCACGACATCGCCGCGACCGACTGGTCCGCGCACGACGGGTTCACGTTCTGGTTCCTGGGCACGGGCGGCGGCGGCCTGCTGCGCTACGAGCTCAAGAGCAACGGCCAGCTGTTCGAGCGGAGCGTCACGGACGACACCGTCGGCTGGCGCCAGGTCAGCGTCGCGTTCTCGCAGCTGCGGCTCAAGGGCAACCCGGCCTCCGACGCCCGCTTCGACCCGTCGGCCAGCACGGGCTTCGCGGTCACGCTCACCGACCTCGGCGCGGGCGCGTGGACGTTCGACGACCTGGGCCTGTACGACCGGGTCACCACGATCGAGGACGCCGAGGGCGACGTGCCGATCGCGGCACCGGGCAGCACGGTGGGCATCTTCACGTGGGGCTCGGCGCCGGACCTGGTCAGCCTGGGCGTCACCGCGCAGGACCGGCCCGGCGCGCCCGCGGGCAACCACGTGCTCTCGGGCGACTACCTCATCCCCTCGGGCGGGTACGGCGGGTTCAGCGAGAACCTCGCCGCCGGGCAGGACTGGAGCTCGTTCCGCGGCATCCGGCTGGCCTGGTACGCCTCGCAGCCCACTCGCCCCGCGAGCCCCACCGCGGGCGGCGACATCAAGGTCGAGCTCAAGGACGGCGGCCCCGACGGCGAGCACTCCGAGCTGTGGGCGGCCACCTTCAAGGACAACTGGTCGACGGACGGCAGCCGGTGGAACGTCGTCGACCTGCCGTTCTCGGCCTTCACGCTCAGCGGCTACCAGCCCGGCGACGCCGCCACCCGGAACGGCACGCTCGACCTCACGAGCGCCTGGGGCTATGCGATCACCATGGTGCCCGGCACGGCCGAGTCGGTCGGCTGGGCCGTCGACGACGTGCAGCTCTACGGCTCGGCGGTCCCCGCTCCCACGGCGACGGTGACCGCGGGCAGCGACGTCGTGTTCGTCGATCCGGGCGACACCGCCCAGGTCCCGGTCGTGCTCAGCACCACCGACGGCCAGCCCCTGACCGCCGACGTGACCGTGGCGTACGCGAACGGCGCGGGCACCGCGGTCGCCGGCACCCACTACGACGCGTTCTCCGGCACGCTCACGTTCCCGGCCGGCACCGCCTCGGGCAGCACCCAGACGATCGACGTGGTCACGCACGCGACGGCCGCGGTCGACGACGCCCGCACCGTCGGCGTGTCGCTGACCGCCACCGGGGCGGTCGTCGGCACCGTCCCGAAGGTCGTCCTCAATGCGGTCGGGGCCGCGTACCTCGACGCGTCGAAGAGCACGGCGGAGCGGGTCGACGACCTGCTGGGCCGCATGACGCTCGCGGAGAAGATCGGCCAGATGACCCAGGCGGAGCGGCTGGGTCTGCAGTCGCCGTCCCAGATCGCCGATCTCGGGCTGGGCTCGGTGCTGTCCGGCGGCGGCTCGGTCCCGGCGCAGAACACCGCGGCCGGCTGGGCGGACATGATCGACGGGTTCCAGCGCCAGGCGCTGTCCACCCGGATGCAGATCCCGATCGTCTACGGCGTCGACGCCGTGCACGGCCACAACAACGTGGTGGGCGCGACGATCTTCCCGCACAACGAGGGCCTGGGCGCCGCCCGCGACGCCGACCTGGTCGAGCAGGTGGAGCGGACCACCGCGCAGGAGGTGCGGGCCACCGGCGTCCCGTGGGCGTTCGCGCCCTGCCTGTGCGTCACGCGCGACGAGCGCTGGGGCCGCAGCTACGAGTCGTTCGGCGAGGACCCGGCCCTGGTCACGGCCATGGCGGGCGCCTCCATCGTCGGCCTCCAAGGTTCCGACAAGACCGACCTCTCCGGCCCCGACAAGGTGCTGGCCACGGCCAAGCACTGGGTGGGCGACGGCGGCACCACCTACGACCCGGCGCTCGCGGGATCCGGCTACCCGATCGACCAGGGCATCACCCACGTCGACAGCCTCGACCAGCTCCGGCGGCTGTACGTGGACCCGTACGTGCCCGCCATCGACGCCGGCGTCGGCTCGATCATGCCGTCGTACTCCGCGGTGTCGATCGCCGGGGGAGCGCCGGTCCGCATGCACGAGAACGCGGCGCTGAACACCGACCTGCTCAAGCGCGAGCTCGGGTTCGACGGGTTCCTCATCAGCGACTGGGAGGGCATCGACAAGCTGCCCGGCGGCACGTACGCGGACAAGGCGGCGCGCGCGGTGAACGCGGGCCTCGACATGGCGATGGCGCCCTACAACTTCGGCGCCTTCATCACCGCGATCACCGACAAGGTGGCCTCCGGCGACGTCAGCCAGGCCCGGATCGACGACGCCGTCCGCCGGATCCTCACGCAGAAGTTCGCGCTCGGGCTGTTCGACGCCCCGTTCGCCGACCGCACGCTGGCGGCGGACGTCGGATCGGCCGAGCACCGCGCCGTGGCCCGCGAGGCGGCCGGGAAGTCGCAGGTGCTGCTGAAGAACGCCGACCACCTGCTGCCGCTCGCGCCGGACACCAAGGTCTACGTGGCCGGCTCCAACGCGGACGACCTGGGCAACCAGGCCGGCGGCTGGACCATCTCGTGGCAGGGCTCGTCGGGCGACATCACGCCCGGCACGTCGATCCTCGAGGGCATCCAGGCGGCCGACGCGTCGGTGACCTGGTCGAAGGACGCCTCGGCGCCGGTCGGGGACGCGCAGGTCGGCGTCGTGGTCGTCGGCGAGACGCCGTACGCGGAGGGGCAGGGCGACGTCGGCAACAACGGCAAGTCGCTGTCGCTGAGCGCCGCGGACCGGGCCGCGATCGACACCGTCTGCGGGGCGCTGCCGTGCGTGGTCCTGGTCGTGTCGGGCCGCCCGCAGCTGGTCACGGACAAGCTCGACGCCATCGACGCGCTGGTGGCGTCATGGCTGCCGGGCACCGAGGGGGCCGGCGTCGCGGACGTGCTGTTCGGCGCCCGGCCCTTCACGGGGCGGCTCCCGGTGAGCTGGCCGGCGACCGCCGACCAGGTGCCCGTGAACGTCGGCGACGACACCTATGCGCCCCTGTACCCGTACGGCTGGGGCCTGCGCACGGACGCGCAGCGCGACCGGCTGACGGCGCTCGTCGCCACGCTGCCTGCCGGCCCGGCGAAGGACGCGGTCCAGGCCGTTCTCGACGCCCCGGTGTGGGCCGGGACGTCGCTCGACCCGGCCAAGGTCGCACAGGCGGTCCCCCTGCTGTTCGACGCCGCCGAGACGCTCGACGGCACCGACCGGGACACCGCGGCCGCCGCGGGGATCGTCGTCTCGCTCGTCCGTGACCTCGCGCAGGACGCCTCGGGTGCCGACGACGCCGCCACGACGGCCGACGCCGAGCACGCGCTGATGTCCGGCGACGCGAGCGGGGCGGTCGAGCTGCTGGCCGACGTCCTCGGCGTCTCGACCGCCGAGCCCGTCGCGTCGACCACGAGCGTCTCCCTGTCGCCGGCCGTCACGGTCGTCGGCCACGTGGCGACGGCCCGCGTGACGGTCCGCGCGCCCGGGGTCGTTCCGACCGGATCGGTGCAGGTGCTGGTCGACGGAGTCCCCGTGGCCACCGCCACGCTCGTGGCCGACGGCACGGTCCGGGTCCCGCTGCCGGCGAGCCTGGCGGGCGGTCGGCACACGGTCACGGCGGTCTACGGCGGCGCCCCGGCCGCCGACCCGCCGGTGCTGGGCTCGACCTCGTCCCCGGCGACGCTGACCGTCACCCGCACCCTGCCCGCCGTCACCACGAACGGCACCGACTGGACCGTGCGGCGCGCGGACCCCAAGCAGGTGCACGTCCAGGTCACCGGCGTCACGGGCGTCGTACCTACCGGAGCCGTCGACGTCTGGGTCAACGGGTCGCGCAAGGGGTCGGCGACGCTCGACGCGCGCGGCACCGCGGTGGTCACGCTGCCCGTCGGCACCCGGACCTCCCTGGTGCTGGTCACCTACGGCGGCGACGCGAGCTACCTGCCCTGGATCGGCGCGCCCCGGCTGCTGGTGGTCCGGTGACCCCCAACGGGTGACAACCGCCGCCCCGGCTCCAGGACCTGCGGGAACGTGCCGATCACCCTGTTTGTCGACGACGAACAGGGAGGTTCCCCGATGCGCAACGGATTCGATATCTACCGGGCAGGCCCGGACCGGAACCACCAGGAGCCGCCGAGCCCGTGGGGCTGGACCGCGCGGCCCGGCGAGGTGCCGACGGGCGAGACCGTCGTCCAGGACCACGACTTCACGCTCACCTACACCGGCAACGACCCGCAGCTGGCGGCCGCCTTCGCGCGCGGCGCCCGGCTCAAGGAGATCGTCACGCTGTGGCCCGAGCTCGCCTTCTACCCGTCGACGGCCGGGGGCTTCCTCCCGGACGGGAACATCTTCCCCATCCGCGGCGACTACAAGCCGCCGAGCGGGCTCAGCGCCCTCAAGGCCCGGTTCGCCCGTCGTCCGTCGGGTGCGCACGTCGCGGAGGCCCCCGCCCGGTCGTGAGGTGAGTACGCGCTCCGTGCGGGAGAATGGGTGCAGACCCGTCCGCGAACAGGAGCACCCGTGACCCTCGAGCACGCCCCGCGCGTCGCCATGCTCTCGGTGCACACGTCGCCGCTGGAGCAACCGGGCACGGGCGACGCCGGCGGCATGAACGTCTACGTGCTCGAGCTGTCCCGCGCGCTGGCCGCCCGGGGCGCGCGCGTCGAGATCTTCACGCGGGCCACGTCCTCGGACCAGGCCGAGACCGTGCTGCTGCCCGGTGCCGACGCGCTCGGCCGACCCCTCGTCGGCGACGCCGCCCGCACCGTCCTGCTGGCCGACGAGGTGGGCCCCGGCGTCACGCCGCCGATCCTGGTGCACCACGTCCCGGCCGGCCCGTTCGAGCGGCTGGACAAGAACGACCTGCCCGGGGTGCTGTGCGGCATGGCCGCGGGCGTCCTGCGCTGGGAGGCCGCCCGCCGGCCCGGCTGGTACGACGTCGTGCACTCCCACTACTGGCTGTCGGGGCAGGTGGGCTGGATCGCCGCGGACCGCTGGGAGGTGCCGCTCGTGCACACGGCCCACACCCTCGCGCGCGTGAAGAACGCGTCGCTCGCGCCCGGCGACACCGCCGAGCCGACCCAGCGGGTGATCGGCGAGGAGCAGGTGGTCGCCGAGGCCGACGCGCTCGTGGCCAGCACCCCGGTCGAGGCCGAGGAGCTGGTGGAGCTGTACGGCGCCGACCCCGCCCGCGTGCACGTGGTGGAGCCCGGCGTGGACCTCGACCGGTTCGTGCCCGGGGACCGCGCCGCCGCGCGCCGCGAGCTCGGGCTGCCGGAGGACCGCCAGATCGTGCTGTTCGCCGGCCGCGTGCAGGCGCTCAAGGCTCCGGACGTGCTGGTCAGCGCCCTGGGGGTGCTCAAGGTGACAGGTCGGCCGGTCCCGCTGCTCGTCGTGCTCGGCGGCCCCTCGGGTCGGTCCAGCGCGGTGCGCGAGCTCCAGGCGCTCGCCGAGATGACGGGCGTCGCCGACGACGTGGTCGTGCACCCGCCGGCGGACCGGGACGCCCTGGCGCGCTGGTACCACGCGGCCGACGTGGTCGCGATGCCGTCGCGCAGCGAGTCGTTCGGCCTGGTCGCCGCGGAGGCGCAGGCAAGCGGCGTGCCCGTGATCGCTGCCTGCGTGGGCGGCCTGCGCACGATCGTCGACCACGACGTGTCGGGCCGGCTGGTCCGGGGGCACGACCCCGCGGTGTGGGCCGACGTGATCGCCGACGTGCTGGCGTCGTCCGACGACCGCGCGCGGTACGCGGTGGGCGCGCGGCAGGTGGCCGAGCGCTTCGGCTGGGAGACCACCGCCGACCAGATGCTCAAGGTGTACTCGGTGGCCGGCGAGGTCCGGGCGTCGCGCGTCTGAGGGTCGGACGTCCCAGGCCACCCCGCCGCACCCTGCGGCAGGATGGGCCCATGACCTACACCCTCGTGCTGCTCCGCCACGGCGAGAGCGAGTGGAATGCCAAGAACCTGTTCACCGGCTGGGTCGACGTGGCCCTCTCGGAGAAGGGCGTCGAGGAGGCCAAGCGGGGCGGGACGCTGCTCACGGACGCGGGCGTGCTGCCCGACGTCGTGCACACGTCGCTGCTGCGCCGCGCCATCACGACGGCGAACCTGGCGCTCGACGCCGCCGACCGCCACTGGATCCCCGTCAAGCGGTCCTGGCGCCTGAACGAGCGGCACTACGGCGCGCTGCAGGGCAAGGACAAGAAGCAGATGCTCGAGGAGTACGGCGAGGAGCAGTTCATGCTCTGGCGCCGCTCGTACGACTTCCCGCCGCCGGACATCGAGCTGGGCTCGGAGTTCTCGCAGGACAGCGACCCGCGATACGCCGGCGAGCCGATCCCGCGCGCCGAGGCGCTCTCGAACGTGCTCGAGCGCGCGCTGCCCTACTGGGAGTCGGACATCATCCCCGACCTGCGGTCCGGCAAGACCGTGCTCGTCGCGGCCCACGGCAACTCGATCCGCGCCCTGGTCAAGCACCTGGACGACGTGGACAGCAGCACGATCGCCGGGATCAACATCCCCACCGGCATCCCGCTGCTCTACACCCTCGACGAGGAGACGCTGAAGCCCACCAACCCGGGCGGCACGTACCTCGACCCCGAGGCCGCCGCGGAGGCCATCAAGGCCGTCGCCAACCAGGGCCGCTGACCCCGCACCACCCCCGCAACGTCCGAGCAGGTGCAGCCCCTGAGCCGCATCTGCCCGGACGTTGCTGTGTCGGCACCCGTTGCGTCCGAGCAGAAGGACGTCCTGGTCCGCATCTGCTCGGACGTTGTTCGTCTCGGCTTCATGTGCCTCGTCGGCCGGATGCTGATTGACTCCGAAACATGACACTCCCGTCGTTCCAGGACACATCCGACTTCGACGACGCCGCCCGCGGCAAGATCGCCGACATCCCGCCGGAGCCGGTCCTGGGGGCCGACGGTCACGTGGTCTGGGACCCGCACCGCTACGACTTCCTCACGGGGGACTGCCCGCCGACCGTGCACCCGAGCCTGTGGCGTCAGTCGCAGCTCGCTGCCATCGGCGGCCTGTTCGAGGTGGTCGACGGCGTGTACCAGGTGCGCCAGTACGACCTGTCGAACATGTCGTTCATCGAGGGGGACGAGGGCGTGATCGTCATCGACACGCTCACGGCCACCGAGACCGCGGCCGCGGCCCTCGCGCTGTACCGCGAGCACCGCGGCAACCGTCGGGTGACCGGTGTGGTCATCACGCACTCGCACGCCGACCACTACGGCGGCATGAGCGCGGTCGTCGGGGAGGGCGTGCCCGTGTTCGCACCGGAGGGGCTCGTCGAGCACGCGGTGTCGGAGAACGTGTACGCAGGCCCCGCGATGTCCCGGCGCGCCGTCTACATGTACGCCGCCGACCTGGCGCCGGGAGCGGAGGGCCAGGTGGGCAGCGGACTGGGGACCACCAACTCGATGGGCACGCTGTCGCTGGTCACGCCCACGGTCGACGTCACCGAGACGGGGTTCGAGCAGACGGTCGACGGCGTCCGCATGGTGTTCCAGCTGACGCCGGGGACGGAGGCGCCCTCCGAGATGAACGTCTGGTTCCCGGACCGCAAGGCGCTCTGCATGGCCGAGAACGCGACGCACACCCAGCACAACCTCCTCACGCTGCGCGGGGCTCAGGTGCGCGACGCCCGCAACTGGTCGCGGTACCTGCACGAGGCGCTCGTGCTCTGGGGCGACCAGGCCGAGGTCGTGTTCTCGTCCCACCACTGGCCGACGTGGGGCACGGAGCGGATCGTCAGCTTCCTGTCGACGCAGCGCGACCTCTACCAGTACCTGCACGACCAGACCCTCCGGCAGGCCAACCAGGGCCTGACGGGCATCGAGATCGCCGAGGACTTCGAGCTGTCCGCGGGTCTCGAGCAGGCCTGGAACGCGCGCGGGTACTACGGGTCCGTCAGCCACAACGTGAAGGCGGTCTACCAGCGCTACCTCGGCTGGTTCGACGGCAACCCGGCCCACCTGTGGGAGCTGCCGCCCGAGAAGGAGGGTGCGCGGATCATCGCGCTCGCCGGCGGGGCGGACGCCGCGCTGGACACCGTCGAGTCGCTGCTGGGCACGGGCGACACCGACGACCTGCGCTGGGCGACGACGCTGGGCAGCCACGTGCTGTTCGGCGGAGGGGACACGACCCGGGCTCGCGAGCTCCTCGCCGCCGCGATGACCCGGCTGGGTCACGGCTCCGAGAACGCGACGTGGCGCAACTTCTACCTGCGGGGCGCAGAGGAGCTGCTGGGCGGTGTCGCCGCGCCGCCGCCGGACCTGTCGACCCCCGAGGTGCTGAGCGGGCTGACGATCCCGCAGCTCTTCGACTCGATCGGCGTCCGCGTCGACGGCCCCCGCGCGGGCGCCGAGAGGCTGGCGATCGACTGGGTGTTCACCGACGCAGGCCTCACCTACCGGACCGAGCTGTCGAACGGCGCCCTGATCCACGCCGACCGAGGCCCGCGCGCCGCCGACGCCGACCTCACGGTCACCCTCACCAAGGGCCAGCTCGTCCGCCTGCTGTTCACGCAGGACAAGGAGGGCATCAGGTTCGACGGCGACCAGGGCGCCCTCGGCCGCCTGCTCACCTACGTGGACACGACGTCGAACACGTTCCCGATCGTCACCCCGTAGCCCGTAGCCCCGTAGCCCCGTAGCCCCGTAGCCCGTAGCCCCGGCGCAACGTCCGCACTCGTACGGGTCAGGACACGTAGAAGTGCGGACGTTGCGGGGGTGGGGGCGCGGACGTCCGCGTTCCTACGGGTCGGGACACGTGGGAGTGCGGACGTTGCCGGGGTGGGGGGTGCGGACGTTCCCGTTCCTACGGGTCAGGACCCCGTGGGAGTGCGGACGTTGTGGGAGGTGGGCGGGGGCGGTCAGCCGGGGCCGTTCGCGGTGTCGAAGGTGGCGATCGCCTTCTTCGTCGCCGACGCCCGCCACGCGGCCTCGATCAGCTCGGCGAGCGCGTCCCAGTCCGGGTCGTGCGCGGGGTCCAGGTGGGCGCCGATCCAGCCGAACCGGCCCATGTACGGCGCGACGAAGTAGCGGACGGGATCGCGCGCGACGACCGCCTGCTGCTCGTGCCGGTCGGCCTTGCACCACAGGGCGAGCCGGCCGTCGGCGTGGTGGTCGGGCAGGATCCACGCGAACCGGCTCCCGCGCGTGAAGAACCCGGTGTTGCCGTACTCGTCGATCTCGGCGGACGTCTCGGGGAGCTGCGCGACGACCGCGCCGAGCCGCACGCGGGCCGCGGCGACGTCGTCGTCACCCCACCCGAGCACCCGCTCCGCCATGCGTCCCACGCTACCGACCGCACGCGAACGAGGGTCCGCCGCGAGGGCGAGGAGTCCGATCCTCGATCTCGCGCCGAACCCTCGTTCTGGTGCGTGGCGGCGCTGGGTCAGCCGGCGGTGCGGTTGAGCTCGCCGCGGGCGTCGCCGGTCACCAGGTAGGTCACCCGGCGGGCGACGGAGACCGCGTGGTCGCCGAACCGCTCGTAGTAGCGGCCGAGCAGGGTGACGTCGATGGTCTCCTGCGTGGTGCCGCCCCACGAGCCGCCGAGCAGCGCGGCGAAGGTGTCCTCGTGCAGCTCGTCGAGCAGGTCGTCGTCCTGCTCGATGCTCTCGGCGAGCAGGACCTCGCGGCTGTTCAGCAGGGTCGTGGTGCGCCGGGCGACGCGGACGGCGGCGTCGTGCATCTCGGCGAACGTGCCGGAGAGGGCGTGCGGCACCGCGTGCCGGGGGTAGCGCCCGCGCGCCACCTGGGCGACGTGCCGCGCGAGGTCGCCCATGCGCTCCAGCGAGGCGCTCATCCGCAGGGCGGAGACGACGATGCGCAGGTCGGTCGCGACCGGCTGCTGCTGCGCGAGCAGCAGGACGCAGCGCTCGTCGAGGTCGCGCTCGATGGCGTCGATGGCCAGGTCGTCGACGATCACGGACTCCGCGAGCGCGAGGTCGGCCGTGAGCAGGGCGATGCCGGCGCTGGTGATGGCGTGCTCGACCCGGCCGCTCATCGACGCCAGGTCCTCGCCGAGCTGGTGCAGCTCGGCGTCGAAGATGTCCCGCATGTGCTCCCTCTCGTGCCGGCGGCAGGTGCCGCGCGCAGGTCAGGCTGACATTTTCAGGTGAACGGTGGGGCGCGCCGAGGTGAACGGACGGCGGCCGTTGCGTACAGAGGGGGACGACACCGCCGCAACACGGGTGGCGATTCGTCCGGTGCGTCCGGCTCGCGGCCCGTAACCTGCGAGCAGACGGGTCGACCGAGCCCGCGACGGGGAGGTGGGCGTGGGCGCCGCCATCGGGCAGTCCCTGCCGGTCGCCGTCGGCGTCCTGCTGAGCCCGATGCCGATCGTGGCGGTGGTGCTCATGCTCGTGAGCGAGCGGGCGCGGTCCAACGGCTTCGCGTTCCTGGTGGGCTGGTTCGTCGGGATCCTGGTGGCCGGCGGGGTGATCCTGCTGCTGGTCGGCGCGGCCACCCCCAGCGACGAGGGGCCCGCCGAGTGGATCAGCGTGGTCAAGCTGGTGCTGGGTGTGCTGGTGCTCCTGCTGGCGGTGCGCCAGCTGCGCGGCCGCCCGCGCGCGGGGGAGGAGCCGGCGACGCCGGGCTGGATGGTCGCCATCGACACCTTCACGCCGGCCAAGGCGTTCGGTCTCGCGTTCCTGCTGAGCGCGGTGAACCCGAAGAACCTCCTGCTGATCGCCGCGGGCGCGGCCGCGATCGCGGGCGCCACGAGCGTGCGGGCCGACCAGCTCGTGGCGCTGCTGGTCTTCGCGCTCGTGGCGAGCATCGGCGTCGCCACCCCGATCGTCATCTACCTGGTCATGGGGGCACGCGCGGCGGCGCTTCTCGACCGCCTCAAGACGTGGATGGTGCACAACAACGCGGTCATCGTCTCTGTCCTGCTGCTGGTCATCGGGGCCAAGATGATCGGCGACGGCATCACCGGGCTCTAGCGGGCTCCGGACGGGACAGACCTACCGAGGGGATCGACGATGGCGCAGAGGGTGACGGCCTGGGTCGGCTGGGTGTGGTTCGCGGCGTTCGCGATCCTGGTGGCCGGGTTCATCAACATCGTCACGGGACTGGTGTCCGTGTTCTCGCCGAAGACCGTCGTGTCGTGGTCGCCGGACGGGATCGCCGTGGTCGACGTGTCCACGTGGGGCTGGGTGCACCTGGTGACGGGCGTGCTGCTGGTGATCGTCGGCTTCGCGCTGTTCGCGGGCAGCTGGTGGGCGCGCCTGGTGGCCGTGGTGCTGGTCATCATCAACCTGGTGGCGCAGTTCGTGTCGCTGCCCATCACGCCGTGGTGGTCGTTGGTGGCCATCGCGCTGGACCTGGTGATCCTGTGGGCGTTGACGGTGCACGGCGGTGAGGTGGAACGAGCGGCTCGGTAAGGACCTGACAACCGATCGAGAGGGACGACGACGATGACGACGTTCACGGCATGGAAGTTCGAGACGGCGGACGGTGCGGAGAAGGCGGTCGCAGCGCTCAAGGGGGCCCAGGCCGACGGTCTGGTGAAGATCGTCGACCACGCGGTCATCAGCTGGCCCGAGGGTGGCGCGCGACCGGAGATGCACCACTCGAACGAGGACAAGTGGCGCGGGACGGGGTGGGGCGCGTTCTGGGGCCTGCTGTTCGGCGGGCTGTTCTTCGTGCCGCTGCTGGGCGTCGCCGTCGGTGCCGCCGCCGGGGCGATCACCAAGGCGGTCTCCGCGGTCGGCATCACCGAGGACCAGCTGGAGCACATCCGCGCGCAGATCACCGTGGGCACGTCGCTGCTGTGCGCCGTCACGGAGAACGCGAACATGGACCGGCTCGGGGAGCGGATGCACGGCCTGCACAGCACGCTCGTGGAGACCAACCTCACCGACGCCGAGAAGTCGCTGCTGCTGGAGACGTTCGACTGAGCAGGTCACCGGCCGTGGATGAACGGCCGGTGAACCCTCGCCGTAGAAGCGGTCCGGGGTCGCCCCATCGGCGTGTCGCACCCATCGGCGCGTCCTAGGGTGAGTGCTGTGGACGGGATCAACGGGCTCATGCTGCTGCTCGCCGGCGGCCTCGGCCTGCTGGTGGGCGTGTGGGCGACCCTTGCGTTCCGCTTCAGCGAGCGGGCGCAGCGCACCCTGCCGCCGCTGGTGGAGCCCGAGCTCGACGAGGGCCTCGTCCGCACCCTCGCGGTGCTGCGCTCCGCGGCGGTCGTGCTCGACGACGCCGACCACGTGGTGCGGGCCAGCGCGCCGGCGCACGCGCTCGGCATCGTGCGAGACGGGCGCATCGCGCCGGCGGCGATCCGCGACCTCATCGCGCAGGTCCGGCGCGACGGTGTGATCCGCGACGAGGTGCTCGAGGTCCCGCGCGGTCCGGTGGGACCCGGCGTGCTGCTGGTGCAGGTCCGCGTCGCCCAGGTCAGCGCGGACCACCTGGTCGTGCTGGCGGAGGACCTGACGCAGGCTCGCCGGCTCGAGGCCATCCGGCGCGACTTCGTCGTCAACGTCTCGCACGAGCTCAAGACCCCCGTGGGCGCGCTCGCGCTGCTGGCGGAGACCGTCCAGGATGCGGCGGACGACCCCGAGGCCGTGCGCCGCTTCGCGGGCCGGATGCAGACCGAGGCGACGCGGCTGTCGGCGCTGGTGCACGAGATCATCGAGCTGTCCCGCCTGCAGGTGGCCGGCGCCCTCGGGCAGCTGGGCCTCGTCGACGTGGACCTCGTGCTGACGGAGGCGGTCGACCGCGCCCGCACCACGGCGGAGTCCAAGAAGGTGCGGCTCGACATCGGGGGTGTGCGTGGCACCCGCGTGTTCGGGCAGCACGAGCTGCTGGTCACCGCGGTCCGCAACCTGCTGGACAACGCGGTCGCCTACTCGGGCGAGGCGTCGCACGTGGGCGTGGGGGTGCGCGTCGACGGCGACCTCGTGGAGATCGCGGTGGTCGACGAGGGCATCGGCATCTCGGTCGCCGAGCAGGAGCGCGTGTTCGAGCGGTTCTATCGGGTGGATCCCGCCCGTTCGCGTGACACGGGCGGCACCGGCCTGGGACTGTCCATCGTCAAGCACGTCGCGGCCGACCACGGCGGGGACGTGACCGTCTGGTCGCAGCCCGGCCGCGGGTCCACGTTCACGCTGCGCCTGCCGCGCGCCGAAGAAGAGTCGCCGACGGGTGGCGTCACGACGCTGCCGAGCGCGAAGACCAGCATCGAGAGCCCGCCCGACACCCCCGTCGGCAGTCCTGCTGACATCGAAGGAGCGCACGTGCGCCGGAGCGCGTCATGACCCGGATCCTGCTCGTCGAGGACGAGGAGTCCTACCGGGACCCGCTGACGTACCAGCTGGAGCGCGAGGGCTTCGACGTCGTCACCGCCGCCACGGGGCCGGAGGCGCTCGAGAAGTTCGACCAGTTCGGCGCCGACCTCGTCCTGCTCGACCTCATGCTCCCCGGCCTTCCGGGCACGGAGGTCTGCCGTCGGCTCCGGCTGGTCAGCGACGTCCCGGTCATCATGCTCACCGCCAAGGACGACGAGATCGACAAGGTGGTCGGCCTCGAGCTGGGCGCCGACGACTACGTCACCAAGCCGTACTCGTCCCGCGAGCTCCTCGCCCGCGTCCGGGCGGTGCTGCGCCGGCGGGAGTCCGTCGTCGTGGGCGCCGGGGCGGCCGCGCTGCTGGCGGACGACGACGACGACCAGCTGCTCGCGGCGGGCCCGGTGCGGATGGACGTCGAGCGGCACACCGTCAAGGTGCGCGACGAGCTGGTCGCCTTCCCGCTCAAGGAGTTCGAGCTGCTCGAGCTGCTGCTGCGCAACGCCGGCCGCGTGCTGACCCGCGGCCAGCTGATCGACCGCATCTGGGGCTCCGACTACGTGGGCGACACCAAGACGCTCGACGTCCACGTCAAGCGGGTGCGCGCCAAGATCGAGGTCGACCCGGGCAACCCGACGCTGCTGCTCACCGTCCGGGGCCTCGGCTACAAGCTCACCGACGACGAGGCGTAGCCCCGCACACCCCGGGACGCCCCGCATACCCTCGAGGTGTGCGGGGCGTCCTGCTGCCCCCAGGACACGCGTCCGACTCGTCGGCCACCGTTCACCTGGGGTTCACCCGAAGCCGGGGAGCAGGTCACGTGCGGTTCCTACGGTCAGCATCGCCGCGCACACATCGGTGCGCACATGATCGACAGGACGGACCACAGTGAAGCTTCCCCTCCTCGGCCGCGTCGGGGCGGTTGCCCTCGTCGGCACCCTCGCGCTCACGCTGGCGGCTTGCGGATCGGACAACGCCACCGGCGACGCGCCTGCTGCCAGCGGCTCTGCCGCTCCGGAATCGACGCTGAGCGGCACGCTGAACGGCGGCGGCTCCAGCGCGCAGGAGAAGGCCCAGCAGGCCTGGGTCGCCGGTTTCCAGACGGCGAACCCGGACGTCACCGTCAACTACACGACCACCGACTCGGGCGCGGGCCGCAAGGGCTTCCTCGACGCCTCGCTCGACTACGCCGGCTCGGACAGCGCGCTGAACGAGGAGGAGCTCGCCTCCGCCGCGGACCGCTGCTACGGCGGCGCGGGCATCGACCTGCCGGTCTACGTCAGCCCCATCGCCGTCGCGTTCAACATCGACGGCGTCTCCGAGCTCAACCTGAGCGCGGACGTCGTGGCGAAGATCTTCGCCGGCGCGATCACCACCTGGGACGACCCGGCGATCACGGCGCTGAACCCGGACGCGACGCTGTCGGGCCCGATCACGGTCGTGCACCGCTCGGACGACTCGGGCACCTCGAAGAACTTCCAGGACTACCTGTCCAAGACGGCCCCCGACGTGTGGACCTACGAGGTCACGAACACGTGGCCCGTGGCCGTGGGCCAGGGGGCCAACGGCACCTCCGGTGTCGTCCAGACGATCCAGTCCGCGCCCGGCACCATCGGCTACGCCGACGCCTCGGCCGTCGGCGACCTCGGCAAGGTCTCGCTCGGGGTCGGCACGGAGTTCGTCGCCCCGACGGCGGACGCCGCCGCTAAGACCGTGGACGTCTCGCCGCGGGACGACACGCGCGCCGACGGTGACATCGTCATCAAGGTCGACCGCACCACGACCGAGTCCGGCGCCTACCCGGCGATCCTCGTGTCGTACCTGGTCGTGTGCAACACCTACGACACCCAGGACAAGGTCGACCTGATCAAGGGCTACGCGACCTACGCCACCAGCGCGGACGGTCAGTCGAGCGCCGCGACGGCCGCGGGTTCCGCGCCGATCTCGGACGCGCTCCGCACGGACGTCGTCGCCTCCATCGACGCGATCACGGTCAAGAAGTAGAAGTAGCACTTGACGCTCTGCCCAGTCGTCGTCCGGTG
>NZ_JBFUKJ010000035.1:0-35517 GCF_056400905.1 Cellulomonas sp. P4_H12
ATCCGCGGGCGTGGGCAGCGACTCCGGCGCCGGGTCGGCGCCGGGCAGGCGCCAGGCCGCGACGCCGACCACGCGGCCGCCCGACCGCGCGACGTGCACGCGACCGACCGACAGGTACCGGTCGACGGACGGCCCGAGCCAGGCGGCGCACGCCTCCTCGCGCGTCGAGGCGTCGGGCAGCACCCAGGCGATCAGCGGGTTCGCGCGGTAGGCGCGGGCGAGGACCGTCCGGACGGCGGGGGAGTCGGCGGCCGACGCGCTGTCGAGGACGACGTCGGAGGCCATGCCCGAGGGTAGGGCGCCGCGCGTCCGGCTGGCCCGCGCACGCCGCTGGCCTACCCTGACGGGGTGAGCATCGCCGTCTGCCCCGGGTCGTTCGACCCCCTGACCCTCGGGCACGTGGACGTGATCCGCCGCGCTCGCTCCCTGTTCGACGAGGTCGTCGTGGGCATCGCCCGGAACTCGTCGAAGACCTCCTTGCTGCCGGTCGAGGACCGGCTGGCGGTGGCCCGCAGCGCGCTCGCCGAGCTCGACGGGGTGCGGGTCGAGGTGGTCGACGGGCTCCTGGCCGACTTCGTGCGGACGGTGGGCGCGTCCGCGGTGGTCAAGGGCCTGCGCGGCGGTGCGGACTTCGACGCCGAGCTGCCGATGGCCCTCATGAACCGGCACCTGTCCGGCGTGGAGACCGTGTTCGTCGTCGGCGACCAGAGCCTGGCCCACAT
The DNA here is from genome assembly GCF_056400905.1 of Cellulomonas sp. P4_H12. Classification (NCBI taxonomy): domain Bacteria; kingdom Bacillati; phylum Actinomycetota; class Actinomycetes; order Micrococcales; family Cellulomonadaceae; genus Cellulomonas; species Cellulomonas sp. P4_H12. The sequence continues at coordinate 723 of NZ_JBFUKJ010000035.1, forward strand.
CGCGTCCTCGCTGGTCAAGGACGTGGCCCGCTACGGCGGACCGATCGACGACCTCGTACCGGCGAGCGTCGCGGACGCGGTGCGGGCGGCACTTCGAGGAAGGGACGCACGATGACGGACGAGGACCCGACCACGCGGCCCGAGGGCCTCACGGGCGTGCTGGACGCCATCGGCACGGCCGTGGCGACCGCGCGCGCGATGCCGATGTCGTCCTCGGTGCTGGTCAACCGCGCCGAGCTGCTGGACCTGGTGGAGCAGGCGCGGGACGTGCTGCCCAGCCAGCTGTCCCGGGCGGACGAGGTGCTGGCCGACGCCGACGCGGCGCGGTCGGTGGCGCAGGCCGACGCGGACGCTCTGCTGGCCCAGGCGCGCGCGCAGGCCGCGGCCCTGGTCGAGCAGGAGGCGGTCGTGGTCGCCGCGCAGGAGCGGGCCGCGCAGATCGTCGCGGAGGCCGAGGAGACCGCCGACCGGCTCCAGCGGGACGCGGACGACTACTGCGACCGGCGCCTGGCCGACTTCGAGATCGACCTGGGCAAGGTGCTGAGCCAGGTCCAGGCGGGTCGCGCGAAGCTCGCCGGCCGCTTGGGCGCCGACGAGAGCTGAGACCTGCGCCACTCCCGGAGGATTTGGGCGGCCCCTGACCTGTGCCGTAGAGTTGTCCGTTGGTTCTGCCGCTCATGGCACGGACCGAGATCAACGAGGGGACCCTGGCCGTGCAGCGCCCTGTTCACCTCGATCCCCGTTCGCCGTTCGTGCTCGATTCGCACGAGCTCGGCCGACGTCCGGGATCGACGAGGACCGTGCAGCGCACCGTGGGCGCCCCGGAGGATCTCGGTACCGACGTGATCGGCATCCCCACCGGGACCGACGTCGAGCTGGATCTGCGGCTCGAGGCGGTCATGGAGGGGGTCCTGGTCTCCGGATCCGTCCGCGGCCGGGCGATCGGGGAGTGCGTCCGCTGCTTGGGCGAGGTGGTCGAGAACGTCGACGTCTCCCTGATGGAGCTGTACGTCTACCCCGAGCGCGCGGCGATCGCGGTCGAGGACGGGGACGACGAGGAGGACGTGCGCGAGCTGGAGGGCGACCTGGTCGATCTCGAGCCTGCGCTGCGGGACACGGTCGTGCCGGCTCTGCCGTTCCAGCCGCTGTGCCGACCCGACTGCCCCGGTCTGTGCTCCGAGTGTGGTGCACGGCTCGCGGACGACCCTGACCACTCGCATGAGACGCTTGACCCGCGCTGGTCCGCCCTGGGCGACCTGCTGGGTTCGAACGACGAGACGAAAGAGAGCTAGCCGTGGCTGTTCCGAAGCGCAAGATGTCGCGCAGCAACACCCGTGCGCGTCGGTCGCAGTGGAAGACCACTGCCACGACGCTCCACACCTGCCCGCAGTGCAAGTCCAACAAGATGCCGCACACGGCCTGCCCGACGTGCGGTACCTACAAGGACCGCGCCTACGCCGAGGCCGTCCGTACCGAGTTCGAGGCTCGCTGAGTCTCACGCTCGTCCGCCGCTGAGCATTGATGACCGGAGGACCGGCGTGAGTGCCGCGGCAGAACTTCTCGAGAAGCTCGGGGTCCACCTGGACCCCGAGCTTCTCGTGCTTGCCCTGACGCACCGGTCGTTCGCGCACGAGGCGGGCGGCATCCCGACCAACGAGCGGCTCGAGTTCCTCGGGGACTCGGTGCTCGGGCTCGTGGTCACCGAGTCGCTCTACCGGGCGCACCCCGACCTGCCGGAGGGCGCCCTCGCGAAGATGCGGGCGGCCACGGTGTCGCAGCGCGCGCTCGCCGTCGTGGCGCGCGAGCTCGACCTGGGCAGCTTCGTGCTGCTGGGCAAGGGCGAGCTGAGCACCGGCGGGCGGGACAAGGACTCGATCCTGTCGGACACGCTCGAGGCGGTGTTCGGCGCCGTGTACCTGTCGCACGGGCTCGAGCCCGCGCGCGGCCTGGTCGAGCGGCTGGTCGGCCCGTCGCTCGCGGCGGCCGCGGACCTCGGCGCCGGCCTCGACTGGAAGACGTCGCTGCAGGAGCTCTCGGCGGCGCTGGGCCTCGGGGCACCGATCTACGAGGTGACCGGCGAGGGCCCCGACCACTCCCGCACGTTCACGGCCCGCGCGCTCGTCGCCGGCGTGTCGCGCGGCGTCGGCGTCGGCTCCGCAAAGAAGCTCGCCGAGCAGGATGCCGCCGCGGACGCGTACCGGGCGCTCGCCCTCCTGCAGCAGGACATCTCCTCCTGACGTGCCCGAGCTCCCCGAGGTCGAGACCGTCCGCGACGGGTTGGCGCGGCACGTCCTGGGGCGTCGGGTCACCGGCGTCGAGGTCCGGCGGGACTACAGCGTCCGCCGGCACACCGGGGGACCGCTCGACTTCGCGGGCCGGCTCGACGGGCGCCGCCTCGACGCGGCGGTCCGGCGCGGCAAGTTCCTCTGGCTGCTGCTGGACGACGGCGACGACGCCCTCATGGCGCACCTCGGCATGAGCGGGCAGCTGCTGGTGCGGCAGCCGGGCGAGCCGCGGGTCGAGCACCCCCACCTGCGCGTCCGCGCCTCGCTCGACGACGGCTCCGCGCTCGACTTCGTCGACCAGCGCACGTTCGGGCACCTGAGCGTCCCGGACCTGGTGCCGACTCCGGACGGGCTGCCCGGCGGGCTCGGGTCACCGGCGCCGGTGGTCCCCGAGCCGGTCGCCCACATCGCGCGGGACCTGCTCGACCCCGCGCTCGACCACGACGCGCTGGTCGCCGCGCTGCGGCGTCGCCGGACGGGGCTCAAGCGCGCGCTGCTGGACCAGACGCTGGTCTCCGGCATCGGCAACATCTACGCCGACGAGGGCCTGTGGCGGGCGCAGCTGCACTACGCGCGGCCGACCGAGACCCTGCGACGGTCCGAGGTGGAGCGGGCGCTGGCCGGTGCGCACGAGGTGATGACCGAGGCGCTCGCGCAGGGCGGCACCAGCTTCGACGCCCTGTACGTCAACGTGAACGGTGCGTCCGGGTACTTCGACCGGTCGCTCGCCGTGTACGGCCAGGAGGGTCGGCCGTGCCCGCGCTGCGGCACCCCCGTGCGGCGCGACGAGTTCATGAACCGGTCGTCGTACTCGTGCCCGCACTGCCAGCCGCGTCCGCGGCGCGGTCGCTTCTAGCGTCGGACCACGTTCCGCAGCTTCCCTCCGGTGAGGAACGCCGTGAGGTTCGCCGTGACCAGCTCACCGGCGCCGATGGGCCGACCGCCCGCCGCGTGCGGGCTGACGAGGATGCGGGGCTCCGCCCAGAGCGGCGAGTCCGCCGGCAGCGGCTCGGTCTCGAACACGTCGAGCGCCGCGCCGGCCAGGCGCCCGTCCCGGATCGCCGCCAGCAGCGCCGCCTCGTCCAGGGTGGAGCCCCGGCCCACGTTCACCACCCACGCGTGGGACGGCAGCAGGTCGAGGACACCGGCGTCGACCGCGTGCCGGGTCTGGTCCGTGGCCGGCAGCAGCGAGATCAGGACGTCCGTGCGGGGCAGGTGGTCGGGCAGGTCGAACGCGGAGATGACGGGGTAGCCGTGGCGGTCGCCCGCGGTCGTGGCCACGCCCGTGACCTGCGCGCCGAGCGCGGTGAGCAGGGGCGCGAGCCGGGCAGCGATGGAGCCGAACCCCCAGACGAGCACGCGGGCACGGTCCAACGTGCGGAAGGACTGGCCCGGCTCGGTGTGCTGCATGCCGCCCAGGTCGTCCGCCCAGCGGTGCGCGTCCTGCGCGCGGACGAGCTCGGGCAGCCGACGCGCCGCGGCGAGCACGAGGGCGAGCGTGTGCTCGGCGACGGGGCCGTCGTGCAGGCCCCGGCCCGAGGTGATGACGACGTCGTCGGCGAACCCGGCGGCGAGGGCCGCGTCAGGCCCGGCGGCGAGCGTCTGCACCCAGCGCAGCCGCGTGAGCCGCCGCGCGCTGTCGGCCAGCTGCTCCGCGCCGTTGCCCCAGACGACCAGGGCCTCCGCGTCGAGGGCGTCGTCGGGCACCGGGTCGTGCACGTCGTACCGCAGCACCCGCACGTCCGCGGGGACGGTCGGCTCGTCGGTCATCGTGGAGGGCAGCAGGAGGGTCGTCACCCTCGTTACGATGCCATCGTGCCCCCCACCAGCGCCTCCGCAGGCCCCATCACCGTCATGATCATCGACGACCACGAGGTCGTCCGCCGAGGGATCGCGGAGGTGGTGGACCGCGCCGAGGGCATGTCGGTCGTCGCCGAGGCCGGTTCCGTGGCTGACGGCGCCCGTCGTGCCGCGCTGGTCCGTCCGCAGGTGCTCCTGGTGGACCTGCAGCTGCCCGACGGCACCGGCATCGAGCTCCTGCGCACGGTGCGCGAGACCCTGCCGACGGCCCGTGCCATCGTCCTCACGTCGTTCGACGACGACGACGCCCTGGCGGCAGCGCTCGACGCCGGCGCGGCCGCGTACCTGCTCAAGACCGTGCGCGGAGCCGAGATCACGGACGTCATCCGCGCGGTCGCGGCCGGCCGGGTGCTCCTCGACGAGCGCACGGTGACGCGCCGGAAGGCGGGCCACGACGACCCGACGGAGAACCTCACCCCCAGCGAGCTCAAGGTGATCGAGCTCATCGGGGAGGGCCTGTCCAACCGGGAGATCGCCGAGCGGCTGGGCGTCGTCGAGAAGACGGTGAAGAACCACATCACGTCGCTGCTGGCCAAGATGGGCCTGCAGCGACGCACCCAGGTGGCCGCGTGGGTGGCGTCGCGCAAGCACACCGGCTGGCGGGCCGAGCCGGGGCACTGACCCGTCAGGCCCGCAGACCCGCGGGCGACGGGTCCTCGCGCCAGAGCCGGGCGGTCAGCTGCTCGACCAGCTCCTCCAGCTGCGGCTCGTCGCCGCCGCTCCACTGGTCGACGATCCGGCGGAGCTCGACGCGCTCGTGCTCCCGGATCTCGTCGGCGACCACGTGCCCGGCCTCGGTCGGCGTCACCACGCCGTCCGAGACGTCGACCAGGCCGCGCGACAGCAGCGCGTCGGCCGTGGCCAGCACCCGGTCGCGCTCGACGCCCGAGTGGTCGACCATCGCGTCGATGGACCGGGAACCCTCGGCCGTGACGCGCGCGAGCATCCAGCACTGGCCCGGCGTGAGGTCGACGTCGAGGCCCTTGGTGAGGATCGCGTACGCCCGCAGCGGGTCCTGGTGGCCGACCTCGCGCCACAGCAGCAGGCGGAGCTCCTCGAAGGACGTCCGGCTGGCCGGCAGCGCGAACACCTCGCCCTGCTCGGGGCGGCTCGCGGCGGTCCGCAGCGTGACCTCCGGGATGAGCCAGGCCAGCGCGAAGGCGAGCGCGCCGACGGGGACGGCGTACAGGAAGATCGTGTGGATGGCGTCGGAGTAGCCCTCGAGGAACCAGTTCTGCACGTCGGCGCCGCAGCTCGCGAGGGCGGCGGACGTCGCGCTGAGGGCGGGACCCGAGCACGGTCCGACGGCGCCGGCCGGCGGAGCGACGGCCAGGTTCGACTCGAGGTGCGAGTTGAAGACGGTGCCGAACACCGCGACGCCGACACAGCTGCCGATCGTGCGGAAGAACGTGGCGCCGCTGGTGCCGGTCCCGAGGTCCCGGTACTCGACGGCGTTCTGCACCGCCAGCACCAGCACCTGCATGACCATGCCGAGCCCGGCGCCGAGCACGAACATCGACAGCCCCGACTGCAGCGAGGTCGTGTCCCGGCCCATGAGCGAGAGCAGGTACAGCCCCCCGGTGAACACGGCGGAGCCGAGGATGGGGAAGACCTTGTACCGGCCGGTCCGGCTGATGATCTGTCCGCTGGCGATCGAGGTGAGCAGCAGGCCCAGCATCATGGGGATCATCTGCAACCCGGAACCMGTGGGGCTCGCGCCCTGCACCTGCTGCAGGTAGAGCGGCAGGTAGGTGATGGACCCGAACATCGCGAAGCCGACGACGAAGCCGACCACTGCGGTCGTCGAGAAGACCCGGTTGCGGAAGAGCCGCAGCGGCATGACGGGCTCGGGCACGCGGGCCTCGACGAACCCGAACGCGATCACCGCGACCACGGCGAGCAGCGACAGCCCGAGCACCTGCGCCGATCCCCAGTCCCAGCTGGTGCCGCCGAGCGAGGTGACCAGCACGATGCAGGTCGCGGCCGTCGCCAGCAGGGTGATGCCCCACACGTCGATCTTCGGCGAGGTCCGCGCCTTGGTGACCGGGAGCACCGCGGCGACGACGGCGAGGGCCAGCGCGCCGATCGGCAGGTTGACGTAGAACACCCACCGCCAGCTCAGGTGGTCGACGAAGAACCCGCCGAGCAGCGGCCCGGCGACGCTGGAGAGCCCGAAGACCGCGCCGAACGCGCCCTGGTACCGGCCGCGGTCCCGAGGCGGCACCACGTCGGCGATGATCGCCTGCGAGAGCACCATGAGCCCGCCACCGCCGACACCCTGCACGGCCCGCCACGCGATCAGCTGCGCCATCGTCTGGGACGTGCCCGCGAGCGCGGAGCCGATCAGGAAGATGACGATGCAGGTGAGGAACAGGATCTTGCGGCCGTACAGGTCGCCGAGCTTGCCCCACAGCGGCGTCGTCACCGTCGACGCGAGCATGTACGCGGTGACCACCCAGGACAGGTGCTCCGCGCCGCCGAGGTCGCGGACGATGGTGGGCAGGGCCGTCGCGACGATGGTCTGGTCGAGCGCCGCCAGCAGCATGGCGAGCATCAGGCCGCCGAAGATGGCCCAGATGGCCCGTTGCGAGAGCTGACTCGGTGGTGCGTCGACCTGCGCTGCCATGAGCTCCCCCTCGACTCCCCAGCATCGTCGACCTGATTGCCTGGGGCTCGCAAGCGGTCAGCCGAGCGGCGCCTCCCACGAGAGCAGCGTGCCGCGTCCGTCGGGTGGGACGCCGAGGCTGAACGTCCCCCGGTGCTGCCGGGCCCGGGAGGCGAGGTTGCCCGTGCCGGAGCTGCGCGCGCGTCGCGCCGGGAGCCCCGTGCCGTCGTCCTGCACCTCGACCAGGACGACGCCGAGCGGCCCGTCGCCCCGGACGGAGACCCGGACCGTGACCGACGAGGCGTGCGCGTGCCGGGCCGCGTTGGCCAGGCCCTCCCGCACGACGGCGACCACGTCCGAGGTGAGCGCGGGGTCGACCCGCTCGTCCAGCCGGTCCTCGTCGACGCCCCCGTCGACGAGCGCGCGGCCGTCCAGGTTCACGACGAACGACGGCGCGAAACCCAGGCCGGTGCGCGCGAGGGACGCCTCCCGGCGCAGGCGCTCGACCAGTCCGGACGCCGCGTCCGGGTCGCGGAGCTCGTGCACGATCTGCCGGATCTGCCGGACAGAGCCGTCGACGTTGTCCAGCGCCTCGTCGACGATGCCGGCCAGCTCGGCCGGGTCGACGCCCCGTGCTGCGCGCCGCCGGACGGTCTCCAGCTGCATGCCGGTGGCGAACAGCTGCTGGATGGCGAGGTCGTGCAGGTCGCGCGCGATGCGCTCGCGCTCCTCGAGGAGCGCGGCGACGTCCTGGGCGTGCCGGGCACCGGCCAGCACGTAGGCGAGGGCCGCCTGGGCCGCGAACGACTCGGCCGTGGCCAGGTCGCCGTCGTCGAACGGGGGACCGCCGATCCGCCGCAGCAGGATGAGCACGCCGATGTCCTCGCCCGCGGACCGCAGCGGCGCGTACAGCGCCGGGCCGAACGCGCGCATCTCGGGGACGGCGACCCTGGGGGCCGCGGACAGCGACGGCAGCGTGAGGCCCTTGCCCTCGGTCATGACCGTCCAGGCACGGCCGCCCCGCGGCATGCGCGCGCCGAGGATGCGCTCGCTCTCGTGGCCGACCGCCAGCTCGACCAGGAGCTCGCCGCCCAGGCCGGGCAGCACGAGCGCCGCGGTGTCGGCGCCGGCGACCTCGCGGGCGGTGGACGCGATGTGGTCGAGCGCCTCCTCCTCGTCGATGTCCTCGAGCAGCATCGTGGTGATGGCCTGACCCGCGCGCAACCAGTGCTCGCGCCGCTCCGCCTCGGCGTACAGCTGCGCGTTCGCCACGGCGACCCCGGCGGCGGCGGCGAGGGCGAGCACGACGTCCTCGTCGTCCTGCGTGAAACCCCCGGCCTTCTCCGACAGGTACAGCTGCCCGAACACCTTCGGGCCCACGCGCACCGACGCCCCGAGGAACGACCCCATCGGGGGGTGCTCGCGGGGGAAGCCGCGGAAGGCCGGGTGCTCCCGCAGGTCCGCCAGCCGCAGCACGCCCGTGCTCGGGATCTGGCCCAGGACGCCCTGCGCGTGCGGCGCCGTACGCAGCGCCGCGGCGACCGCCGTGGGCACCCCGGTGAAGACGAAGGTGGTCGAGGTGCCGCGCGGGTCGACCACGTTGATCGCGCCGTAGCGGGCCCGCGTGAGCTCGGCGCTGACCTGGACGAACCGCTCGAGCACGGCCGGGAGGTCGAGCTCGCTGGCCACCGCCAGGATGGCGCCGAGCAGGTCCGTCAGGGCGTCGCCGGTGACGGGCAGCGTCGAGTCGGGGACCTCGGTGAGCCGACCCGTCTCATCGGGCACGCCCCACCTCCTGTCCGTCCGTCGCGCGCTCGCGGTCGAGCGCCTCACGGTAGCCGGGCGCGGTCGCGACCAGCTCCGCGTGGGTGCCGCGGGCGCGGACGTGCCCGTCCTGCAGCCACAGGACCTCGTCGGCGGCGGCCAGCGGCGTGAGCCGGTGCGTCACGACGACGACGCCCCGCGGGTCGCGCAGCAGGTCCGTGACGAGCGCGTCCGCCCGCTCCGGGTCGAGGTGCTCGGCGGGCTCGTCGACGAGCAGGAGCGGGGCCGGCGACAGCAGGGCGCGCGCGACGAGCAGCCGCCGCCGTTCGCCGCCGGAGACCGTCCGGGCGTCGGGCCCGAGCAGCGTGTCCAGGCCGTCGGGCAGCCCCTCGAGCCAGTCGCCGAGCCCGACCCGGCGCAGCACCGCCGCGGCCTCGTCTGCCGTGACGTCGCCGCGTGCCACGCGAAGGTTCTCGAGGACGGTCGTGCCGAACACGTGGGCGTCCTCGGTGCCGACGACGACCGCCGCGACCGTGGCGTCCCGCGACAGGTGGTCGACGTCGTGCCCGTCGAGCGTGAGAGCGCCGGCGCGCCGGGGGAGCAGCCCCGCGAGGGTGAGCAGCGTGGTCGTCTTGCCCGTGCCCGACGGCCCCACGATGGCGAGCGACCGGCCCGCGTGCAGGTCGAGGTCGAGCCCTTCGAGCACCGGCGTCGCTCCCGGCCAGCCGGCCGCGAGGCCGGTCGCGACCAGCGGGGGTCGCCCCGGCGCGGCGTCGGTCGGGGCGGGATCGGCGGGCGCGTCCAGGAGCTCCAGGATCCGCACGGCGGCCGCGCGCGAGCGCTGCACCTGGATGGCGGCGGCGGGCAGCAGCGACGTCGCCTCGAACGCCGCGAGCGGGGTGAGCACGATCACCGCGAGCTCGACAGGCGTGAGCTGCCCCGAGCCGACGGCCGGGACGCCGGTGAGCAGGGCCGCCAGCACGGCGACACCGACGGCGAGCTGACCCAGGCCGGCGGCCAGCGCGGCCGGCCMGGCTCCCGCGTCGGTCGCGGCGGCGAGGCGGGCGTCCGCGTCCCGCAGCGTGGCGAGCTGGTCGCCCGCGCGCCCGGCGACGCGCAGCGGACCGGAGTCGTCCAGCAGGCCGAGCGCGGCGGCGGTCATGTCGGAGCGGCTCTGCACGGCGCGCACCTCCGCGGTCCGGGCCGCACGGACGGCGATGAGGGGGGCGGCGATGCCCGCGACCGCCAGGCAGGCGGCGAGCGCGAGCCCGGCCGGCGGCCAGAAGGCGCACATCGCGACCACGGTGCCCACCCCGAGCGCGGCGGCGACGCCGGCCGGCAGGAGGCCGCGGACCACGACGTCGCCGACGGTGTCGACGTCGGCGCCGACGCGGGCGAGCAGGTCGCCGCGGCGCAGCCGCAGCAGGGTCTCGGGCCTCGCGACCGCGAGCCGGTCGTACAGCGTGGTGCGCAGCCGGGTCATCCCGCGCAGCGCGACGTCGTGGGACACCAGCCGCTCGAGGTAGCGCAGCACGCCGCGGCCGATGCCGAACGCCCGCACGGCGACCGTCGCCACCGAGAGCTGCAGCACGGGCGGCATCTGCGAGGCGCGGGCGATGAGCCAGGCGGACACCGCGGCCAGGGCCACGCCGCAGCCGAGCGCGAGGGTGCCCAGCAGGAGCGCCAGGGCGAACCGTCGGGGATCGATGTCGAGCAGCCGGACCGCCCGGCGCAGCGGCCCGGTCATGCGAGCACCTCGGCCGCCGCGCGGACCCGCACGACCTCGTCCGCGGCGGCCACCAGGGAGGGGCGGTGCGCCACGAGGAGCACGGTGCGGCCCGCAGCCCGCAGGGCGCGCACGGTGTCGAGCACCACCCGCTCTCCGGCGGCGTCGAGGTGGGCGGTGGGCTCGTCGAGGACCACGAGGCGGGAGCCCGCCAGCAGCGTGCGCGTCAGCGCGACCCGCTGACGCTGGCCCAGCGAGAGGCCCTCGCCGCCGCGTCCCAGCGGGGTGGCCCAGCCGTCCGGGAGGGCGCGGACCACCTCGTCGAGGCCGGTCAGAGCCGCGGCGGCCCGCCTCGCCGCGGCGTCGCCCCCGACGAGCTCCGCGACGGTCCCCGGCTCGAGCACGGGCCGCTGCGGGAGCCACGACACCTGCTCCCACAGCGAGGCGGGGTCGAGGTCCGCGAGGTCGACGCCGTCGAGGGTCGCGCGACCGGTGTCCGGCCGGAGCAGGCCGAGGACCACCTCCACCGCGGTCGTCTTGCCGACGCCGCTCGGACCCGTGAGCGCGACGACCGTCCCCGGCCGCACGACGAGGTCGAGGTCGTGGGGGGTGCCGCCGACGCCGACCCCGTCGAGCCGCAGCGTCGCGGTCCGCAGGTCCGGTGCCGCGCGGGTGCCCGCGACCGGGACCGGCGTCTCGAGCACCTCGAACGCCCGCCCGGCCGCCGCGACGCCGTCGGCCGCGGCATGGAACTGGGTGCCCACCTGCCGCAGGGGCAGGAACACCTCGGGCGCCAGCACGAGGACCGCGATCCCGGTCACCAGGCCCAGCTCGCCCCCGACCAGGCGCAGGCCGATGCCGACGGCGACCAGCGCCACGGACAGCGTGGTGAGCAGCTCGAGCACCATGCCGGACAGGAACGCGATCCGCAGCGTGCCCATGGTCGCCACGCGGTGGGCGTCGCCGAGCGCCTGCACCCGCGGCCCCGGGCCGCGCTCGCGGCCGTGCGCCCGCAGGGTCGGCAGGCCGGCCAGCAGGTCGAGCACCTGGGCGCCGAGGCGCTGCATGGTGACCAGGCCCTGCTCGGAGCGCCCCTGGGTCAGGCGGCCCACGAGGACCATGAAGATCGGCACCAGCGGCAGCACGGTGACGAGGATCGCGGCCGACACCCAGTCGAGCCCGAGCACCACGAGCAGGACGCCCGGCGTCACGGTCGCCGCGAGCACCAGCTGCGGGAGGTACCGCACGAAGTAGGGCTCGAGCGCGTCGAGCCCGCGCGTGGCGAGCGTGACGACCGCCGGGCCCTCGCCCGACGCGAGCCACCGCGGGCCCAGCTGCACCGCGTGCGCCACCACCTGCTCCCGCAGCTCGGCGACGGTCCGGGTGGCGGCCCGGTGCGCGAACCGCTCCTGCACGGCGATGACCAGCGCCCGTGCGACGACGACGGCCGCGAGCCACGCGATCGTCGGACCCAGCTGGTCCAGCGTCGCACCGTCGGAGACGGCGTCACCCAGCGCGTGCGCCAGCAGCAGCGCCTGCGTCACGACGAGCGCGCCGGTGACCACCCCGAGCGCGGCGGTGAGCAGGACGTAGCCGCGGGCCGATCGCGCGTACCGCAGCAGACGCGGGTCGAGCGGTCTCACTGGTCGACGGACGCGGGCTTGTTCAGGGCGGGCACCTTGTCGAAGGTCAGGCCGGCGGGGGCGGGGATGTGGTTCGCCGAGATGCGCCGGCGGAACACCCAGTAGGTCCAGCCCTGGTAGAGCAGCACGAGCGGGGTGAGCACGACGGCCACCCACGTCATCACCGTCAGCGTGTAGCTGGTCGACGAGGCGTTGGTGACGGTGAGCGAGTTGGCCGGGTCGAACGCCGGCATGACGTCCGGGTACATCGACCCGAAGATGAGCACGACGGCGGCGATGATGGCCACGACCGAGGCGAGGAACGCCCGGCCCTCCTGGCGGCGCTGCGCGGAGACCACCAGGACCACCAGCGCGCCGGCCGCGACGACCACGGCGGCCCAGGTCCATGGCACGGAGTAGGCCACCTGCGCCCACACGGCCCACGCGCCGGCGACCACCAGGGTGACGATCGACGACCGGGCGGCGAAGGCGCCCGCGCGGGCCCGGATGTCACCGTCCGACTTCAGCGCGAGGAACACCGCGCCGTGCGTGAGGAAGATGAGCGCCGTCGTCGCGCCCGCGAGCAGCGAGAACGGGTTGAGCAGCGCCCAGAACCCGCCCACGTACTGGTGCCCGGCATCCAGCTCGACGCCGCGGACCAGGTTGCCGAAGGCCACGCCCCAGAGCACGGCCGGCACCCACGACCCGACGATCAGGCACCGGTCGGCCAGGGACCGCCAGCGCGGGTCGTCGATCTTTCCGCGCCACTCGAACGACACGACGCGCACGATGAGCGCCAGCAGGATGAGCAGCAGCGGCAGGTAGAAGCCGGAGAACATCGTGGCGTACCACTCCGGGAACGCGGCGAACGTCGCCCCGCCGGCCGTGAGCAGCCACACCTCGTTGCCGTCCCAGACCGGGCCGATCGTGTTGATCATGACGCGGCGGTCGCGGTCCTTGGTGGCGCCGTCGCCGCGGGACAGCAGCCCGAGCAGCATGCCGACGCCGAAGTCGAACCCCTCCAGCACGAGGTACCCGGTCCACAGGACCGCGATGAGGATGAACCAGACGGTCGTGAGCTCCATGGTCCCGGCCCTCTCAGTACGCGAACGACAGCGGCCGGTCGGCGGCGCCGTCCGGGTCGTTGTCGGGGTTGTCGGGGCTGGGGTCGCGCTCGCTGTCCGCGACGCCCTCGATCGTGTACCGGTGCATGAGGCGGTACCAGAACACGGCGAGGATGCCGTACAGCAGCGTGAAGGCGATCAACGAGGTGAGGATCGTGCCGGTGCTCGTCACCGTGGACACGCCCCGCGCGGTCAGCAGCCAGACCCCGTCGACGCCACCGGGGTTGGGGTTGGGCGCGACGACCCAGGGCTGGCGGCCCATCTCCGTGAAGATCCAGCCGAACGACGAGGCCAGGAACGGCGTGACCAGGGCGACGATGCCGAGCCGGCCGACCCAGACGTTGCCGCTCACGCGGCCCTTGCGGGTGAGCCAGAAGGCGACGACCGCGAGCGCGGCCGACCCGAGGGCGAAGCCGATCATCAGGCGGAAGCCCCAGTAGGTCACGGCAAGGTTGGGGATGTAGCTGATGGGGTCGCCGTTCGCGTCGGTGTACCCGTACTTCTCCTCGTACTGCTGCTGCAGCTGGTCTGTGCCCTGCAGCGTCGCCGAGAAGTCCCCGGTGGCCAGGAACGACAGCGCCCCCGGGATCTGGATCAGGTGCGTGACCTTGTCGCAGTCGGCTCCGGTGCCCAGCGGCCCGACCGCGAGGATCGAGAACGGCACGCCGGCGGTGGTCTCGCACAGAGCCTCGGCGGCCGCCATCTTGGTGGGCTGCTGCTCGAACATGAGCTTGGCCTGCTGGTCGCCGCTCAGCGCGACGCCGACGCCGGAGATCACCATGACGATCACGCCGAGCACGATGGCCGGGCGGTAGACGTCGCGCGCCTTCTCGACCTGGCCCGCGCGCACGAGCCGCACCATCCACCAGGCCGCGATGCCGGCGACGAACGTCCCCGCGGTGAGGAACGCCGCGGAGATCGTGTGCGGGAACGCCGCGAGCAGCGTGTTGTTCGACAGGACGGCGCCGATGTCCGTCATCTCGGCGCGGCCGCGCTCGGCGTTGAACGTGGCGCCCACCGGGTGCTGCATCCAGGAGTTCGCGGCGAGGATGAAGTACGCGGAGAGGTTGGTGGCCAGCGCGACGGCCCAGATGCACGCGAGGTGGATCTTCTTCGGCAGCTTGTCCCAGCCGAAGATCCACAGGCCCAGGAACGTCGACTCGACGAAGAACGCGGCGAGGGCCTCCATCGCCAGCGGGGCACCGAAGACGTCGCCGACGAAGCGCGAGTACTCGCTCCACGCCATGCCGAACTGGAACTCCTGCACGATGCCCGTGGCCACGCCGATCGCGAAGTTGATCAGCAGCAGCTTGCCGAAGAACTTGGTCAGCCGGAGCCAGCGCTCGTTGCCGGTCCGCACCCAGATGGTCTGCATGATCGCGACGAGCGGCGCCAGGCCGATCGTCAGCGGCACGAAGATGAAGTGGTAGACCGTCGTGATGCCGAACTGCCATCGAGCGACGTCGAGCGTGTCCACGGGCCCCTCCGGGGGTGCGAGCCGGTACCGGGTCGGGTCCACGCCGCCACCGGTCTGGACAGCAGACCAGGCCTGACCTGCGGACCTGGGGAAACGCTAGAACGGGGTCCAGTCTGCCCCTGGGACCAAGGTCCCGGGTAGCCGGGACCACGGCGACGGCGCGCCGGGCCCCGGGGACGCCGGGACCAAGGCCCTGTGCGATACTGACCACGGCTCTCCGGGCGACCACACCGCCCGAGGACCCTTGAGCTCGCAGCACCAGCATGTCGTGCGCGCCAGCCGCCGCTCTGCCGCCCGCTGGTCCCCGATCGGGACCGCCGGCTCCGGCGTCGCAGGCGATGGCGCCGACCGGGTGCAGCAGCCACGACCGCCGACTTTCCGTCGCCGCGCAGCACGCGAGCGACGACCGACCGACCGAGTGTCACCGCGTGTGGGTGGGGATGCCCGGTACCCAGGAGCACTTCGCGTGACCGACGAGAACACCCCCACCGCAGACGCGACGACGACCGCCGGGGGTGAGGCACCCGCCGCACCGCCGCGCCGTCGCCGTGCCACCCGCGTGACCGCCGCCCCCAGCAGCAACGACACCCCGCTCGACGCCGTGGTCACGCTGCCCGCCGTGACCGAGCCGGCGGCCCCGCCGGCCCCCGTCCAGGACACGGCCGCGGTCCAGGAGGCGCCCGCCGAGCAGCCCCCGGCCGCGCCGGTGAAGAAGTCGCGACGCGTGACCCGCACGGTCGTCCCCGTCTCCGCCGACGCTCCGGTCGAGGCCGCGCCCGTCGCCGCCGAGCAGGTGGCCGACGAGGTCGCCGACGACGAGGTCGCCGCCGACGTGGCCGTCGAGGAGGCAGCCGTCGAGCTGGTGGCCGCCGAGGAGCCCGCCGCCGAGAAGCCGGCCAAGGCCGCCCCGCGCCGCCGCCGCTCGGGCTCCCGCGCGGCCGCCGCCCCGGACGCCGGTGAGCAGCCGACGCCCGAGGTCGAGGCGGCGGAGCCCGCTCCCCAGCTGGACGTCCTCGCCGAGCTGGCCGCCACCGCGCCGGCCGAGCCGAACGCCACGACGAGCAGCACCTCGACCGGGCCGCGCTTCGCCACCACCGCGCTGCTCTTCCAGGCCCCGGACCCGTCCGCGGCCCGGCCGCGCCGCCGCCGCGCGCAGGCCAGCACCGGCTCGCCGGAGGAGATCTCCGAGGCCGCCCACCAGCACGGGGCCGCGCAGGCTCCCGAGCCCGACGAGGCGCCGATCGAGACGAGCGAGCTCGAGCAGGCGGCGCCGTCGCGCGGCTCGCGCCGTCGTGGTCGTCGCGGTCGCAGCGGCGACGCGGCTCGCGTCGAGGACGAGGACGTGGTGACCGACGAGGTCGTCGACGCTCCCGTCGAGGACCTGGTCGACGCCGAGCCGGTCGACGACGAGGACGAGGACGCCGAGTCCGACGAGGCCGCCGGCACGTCCGGCCAGCCGCGCCGCCGGCGTCGCCGCGGAGGTCGCGGACGTCGCAGCCGCACCGACGCCGGCAACGGCGACGACAACGACGACGAGACCGACCGGTCCGACGAGGACGGCGCCGAGGGCGAGTCCGAGGCGGAGTCCGACGATGCCGACGAGGCGGGGGAGGGTGACGGCTCGAGCCGTCGTCGTCGCCGTCGTCGCCGGGGGTCGTCCCGCGGCGAGCCCGGCGAGCAGGCCGAGCCGCGTGCCGCCCGCACCCGTGCGCCCAGCGACGAGGTCACCGCCCTGCGCGGCTCCACGCGCCTCGAGGCCAAGCGCCAGCGCCGCCGCGACGGCCGCGACGCCGGTCGCCGCCGCCAGATCATCACCGAGTCCGAGTTCCTGGCCCGCCGCGAGTCGGTGGACCGCTCCATGATCGTGCGGGAGAAGAACGCCCGCACGCAGATCGCGGTCCTCGAGGACGGGGTGCTCGTCGAGCACTACGTCTCCAACCAGGCGCAGGCCTCGATGGTCGGCAACGTCTACCTCGGCCGCGTGCAGAACGTGCTGCCCAGCATGGAGGCGGCGTTCGTCGACGTCGGCAAGGGCCGCAACGCGGTGCTCTACGCCGGCGAGGTCAACTGGGACGCCGCCGGCCTCGAGGGTGGGTCCGCCCGCCGCATCGAGCAGGCGCTCAAGTCCGGCGACCCGGTCCTGGTCCAGGTCACCAAGGACCCGATCGGCCACAAGGGCGCCCGCCTGACCTCGCAGGTCACGCTGGCCGGCCGCTACCTGGTCTACGTGCCCGGCGGCGGCATGACCGGCATCAGCCGCAAGCTCCCCGACACCGAGCGCAACCGCCTCAAGCGGATCCTGCGCGAGATCGTCCCGGACTCCGCGGGGGTCATCGTGCGGACCGCGGCGGAGGGTGCGTCCGAGGACGAGCTGCGCGCGGACATCGCCCGCCTGCAGGGTCAGTGGGAGGCCATCGAGAAGAAGTCGAAGACCGCGTCGGCGCCGGCCCTGCTGCAGGGCGAGCCGGACATGGCCATCCGCGTGGTGCGCGACATCTTCAACGACGACTTCTCCTCGCTGATCGTCGAGGGCGCCGAGGCGTGGTCGACGATCTCCTCCTACATCGACGAGCTCGCGCCCGACCTCGCGCAGAAGGTCTCCCGCTGGGAGTCCGACGGCGACGTGTTCGCGGAGCACCGCATCGACGAGCAGCTGGCCAAGGGCATGGACCGCAAGGTCTGGCTCCCGTCGGGCGGCTCGCTCGTGATCGACCGCACCGAAGCCATGACCGTGGTCGACGTCAACACGGGCAAGTTCACCGGCTCGGGCGGCACGCTCGAGGAGACCGTCACGCGCAACAACCTCGAGGCCGCCGAGGAGATCGTCCGCCAGCTCCGGCTGCGCGACATCGGCGGCATCATCGTCATCGACTTCATCGACATGGTGCTCGAGTCCAACCGCGACCTCGTGCTCCGCCGCCTGGTCGAGTGCCTGGGCCGCGACCGCACCAAGCACCAGGTCGCCGAGGTCACGTCGCTCGGCCTCGTGCAGATGACGCGCAAGCGCGTCGGCCAGGGCCTGGTCGAGGCGTTCAGCGAGACGTGCGAGCACTGCCACGGGCGCGGCTTCATCGTGCACGAGGAGCCGATCGAGAAGAACAACCAGCGTCCCGAGGCCGGCTCCCAGCAGCCGCAGCAGGTCGCAACCGACGCCGCCGCCCCGCGGTCCCGTCGTAAGCGCGGCGGCGCCAAGGAGCCGGTCGCGCACGTGCCGCACGCGGGCGTGCCGGTCCTGCCGGAGGCGCGCGAGGCCGTCAAGGCGACCCTGGCGACGATCGCGGCCGCGGCCGCGCACGCCCACGAGCACGACCACGACCACCACGCGTCCGCCCCGGTCGCCGTGGTCGAGGTCGAGGCGGAGCGCGCCACGAGCGCACCCGCCCTGGACGTCCTGGCGGAGTTCGCCGGGGTGCAGGTCGCGGTCGAGGACGACGGGCAGGTCGAGGAGCTCGAGCTCACGGCCGTCTCCGCCGACGTGTTCGCGTCCGACGAGGTTCCCGCCGAGGACGCGACCGCTGAGCAGGCGTCCGGTGACGACGAGGAGCCCGCCGTGGCCGCCGAGCAGGCTCCCGAGCCCGACGGCGCCCACGACGACGTGCGTTAGGTCACGTCGACCCCGCGCCGCCCCGTCAGGTTTGACCCTGCGGCGTGGGGTCCGTACCCTAGAACGTCGGCGCGTCGTGTGCGCGCTGATCATGCGTGCCGCGGCTAGCGGCGCCGACGCGAACCCCCACGGGAACCGGGTCCACCGGTGGCAGCGGGATGTGCGCGGGCGCCGGCAGGGCACCGAGAGTTTCGACTGAGCATGATGACAAGCAGTTCGACGAGCAGAGATGAGCAGCAACGTGGTGTACGCGATCGTGAAGGCTGGCGGCCGCCAGGAGAAGGTCGCGGTGGGCGACGTCGTCGTCGTCGACCGCCTCGCCGCGCAGGCCGGCTCGACCGTCGAGCTGCCGGCGCTGCTGCTCGTCGACGGTGAGAAGGTCACCACCGACGCCAAGGCGCTGGCCAAGGTGACGGTGACGGCGGAGGTCGTGCGGGACGAGAAGGGTCCCAAGATCGACATCCTCAAGTACAAGAACAAGACCGGCTACCGCAAGCGCCAGGGTCACCGCCAGAAGCTGACCCGCCTGAAGGTCACCGGCATCTCCTGATCTCGCGCCGCGGCCCGCAGGCCGTGGAGCCCCCACTCTCTGAGCACGAAAGCAGGTTCGTCATGGCACACAAGAAGGGCGCGAGCTCCTCGCGCAACGGCCGCGACTCGAACGCCCAGCGCCTGGGCGTCAAGCGCTTCGGTGGCCAGGTCGTCAAGGCCGGCGAGATCATCGTCCGCCAGCGCGGCACGCACTTCCACCCCGGCGTCAACGTCGGCCGTGGCGGCGACGACACGCTGTTCGCCCTCGCCCCCGGTGCCGTGACCTTCGGGACGCGCCGTGGCCGCAAGGTCATCGACATCGTCGTGGCGGCCGAGGTCTGAGCCGAAGTGCAACGGACGGTGCGGGTCGCGGAGCGGCACGCGCCGGAAGTGGAACGAAGGCGMTGACCGACCGTGGATCAGCGGTCTGAGATTCATGACGCCGCGACAACGGTTCGCGGCGGGTCATTCGTGGGAGGGGCGCACCGGTGCGGTGCGCCCCTTCTGCGTGTGAGTATCGAGAAGTAGCAAGGACGAGGGAGGTTCAGCCGTGGTGACATTCGTCGACCGGGTCGTGCTGCATGCGACCGGCGGTGACGGTGGGCACGGTTGTGCGTCCATCCACCGGGAGAAGTTCAAGCCGCTCGCCGGCCCTGACGGGGGCAACGGCGGCAACGGTGGTTCGGTGATCATCGAGGTCGACCCGCAGGTCACCACGCTGCTCGACTACCACCACTCGCCGCACCGGCACGCGCCGTCCGGCACGCAGGGCATGGGCGACCACCGCTCGGGCTCGACCGGTGCGGACCTCGTGCTCGGGGTGCCCGACGGCACCGTCGTGAAGGCGCCCGACGGCTCGGTGCTCGCCGACCTCGTCGGCGTCGGCGCCCAGTACGTGGCGGCGGCCGGCGGTCGCGGGGGGCTCGGCAACGCCGCGCTCGCCTCGCAGCGCCGCAAGGCACCGGGCTTCGCGCTCCTGGGCGAGCCGGGCGACGCGCAGGACATCGTCCTCGAGCTCAAGACCATCGCCGACGTCGCCCTGGTCGGGTACCCGAGCGCCGGCAAGTCCAGCCTGGTCGCCGCGATCTCCGCGGCCCGTCCCAAGATCGCCGACTACCCGTTCACCACGCTGGTGCCGAACCTCGGCGTGGTGCAGGCCGGCGGCGCGCGGTACACGGTCGCCGACGTGCCCGGCCTCATCCCCGGCGCGTCCGAGGGGCGCGGCCTCGGCCTGGAGTTCCTGCGGCACATCGAGCGCTGCGCGGTCATCGTGCACGTGCTCGACTGCGCGACCCTGGAGCCCGACCGCGACCCGTTGTCGGACCTCGAGGACATCGAGGTCGAGCTGCGCACGTATGCGGGCGACCTGTCCATCGAGGGCGGCCGCGTGCCGCTCCTGGAGCGCCCGCAGATCGTCGTGCTCAACAAGATCGACGTCCCCGAGGCGCGCGAGCTGGCCGAGCTGGTCAAGCCCGACCTCGAGGCGCGCGGGTTCCGCGTGTTCGAGGTGTCGACGGCCAGCCACGAGGGCCTGCGCCCGCTGACCTTCGCGCTCGGCGAGATCGTCGACAAGGCCCGTCGCGACGCGCCCGCGCCCGAGGCGACGCGCATCGTGCTGCGTCCCAAGGCCGTGGACGACGCCGGCTTCACGGTCACGCGCCGCGAGGTCGAGGGCCAGGGCGTGTACTTCTGGGTGCGGGGCGAGAAGCCCGAGCGCTGGGTGCGGCAGACCGACTTCTCCAACGACGAAGCCGTGGGCTACCTGGCCGACCGGCTGGCGCGCCTGGGTGTCGAGGAGAAGCTGTTCGCCGCCGGTGCCGTCGCCGGCGACGAGGTGCGCATCGGTCCCGAGCACAACGCCGTCGTGTTCGACTGGGAGCCGACGCTCATGACGGGCTCCGAGTTCCTCGGCGGGCCGCGCGGTGTCGACCTGCGGCTCGAGGACCACTCGCGCCCGACGCGCGGCGAGAAGCGCCAGGAGTACAAGGAGCGCATGGACGCCAAGACCGAGGCCCGCGAGGAGCTGTGGACCGAGCGCGAGGCCGGGGTCTGGACGGACGCGGCGAAGGACTGACGCCGCCGGTGTCCGGGCAGCGGATATCCGCGTGACGTCCGCGCTGCGCGGGGCAGAATGCCGCACGTGACCACCAACGCCCTGCAGGACCGCCAGCAGCTGGTCTCGGCGTCCCGGGTGGTCGTCAAGATCGGCTCCTCGTCGCTGACCACGCCCGACGGTCGCCTCGCGCCCGAGCGTCTCAACGCCCTGGTGGAGGTGCTCGCCGCGCGCCGCGCGGCCGGCGGCCAGGTGGTGCTCGTGTCGTCGGGGGCGATCGCCGCCGGGCTCGGCCCGCTCGGGCTCGCGGCGCGTCCCAAGGACCTCGCGACGCAGCAGGCCGCGGCATCGGTCGGGCAGGGGCTGCTCGTCGCGCACTACACCGCCGCGTTCGCCCGGCACGGCCTGCAGGTGGGGCAGGTGCTGCTCACGGCCGACGACACGGTGCGCCGCGTCCACTACCGCAACGCGCACCGGGCGCTCACGCGGCTGCTCGACCTCGGGATCGTGCCCGTGATCAACGAGAACGACGCCGTGGCCACGGACGAGATCCGGTTCGGCGACAACGACCGTCTCGCGGCGCTGGTCTCGCACCTGGTGCACGCCGACGCGCTGCTGCTGCTGAGCGACGTCGACTCGCTGTACACCGGGCCCCCGTCGCGCGACGGGTCACGCCGGATCGCGTCGGTGGTCCACGCGCAGGACCTCGAGGGCATCGACGTCGCCTCGCGGGGGAGCGCGGTGGGCACCGGCGGCATGGTGACCAAGCTGGAGTCGGTCGCGATCGCGACTCAGTCCGGCGTCCCGGTCGTGCTCACGTCCGCCGCCCAGGCGGCGCAGGCGCTCGCCGGCGAGGACGTCGGCACCTGGTTCACCGCGACCGGCCGACGCACGTCGATCCGCCGGCTGTGGCTGGCGCACGCCGCGAGCACGCGCGGCCGCCTGGTGCTGGATGCCGGCGCCGTGCGGGCCGTGATCGAGCGCGGGACGTCGCTGCTGCCCGCGGGCGTGACCGGGGTCGAGGGGACGTTCGAGGCGGGGGAGCCGGTCGAGCTGGTGGGACCGGACGGCGCGCTCGTCGCGCGCGGGCTCGTGTCCTACGACGCCGACGAGGTGCCGGCGCTCCTGGGCCGGTCGACGTCCGAGCTGCGCGAGTCGCTGGGCCCGGGCTACGACCGCGAGCTGGTCCACCGCGACGACCTGGTCCTGGTCCGCCGCCGCAGGTAGGGCGCACCTGACAACAGCGCGACGTCCGCACTCGAGGGGGTCGGGACCCACCGGAGTGCGGACGTCGTGGTGTGTCAGCTGCCGATCCAGGCCTGCGTCAGCTGGTCGAGGCGCGAGTCCGCCCCGAGCTCGACCTCGTGCACGTCGGTGCTCAGCCCGAGGAACGTGGTGAGCTCGTGCACCGGGATCACGTGGTGCTCGGTGACGAGCCGCTCCTGCGCCTCGGCGAGCACGGCGTCCCGCTCGGTCGGGTCGCTCAGGGTCAGCTGCTTCTGCAGCAGGGCCTCGAGCTGGGGGTCCGCCAGCTTGTAGAAGTTGGTGGCCGCGGTGGAGTACTGCGTGCGCAGCACGTCGCCGTCGGCCCGGCTCAGGTTGCCCCAGACCAGGTCGAACGACCCGTCCTTGAGCTTGGCCTGGAAGTCCGGCACCGCGCCGCTCCACAGGGTGGCGTCGATCCCGTTGGCCTTGAGCTCCTGCTGGACGAGCTCGACGGACGTCTGGTTGGGCGAGAAGTTGGTGATCCACACCAGGACGGGCGCCAGCCGCGTGCCGCCCTTGGCGTAGATGCCGTCCGCGCCCTTGGCCCAGCCGTCGTCCTCGAGGACGGACGCGGCCTTCGTCGGGTCGGTGACCAGGTCCTTGCTCAGGTCGGCCACGCCGGGAGTGGTGCTGGCGAGCGGCCCCTGCGCGACGGCGAACCCGTCGTTGAGCGCCGTGTCGCGGATCTCGGTGGGGTTCACGGTCAGGGCGATCGCCTCGCGCACGGCCGGGTCGGAGCCCAGCGCGCCGGCCTCGTTGAACGTGAGGCCGAACGTGATGCCGGGGTTGGCCCGGTGCACCACGCCGAACCCGGACGACTCCAGCGTCTCGATGTCGGTCGGCTGCACGCCCCCGACGACGTCGACCTGCTCGGAGGTCAGCGCCCCGGTGCGCACGCCAGCCTCGGGGATCACCTGGAACGTCACGGAGTCCAGGTGGGCCTTGCCCCCGTTCGTGCGGCCGTCCGGACCCCACGCGTAGTCGTCGCGGGCCGTGAGCACGGTCTCGGTGTCCTTGGTGTAGTGGTCCAGCGTGAACGGACCGGTGCCGACGACGCCCGTCCCGCTGGCGCGGTCGTCGAACGGGATGGCGAGCGTCGAGTCGGCGAGGAAGCCGAGCGCGACGGTCGAGGTGGCCTGCGGGAACGCCGAGTTAGGCGCGTCGAAGGCGACCGTGACGTGCGTGGGGTCGACCACCGTCGTGCCCGCGTAGCCCAGGAAGCTCGGGGCTGCGGAGCTCTTGGCGCCGGCGGCGACCGTGTCGTCGAAGTTCGCCTTCACGGAGTCGGCGTCGAAGGGCGTCCCGTCGGAGAACGTGACGTCGTCGCGCAGCGTGAACGTGAACTGCGTCGAGTCGGCGTTCGCCTCCCACGCGGTGGCCAGCCACGGCTTCAGCGCGCCGTCGGCCGGGTCCTGCCAGAGCAGGGAGTCAACCAGCTGGCGGGTCACGTAGAGGGTGTCGTTGCCCGAGCCGATGCCGGCCGGGTTGATCGAGATGGGGTCGTTGCCGATGGCGAACGTCAGGTCGCCACCGTCGACGGCGGTCGCGGAGGTCGACGCGCTGGCGTCGGACCCCGCCCCGCCCGAGCCGGACGAGCAGGCCGCGAGCGCGAAGGTGGTGACGGCGAGGCCGGCGAGGATGCCGGCGTGACGGCGCGAGGGTCGTCGGACAGACATGGGTGGTGCTCCTTGCTGAGGGGTGGGGTGACGGGGTGTGGGGCTCAGTCACGTCGACACGAGGTCACGACGCACCCCCTTCACCCGCGCGCACGCGCGCGCCGGGGATCGCGGAGAGCAGCTGGGCCGTGTAGCGGTCGGTGGGGTGGGCGAAGACGGCCTCGACCTCGCCCTGCTCGACCACGCGGCCGCGCTGGAGGACCGCGACCTCGTGGGCCACCTGCCGCACGACGGCGAGGTCGTGCGAGATGAACAGGTAGCTGAGCCCGAGCTCGGACTGGAGGTCGGCCAGGAGGTCGAGGATCTGGGCCTGGACGGAGACGTCGAGCGCGGACACCGGCTCGTCGAGCACGACGAGCTCCGGGTGGAGCGCGAGCGCCCGGGCGATGGCGACGCGCTGGCGCTGACCGCCGGACAGCTCGGCGGGGCGGCGGTGCAGCACGGTGCGGGGCAGCGCGACGACGTCGAGCAGCTCGGCCGCCCGGGTGGCACGCTCCGCGCGGGACCCCACGCCGAACGCCTGCAGCGGCTCCGTGATGATCCGCTGCACCGAGAAGCGCGGGTCGAGCGATGCGTACGGGTTCTGGTAGACCACCTGCATCCGTCGCCGCAGCAGCCGCAAGGCTGCCCCGCGGGTGTGGGTCACGTCCGCCCCGTCCACCAGCACCGAGCCCGACGTGGGCTCCGCGAGCCGCAGCGCGAGGCGCGCGGTCGTCGACTTGCCTGACCCGGACTCCCCGACGAGCGCGAGGGTGCGGCCCCGCGGCAGCACGAACGACACGTCGTCGACCGCCCGCAACGTTCCGCCCCCCGCAGACCGGGGGAGCGCGAACTCCTTGGTCAGGTGCCGGACCTCGAGCGCGGGGACGGCGCTCGCGGGCGCGGGGGCGGCGATGGCCCGCGCGCCCCGCAGGCTCGGCGCGGCGGCGAGCAGCGCGCGGGTGTACGGGTCGCTCGGCGAGCCGAGCACCTGGTCGGGGGTGCCCTGCTCGACCACCCGCCCCTGCGACATGACGACGATCCGGTCCGCGCGGTCCGCGGCGACGCCCAGGTCGTGCGTGATGAGCAGGACGCCGGTGCCGGTGCCCGTCGTCAGCTGCTCGAGGTGGTCGAGGATCTGGCGCTGCACGGTGACGTCGAGGGCGCTGGTCGGCTCGTCGGCCACCAGCAGGCGCGGCTGCGCGGCGAGCGCGATCGCGATGAGCACGCGCTGCCGCATGCCGCCGGAGAGCTCGTGCGGGTACTGGCGCGCCCGCACCTCGGGTTCGGACAGACCGGCGCGTCGCAGGGCCTCGACGGCCTCGATCGCGGCGTTCTTGCGGTCCGCGAGGCCGTGGATCCGCAGGACCTCGGCCACCTGCTCGCCCACGCGGGTCACGGGGTTGAGCGACACGGTCGGGTCCTGCGGCACCAGGCCGACCAGGAGGCCGCGGACCGTGCGCAGCTCGCGCTGCGAGGCGCGGGCCATGTCGTGGCCCAGCAGGTCGATGCTGCCGTGGTCGATGACGGCGGCGGGGGCGAGCAGCCGGACGACGGCCGCGGCGGTGGTGGACTTCCCGGAGCCGGACTCGCCGACGACGGCCACGGTCTCGCCCGCGTCGACGTGCAGCGACACGTCCCGGACCGCGCGGACGGTGCCGCGCCGGGCCCGGTAGGCGACCGCGAGGTCGGTGACGGTGAGCAGGCGCTCGCTCATGCCGCACCCCCGTCGGGACGGTCGACCGCGCGGGAGATGCGGCCGGCGGCCAGCACGCTGATCGCGATGGTCAGGCCGGGCAGCGTGGTGAGCCACCAGGACGTCCGCAGGTAGTCGCGACCCCCGGACACCAGCGCGCCCCACTCGGGTGCCGGCGGCGGGGCGCCGTAGCCGAGGAAGCTGAGGGCGGAGACGGCCAGGATCGCCGCGCCGAGCTGCAGGGCGGCCAGGACCACGACCGGGCCCGCCGCGTTGGGCAGCACGTGCTGGAACAGCACCGACCACCAGCGGCTGCCGCCGGCGTGCGCGGCCTCGACGTACACCGACGACCGGACGCGCAGCACCTCCGAGCGCATGATGCGGGCGACGGTGGCGACGCTGGCCAGCCCGACGGCGATCGCGACCTTGACGGTGCCGAAGCCGAGCGCCGTGATGAGCGCGAGCGACAGGAGCAGCGCCGGGATGGACAGGAGGACGTCGACGGCGCGCATGACGACGTCGTCGAACAGCCCGCCGACGAACCCGGCGAGCAGCCCCACGAGCGCCCCCACCAAGAGGCCGACGCCGACCGCGACGAGCGCGGCCTCGAGGGTCAGGTGCGTGCCGTGCACCACCCGCGTGTAGAGGTCACGGCCCAGCTGGTCGGTGCCGAACCAGTGCGCGCCCGACGGCGGCTGCAGCTTGTCGGCGGGCACCCCGACGAGCGGGTCGCCCGGCGCGAGGACGTGGGGAGCGAAGGCCGCGACGAGCAGGAGAGCGAGCCAGACGATCGCCAGCAGCAGGCCGGGCCGGCGACCGAGCTCGCCCAGCCAGGCGAACCGGCCCGGCCCTTCCGCGTCCTGGCGGTCGCGCAGGGCGTCCGCGAGGCGGTCGTGCGAGGTGGCGGCGAACTCGTCCGGGGCGAGCTTGCGGTTGAGCAGGTCGGTCATGTCATGCCCCCGCCGTCACGGGCTCGACCAGAGGGGCACGTACGGCGGCCTTCGTCGGCCGGGAGCGCCGCACGATCCGGGGGTCGAGCAGCGGGTAGAGCAGGTCGACCGCGAGGTTGACCAGCACGAAGACCGCCGCGGCGAACAGCACGATGCCCTGCACCACGGGGATGTCCTGGGCGCTGACCGACGTGGCCGTCAGCCGGCCGATGCCCGCGCGGGAGAACACGGTCTCGGTGACCACGGCACCGGCCAGCAGCTCGCCGATGACCAGGCCCACCACGGTCAGCGCCGGGAGCGAGGCGTTGCGCAGGGCATGCCGGAAGTGCACGCGCGCCGGCCCGGCGCCCTTGGCTCGCGCCGTGTCGACGTACGGCTGGCCGAGGGTGTGCCGCAGCGACCGCGACAGCATCTGCGCGATGAGCGCCGCCGTCGGCACGGCGAGCGTCACGGCCGGGAGCACGATCGAGGCGAACCCCTTGTTGCCGACGGCGGGGAAGATCGGGTTCGCGAACGAGAACCACTGCACGAGCAGCAGGGCGAACCAGAACGACGGGATGGCCACGCCGAGCGGAGGCAGGCCGAGCAGGAGGTTCGACAGGCCGCGACCGCGCACGAGGGTGGCCAGGATCGCCAGGCCGCCGCCCAGCAGGAGCGCGAGCACGAAGGCGGCGAGCGCGATGGCCGCCGTGGGCGGCACCGCCTCGGCGATGAGGCCGGTCACCGGGCGGTGGAGCACCACCGAGGTGCCCAGGTCGCCGCGCAGCAGCGCGCCGAGCCGTGTGACGTACTGGACCGGCAGCGGCTGGTCGAGCCCGTACTGCGCGCGCAGCGCGTCCAGCTGCTCGGGCGTCACGTCGGACGACTCGCTGCCGTACATCAGGGAGACCGGGTCACCGGGCAGCGCGTACAGCACGACGAAGGACACCGTGTAGGCCGCCCAGAGCACCAGCAGCGCCTGTCCCAGGCGGGCGGTCACGTAGCGGTTCATGTGTGGTCCCGGGGGGAGGCGCGCATCGGGGTCCTCGATCTGCGGTCTGTGCTTGCACGGCGGGCGCCGTGCCGGGTCGTCACCTGGAGCACCCCGTCACCGGAAGGGTTGCTGCCCGACCAACCAGGGTTTGTCGTCGGGGCTCGAGACCGCGGCGAAGGTAGGCACGCGGCCGGGCGTCGTCAACGGTCCGCTGGGCCTTCTCATCAGATGGACAGCGAATCCGCCATGTGAGAAGCCGCTCGCGATCGTTGACATCGACCGCGCGGTCCTCGACGCTCCGGCGCCACGAGGGCCCTGGGCCCGCACCCGAAGGAGAACCCATGACCGACACCACCTCCCGGCCGGGCGCGCCCGCGGAGCACCTGAGCCTCGAGGAGGCCGCCGCGCTCGCACCCGTCGTGAGCCCGACGGAGGCCGCCGAGCGCGTGGCCGCCGGGGCGTTTCTCGTCGACGTCCGCAGCGAGGCCGGCCGGTCCCGCACGGGTGCCATCCCGGGCGCCACCGTCGGCGACCGGTACGCGATCGACGAGGAGTTCGACCTCACGGCGGCCACCCGGCACGCGCCCGTCGTGTCCCTGGACACGCCGATCGTCGTGGTGTGCGGCTCGGTGCGCGGGTCCGGGCCGGTGGCCGCGGAGCTGCGGGCCAGGGGCTTCACCAACGTGGTGCACGTCGACGGTGGCTTCCCCGCGTGGAAGGACGCCGGGCTGCCGGCCGAGGCGCCCGTCGGATGACCACCCCGTCCACCGCCTTCCTCGACGAGCTGCACGCGCTCACCGAGCGGCGGCGCGCGTCGTTCGTCCCTCTGACGTCGCCGTTCCCGGGGGCCGACGACGCGTCGCGCGCCCTCGTGCGGGCCGCGGCCAAGGCGGGGGAGTCCGACGCGCTCGACCTGGCCCACGCGATCCACACGCACCCGGAGGAGGCGTTCCGCGAGGTCCGCTCCGTCGCCGCGATCGCGGAGCTCCTGGGTCGGCACGGCGTGCCCGCTACGGTGGGCTCGCACGGCCTGCCGACGTCCCTGCGCGCCGGGCTGACCGCCGACGGACCGGACGACGGCGCCGCGCGGCAGGACGCCGGTCCCACGATCGCGATCCTGGCCGAGTACGACGCGCTGCCCGGCGTCGGTCACGCATGCGGMCACCAGCTCATCGCGGCGGCCGCGGTCGGGGCGTTCCTCGCGCTGCGGCAGGCCGTCGCGGACGGTCTCGAGCTGCCGGGCCGGGTCCTGCTGCTGGGCACGCCCGCCGAGGAGGGCAGCTCGGGCAAGGAGATCCTGGCGCGCAACGGGTTCTTCGATGGCGTGGACGCCGCGCTCATGGTCCACCCGTTCGGGTTCGACGTGGTCGACCACCCGTTCCTGGGTCGTCGGCAGCTGCGCGTGACCTACCAGGGGGTCGCCGCGCACGCGTCGGCGAGCCCGTTCATGGGGCGCAACGCCCTCGATGCCGTCGTCCTGAACTACCAGGCCGTCGCGATGCTGCGTCAGCACCTCCCGCCGAGCGACCGCGTGCACGGCGTGGTCCACGAGGGCGGCACCCGCCCGAGCGTGGTGCCCGAGCGCGCGACCGTGGAGTACTACGTGCGGTCCGCCAGCCCGGTCACCCTCAAGGACCTGTCGCAGCGGCTCGCGGACATCGCGCAGGGTGCGGCCCTGGCCACCGGCACCACCGCTGAGCTCGTCTGGGACGCCGCGCCGTTCACGCTCCCCGTCCGGACCAACTCGCCGCTCGCGGAGCGCTGGGCGGTGCACCAGGCGGGCCAGGGCCGGACCGTGCTGGCGGGCGGCGTCGTGCCCGAGATCCTCGCCGCGTCGACCGACTTCGGGAACGTGAGCGTCCGCCTGCCCGGCATCCACCCGATGATCGCCGTCAGCGACCCCGACGTGGCCCTGCACACGCGCGAGTTCGCGGACGTGGCCGGCGGCCCGCGCGGGGACGCCGCCGCGGTCGACGGCGCGGTCGGCCTGGCGCTCACCGCGCTGGACTACCTGGCTGACCCCGCGCTGCGCGCGGCCGTGCAGCAGGACTTCGACGACGCCGGCGGCGTCCTGGACGTGGAGGCGTACTTCTCGTGAGCGCGAGCACCGGCCTGCGCGTCCGGCTCGTCGCGCCGCACGAGCACGAGCGGGTCGCGCGGCTCACCCTCGACGCGTACGGCCACGACTACGAGCTGCCGGACGACTACCGCGCGTCGCTCGCCGACGTCGCCACCCGGGCGCGCGAGCACGAGGTCTGGGTGGCCGAGGACCTGGCGACCGGCGAGCTGCTGGGCACGGTCGCCACGCCGCGCCCGGGCGCGCACATCTCCGAGCTGGGCCGCGACGGGGAGCTCGACTTCCGCCTGCTCGCCGTCGACCCCGCGGCCCGGCGGCGCGGGATCGGCGCGCTGCTGACCGAGCACGTCATCGCGCTGGCCCGGCAGCGGCAGCTCGATCGCGTCGTCATGAACTCCGGGCCGCAGATGACGGGCGCGCACGCGCTGTACCTGCGGCTCGGCTTCGTCCKCCTCACCGAGCGCGAGACCCGCGTGGTCCACGGCGGCACCCTGCTGGCCTTCGGCTATGAGACATCCCCGCTGACACAAGGAGCACGACCGTGAAGTTCCAGGTCCTCGACATCGTCCCGCACGGCCCGCACCCGGTCACCGGCGAGCTGCTCGACCCGTCCACGCGGCTGGAGCGCGTCGTCGAGACCGCCGTGCTGGCCGAGGAGCTCGGGATCGACGCGTTCGCCGTGGGGGAGCGGCATGCCGGCGACTTCCTGTCGTCGTCGCCGACGGTCCTGCTGGGCGCGCTCGCGCAGGCGACCGATCGCATCCTGCTGAGCACCGGCGTGACCGTGCTCAGCCTGCTCGACCCCGTCCGGGTGGCGGAGGACTACGCGACGATCGACGTGCTGTCCCGGGGGCGGCTCGAGATCGTCATCGGCAAGGGCAACGAGGACAAGCACTTCCCGCTGTTCGGCCTCGAGCTGGCCCACCAGTACGACTACCTCGAGGAGAACTACACGCTGCTGCGGCGGCTGCTCAGCGAGGAGCACGTGGACTGGGAGGGCCGGTTCCACGCCCCGCTGACGGACGCGACCACCCTGCCGCGCCCGTACGACGGCCCGTTCCGGATCTGGCACGGGTCGGCCACGAGCACGGTCTCGGTCGACCTGGCGGCGCGGCACGGCGACCCGATCGTCTCCGCCAACGCGCTGCAGCCGCGCGAGAACTACAAGGTGCTCATCGACCGGTACCGCGAGCAGCTGGAGCTCAACGGCTTCGACCCGTCCGTCGGCTACGTGGGGTCCGGCTCGGGCGGCCTGTTCCTGGCCGACACCACCGAGCAGGCCACCGAGGAGTACCGGGCGGTCTACGAAGGCTTCGCCGCGCGGATGGCCGCCCGGCACGTGGGCGAGACGCGGCCCGGCAAGGTGTCGTCGTTCACGCACATCGAGGACGCGGTCGAGCGCGGGCCGGCGCTCGTCGGCTCCCCGGAGCGCGTCGCGGAGAAGATCCTCGACTACCACCGCTCCTACGGCCACGACCTGCAGTCCGTCTCGCTCAACCCCGTGCTCCCCTACGAGCAGCAGCAGGACGTCCTGCGCCGGTTCGCCGAGGAGGTCGTGCCCCTCGTCCGCGCCGAGGTCTCGACGACGCTGTGGGGACCGCAGGACGCGGGCCGCGCGCGCGGCCTGGACCGGCTCGTGGCGGTCTGACGTGCCGGTCGAGTTCCTCGGCGCGGGCTACGGCAACCCGTCGACCGAGACCACGCCGCTCGTCGGACCCGTCTGGGACCCCGGGTACACGCGGGAGATCGTCCGGGCGCACGAGCAGCACGGCTGGGACCACGTGCTGTTCCCGTACGCCTCGGACGGGCCCGACCCGGCCCAGGCCGCCGCGTGGGCCGCGGCGCACACCGACCGGATCCGGCTGCGGGTGGCGCACCGGCCCAACGTCTCTGCGCCGACCTTCGCCGCCAAGACCTTCGCGACGCTCGACGCGGCGTCCGGGGGCCGGGTCACCGTGCACCTCATCGCCGGCGGCCTGACCAGCGACCAGCGGGCGGAGGGTGACCAGCTGGACAAGGACGCGCGGTACGACCGGCTCGCCGAGTACGCGGAGGTGCTGCTCCGCTCGTGGACCTCGTCGGAACCGTTCACGCACGTCGGTCCCTACTACCGCACGGACGAGTTCGTCCTGCGGGCGCGGTCGGCCCAGCGGCCGGGGCTGTCCGCCGGCGGGGCCTCGCGCCGGGCCCTCGAGGTCGGCGCGCGCGCGGCCGACGTGTTCGCGCTCTTCGGCGAGCCCCTCGCCGCGACGGCCGAGCAGGTCGCCCTCCTGCGCGCGCTCGCGGCCGACGCCGGGCGGCCCACGCCGCGGCTCCAGATCGCGTTCCGACCCATCGTCGCGGCGACCGACGACGAGGCGTGGGCCAAGGCGCAGACCGTCCGGGCCCGGATCGACGAGCTCGCGGCACCACGGCCCGTCCGGACGCTGACGGAGGCGCCGCGCGAGCCGGGCAGGCTCCCCGAGAACTCGGCCAACCTGCGGCTGGCCGAGCTGGCGGCGTCGGGGGAGCGGCACGACCGGGCGTTGTGGACGCCCACGGTCGCGGGCGCGGGCGGGCTGCCGACGAGCGCGACGGCGCTGGTCGGCTCGTACGAGACCGTCGCCGCCGCGCTGCTCGACTACGTCGACCTCGGCTTCGAGATCTTCGGCCTGCGCGGGTACGACCTGCTCGCCGACGCCATCGAGTTCGGCGACCACGTGATCCCGCTCGTCCACGCGGGCGTCGCCGCACGAGGGGTCGCCGGAGCCGGGACTACCCTGGTGCGATGACCACCTCGCTCGACCAGCCGGTGCAGGAAGCGCTCGAGGCGCCGGACGTCGTCGCGCAGGTCCGGGCGGTCGCGGAGCGCGCCAAGGTCGCGAGCCGCACGCTCGCGACGGCCACGCGCGCCACCAAGGACACCGCCCTGCGCGCGATGGCCGACGCCCTCGTCGCGGCCACCCCCGAGATCGTCGCGGCCAACGCGACCGACCTCGCGCGCGGGCGGGAGAACGGCACGTCGGCGGGGCTGCTGGACCGCCTCGCCCTGACGCCCGCGCGGATCGTGGCCATCGCCGACGCCCTGCGCGAGCTGGCCGCGCTGCCCGACCCGGTCGGCGAGGTCGTGCGCGGGTCCACGCTGCCCAACGGGCTGCGCATGCGTCAGGTGCGGGTGCCCATGGGCGTCGTCGGCATGATCTACGAGGCCCGTCCGAACGTCACCGTGGACGCCGCCGGCCTGGCGCTGAAGAGCGGGAACGCTGTCATCCTGCGGGGCGGCTCGGCCGCCGCGGCGAGCAACGAGGTCATCGTCGACGTGCTGTCGCAGGCCCTCGTCGCGCAGCGGCTKCCCGGCGCCCTGGTCCAGTCGATCGACGCGTGGGGGCGCGAGGGCGCCGTCGCGCTCATGCACGCGCGCGGCCTGGTCGACCTCCTGGTGCCGCGCGGGGGAGCGGACCTGATCCAGACGGTCGTGCGCGAGTCCACCGTCCCGGTCGTCGAGACCGGCGTCGGCAACGTGCACATCTACGTCGACGAGACCGCGGACCTCTCGGTCGCCCTCCCGATCCTGCTCAACTCCAAGACCCAGCGCGTCGGCGTGTGCAACGCTGCGGAGACGCTGCTGGTGCACCAGGCGGTCGCCGACGAGTTCCTGCCGGTCGCCATCGCGATGCTGGCCGACGAGGGCGTCACCGTGCACGGCGACGAGACCACGTGCGCGCTCGCGCCCGAGGAAGCCGACTGCGTGCCGGCCACGGACGTGGACTGGGCGACCGAGTACCTGTCGCTCGACATCGCGATCCGCGTGGTCGACTCGCTGGACGAGGCCCTCGACCACATCCGCGAGTGGAGCTCCGGGCACACCGAGGCGATCATCACGCGGGACCTGGCGTCGTCCGAGCGCTTCGTCGCCGAGGTGGACTCCGCGGCCGTCATGGTGAACGCCTCGACCAGGTTCACGGACGGCGGCCAGCTGGGCCTCGGCGCCGAGATCGGCATCTCCACGCAGAAGCTGCACGCGCGCGGGCCGATGGGCCTCGGGGAGCTCACCACGACCAAGTGGATCGTGCACGGCGACGGGCACGTGCGGCCGTGACGGCACAGCCCACCGTGCGACACTGTTCCTTCCCGCCCACCCCTGGAGGACTGACGTGCACGCTGCCCTGATCGCCGCCGCTGCCGAGGGCGCCGAGCACGCCCGCGAGCTGCCGTTCCCGCCCGTCGTGTTCGGCATCGGAGCGTTCGTCGGACTCACGGCGATGCTGCTGATCACGTTCGCCTTCCGCAGCGTCGGGACGCGCCACTGACCGACGTACCCGGAGGGACCGGATCGATGACGGAGCCGCCACGCCGACCCCGGCTCGGGGTCATGGGTGGCACGTTCGATCCCGTCCACCACGGTCACCTGGTGGCCGCGAGCGAGGTCGCCGCGCGCTTCGACCTCGACGAGGTCGTCTTCGTCCCCACGGGGCAGCCGACGTTCAAGCTCGACCAGGACGTCACGCTCGCGGAGCACCGCTACCTCATGACGGTCATCGCCACGGCATCGAACCCGCGGTTCACGGTCAGCCGGGTGGACGTGGACCGCTCCGGTGTGACGTACACCGTGGATACCCTCCGCGACCTCAAGACGGCGCGTCCGGACGCCGAACTGTTCTTCATCACGGGCGCGGACGCCATCACGCAGATCCTGACGTGGAAGGATGCGGACGAGCTCTTCTCGATGGCGCAGTTCGTGGCGGTCACCCGCCCCGGGCACGCGTTGTCGGTCGACGGGCTCCCCGGCGATCGCGTCCACGTCCTGGAGGTCCCCGCCCTGGCGATCTCCTCGACCGACGTCCGCGCACGTGAGCGTGCCGGGCAGCCGGTCTGGTACCTCGTCCCGGACGGGGTCGTCCAGTACATCGCCAAGCACAGGTTGTATCGAGGTCAGTCATGAGTGAACCGGGAGAGCGGCGTCGTCGCCGCGATCTCCATCGCAACCCCGAGACGGGCGACGTCGCGGGCGCCGCACCCGACGCCGGGTCCGCGGGTGGTCCAGCGACCCCGAGCGCGAACGCGAACGTGACTCCGAGCACGAGCGCGCCCAGCACCGCCCCGGTCTCGCGCCGAGCCATGCGCGGCCAGGGCGGCACCGCGGACGAGACGCCTGCGCACGGCACGAGCACGTCGCCCGCCGCGCCGCCGCCGTCCACGGCCGACGCGCAGAGCCGGTCCCGTCGATCCATCCGGGACACCGCGCTCGACCCGACCAGCGCGCGACCGACGCCCACCTCGGCCCCCTCCTCGGGCACGCCGACCTGGTCGGCGCCCGCGCCGTCGGCGGCTTCCGCCCGCCCGGCGCCCTCGTCAGCCGCTCCGGTCCCGGGGCGCCCGGCACCGACCGCTCCGGCGACGTCGAGGCCCGCCACGCCTCGGCCGGCCTCCCCCGAGCCGAYGGCCTCGACGTCCCGTCCCGCCGCCACGCCCCCGGCAGCACCGCGCCCCGCCGCGGTCCCTCCGGCCACCTCCCGGCCGGCAGCCGGCCCGCAGCCCTCCGCGGCAC
>NZ_JBFUKJ010000036.1:0-41006 GCF_056400905.1 Cellulomonas sp. P4_H12
GCTTGGCATCCATGTCGGCGGGGGCCGGCGCGGCCGGGGCGGGCGGCCAGGGTGGCGGCGACTGACTGGGGCCGGACGCGCTCGGCGGTCGCGAGCGCGCTCGCCGTGGCGGCGCCGTCCTTGTCCAGGCGGGAGAGGACCGACGCCTGCGAGGGCGTGAGCTCGCTGTCCCCCGAGACCTCGCGGAGCCGGCGTCGGAGGCGGCCGAACACGACGCGCAGCTCCCGGGCGGCGACGGCCGCGGGCTCGGTGATGGTCTGGTCCATGCACTCACCGTAAAGTCGTCAGTCCAGACTGTCCAGTTCCGACTGTCGATCGTGAGCGGCCACCCGGACGGCCCTTGGTTGGACATGCGTCCAGGAGGTAGGAAGGTGCCATGCACAGTGGCAGCCTCCCCGTCATCGTCGTCGGCGGAGGCCCCGCGGGCCTCGCCGTCGCGGCCTCGCTCGGTCGACGCGGGGTACCGGCCCTCGTGCTGGAGCGCTCGGACGCGGTCGGCGCGTCCTGGCGACGGCACTACGAGCGGCTGCACCTGCACACCACGCGCCGCGGGTCGAGCCTGCCGGGCCTGGTGATCCCGCGACGCTACGGACGCTGGGTCGCGCGGGCCGACGTCGTGCGCTACCTCGAGGCCTACGCCGCGCACCACCGGCTGGACGTGCGGACGGGTGTCGAGGTCGCCCGCATCGACCGCGACGTCAGCGGCACCTGGCGGGTGGAGACCGCGACCGGTGAGTCGCTGAGCGCGCGAGCCGTCGTCGTGGCGACCGGCTACAACCACACGCCCGTCCCGCCCGCCTGGCCCGGCCGTGCGACGTTCACCGGCGAGCTCGTGCACGCCTCGGACTACCGCCACGCGGGCCCGTACCGGGGGCGGGACGTGCTCGTCGTCGGGGTCGGCAACACCGGGGCGGAGATCGCGGTCGACCTCACCGAGGGTGGCGCCTCCCGGGTGCGGCTGGCGATCCGGACGCCGCCGCACATCGTCCGACGGTCCAACTTCGGCTGGCCGGCGCAGGGGACCGGCATCCTGGTGCGGCACCTGCCGGTGCCGGTGGTCGACCGGATCGCGCGCGGCGTCGCCCGCGTCGAGGTGCCGGACCTGTCGGAGTTCGGCCTGCCTCGGCCCACGACCGGCCTCTACTCGCGGGTGCTGGTGGGTTCGGTGCCCGTGCAGGACGTCGGGCTCATCGCGGCGGTCCAGGCCCGGGCGGTCGAGCCGGTCGCGGCGGTGGAGTCCTTCGACGGGGCCGACGTGGTGCTCGCCGACGGCGCGCGGATCCAGCCCGAGGTCGTCATCGCCGCCACCGGCTACCGGCGCGGGCTGGACACGCTCGTCGGCCACCTCGGCGTCCTCGACGCGCAGGGCATGCCGGTCGCGCGCGGCGCCCGGACGGCGCCTGCCGCGCCGGGCCTGTACTTCGTGGGCTACAACCAGCCGATCAGCGGTCTCCTGCGGGAGGCGCGGATCGACGCCGTGCGCGTCGCGCGCGCCGTGTCGCGCTAGCCGACCGAGCGACGTCGCCAGGCCCGCCAGGCGCCGGTCGACCAGAGCGCCCAGAGCACCAGCAGCGGCTGGAACACCAGGCGGATCGCGCGTGCCCGGTCGGAGTCGAGGCCGAACGCGTCGGTGCGCGTGACCAGCTGCGAGATGTTGCCGGGGAAGATCGCGACGAAGAACGCCGCGGCGAGCCACCCCACGGTGACGCGGTGCCGGGGGAGCGCGACGAGCGCGCCGCCGAGCGCGAGCTCGACGACCCCGGACGCCAGGACGACGGCGTCAGGGTCCACCGGGATCCACGGCGGCACCTGCGCACGGAACTCGGTGCGGCTCCACGTGAGGTGGCTGGTGCCGGCGAACAGCAGGCCCGCGCCGAGCGCGATCCGGCCGACCGTGCGGGCGGTCGTGGGGCTCTCGAGGTCGGTCGGTGCCATCGGGTCAGGGTGTCACGGTGCCCCTTGCCTGTCGCGGGATGCCGGCGTACGTTGAAGGCGTCGCTTAATTAAGGAGTTGCTCACATGCCGGCACGGGACGCCCTGAGCGTGGTGTTCGCGGCGCTCGCCGATCCCACCCGGCGGGCGATCCTCACGCAGCTCGCCCAGGGCCCGACGACGGCCGGCGAGGTGGCCGCACCGTTCGCGATGAGTCGGTCCGCCGTCTCGCAGCACCTGCGGGTGCTCGAGGAGGCGGGGCTGATCGAGCGCACGGTGACCGCCCAGTGGCGCACCTGCGCCCTGCGCACCGAGCCGCTGGACGAGGTCGCCACCTGGGTCGACGGTCACCGTCGGCACTGGGAGGAGCGCTTCGACCTGCTGGACGAGCGGCTGCGCCAGACGCGACACACCCGAGAGAACCACGAGATCACAGGAGAGGCAGACCGATGATCGAGACAGAGCAGACCCTGGAGAAGGCCTTCACCATCACGCGCATCTTCGACGCACCGCGCGCCGAGATCTGGCGGGCGTGGACCGACCCCGACGAGGCCGCGGCATGGTGGCACCCGCGGGGGCTCGAGACGCCGCGCGACTCGGTCGAGCTCGACGTGCGCCCGGGCGGCCGGTACCGCTACACGATGGTCGCGCCCGACGGCAGCACCTACTCGACCGCGGGCACCTACCGGGAGGTCGTCGAGCCGTCACGTCTCGTCTTCACCTGGGTGGACCCGGGCGACCCGGAGGAGCTGGCCCCCGTGATCACCGTGACGCTCGAGGACCTGGGGGAGCGCACGCGCATGGTCTTCCACCTTGACGGCGTGGGCGGGCAGCCCGGCGACGAGAGCGTCTACGACGGGTGGGACTCCGCGTTCGACGTCCTGGCGGAGCGACTCGTCTGACGTCCGGCGGCCTCGCGTCGCAGCGCGACGACCACCACGAGCGGCCAGAGCGCCTGCGCGCCGGCGACGGCCCGCTCGGAGAGACCGGTCGCCGCACCGCCGCCCTGCAGCTCGACGACGAACACGCCGAGCAGCCCGACGAGGGCGGCGGAGGCGCCGACGGCGACGGCCGGCCGCAGGATGCCGGTCGCGCCGCGGCGCCGGGCGAGCGCGGGCCACAGCGCGAGCGCCCCGAACCCGATACCCGCCGCCACGCCGTGCGCGGCCGGGTACCTGTCGACCGGCAGCGCCGCGACGGCCAGTGTCGCGGCGCCGCCGAGCGCGTGCAGCGCCCGGGCAGTGCTGGGGACCGGCCGCAGGCCCGCGGCCGTGACCATGTGCGCCACGCCGGTGACCGCCAGGCCCGCCGTCATGATCCAGGGGTCGGTCGCGGTCGACGCCGCGAGCGCGCTGATCGTCTCCTCCACCGCGTCGAACGACGGCTGCTGCGCGGCGGCGAGCGTCCAGCCGCCGATCATGGCGACGGGTGCGGCGATCGCGGACGCGAGCGCCCAGCGGGGGACGTCCATGGAGGGGCTGCCTTCTGCTCGGTGCTGTCGGAGACTGGGTTCGTGACCGACCACCCCGACGGACTGGTCTTCGAGGACGACTTCGACGGACCCGACCTCGATCCTGCCGTCTGGCTGCCGCACTACCTGCCGGCGTGGAGCTCCCGGGAGCTGACGCGGGCGTCCTACGAGCTGCGCGACTCCTGCCTGGTGCTGCGGATCCCGCCGTCGCAGGGCGTCTGGTGCGAGGGCGACCACCTGCCGCCGACGAGGGTGTCCGGGATCCAGTCCGGCAACTGGTCCGGGCCGGTGGGCGGGACCCGCGGGCAGCAGCCGTACCGCGACGGGCTCGTGGTGCGCGAGGCGCAGGAGCCGTTCCGGGGCTGGACGCCGACGTCGGGGATCCTCGAGCTGCGGGCGCGCGCCGTGCTGACGCCGAGGTCGATGGCGGCGTTCTGGCTGGTCGGCCTCGAGGACCGGCCGGCGCGGTCTGCGGAGATCTGCGTGATGGAGGTCTTCGGCGACGCCGTCCGACCCGGCTCCGCCGAGGTCGGCGTCGGCCTGCACCCCTTCCGGGACCCGGCGGTCGCCGAGGACTGGGCGGCGGTACGGCTCCCGATCGACGTCTCCGAGTCTCACACCTACGCGGTCGACCGGTCGCGGGACAGCGCGGAGCTGTCGGTCGACGGCGTCGTGGTCCGGTCCTGCCCGAACCCACCCACCTACCCGATGCAGCTGATGCTGGCCGTCTTCGACTTTCCGGACCGATCGGTGGGCGACGACGACGCCGTGCCCGAGCTCGTCGTCGACAGCATCCGCGAGGTGGCCGCCGCGCGTCCGGGCGGGCCGCCCCAGCCGCCTAGGCTCGAGCCATGACTGTGCGCTCCAAGAACAACGTCGTGCTGACCGGGGTCCTCGGCGCGCCGGCGATGGTCTTCGCGCACGGGTTCGGCTGCGACCAGAGCATGTGGCGGTTCGTGGCTCCCGCCTTCGAGGCGACGCACCGGGTGGTCCTGTTCGACCACGTCGGTGCGGGCGGTTCGGACCTCACCGCCTACGACCCGCAGCGTTACGGCTCGCTCGACGGCTACGCGGACGACGTCGTCCAGCTCCTCGAGGAGCTCGACCTGGGGCCCGTGGTGTTCGTCGGGCACTCGGTCAGCGCGATGATCGGCGCCCTGGCCTCGACCCGGCGTCCGGATCTGTTCGACCGGCTGGTGCTCGTCGGCCCGAGCCCGCGGTACGTCGACGACGACGGGTACCGCGGCGGGTTCAGCGCCGTCGAGATCGACGAGCTGCTCGAGACGATGGACGACAACTACCTCGGCTGGTCGGCGTTCATCGCGCCGGTCATCATGGGCAACGCCGACCGCCCGGAGCTCGGCGACGAGCTGACCAACTCCTTCTGCCGGACCGACCCGGCGATCGCCAAGCGGTTCGCGCGCACCACGTTCCTGTCCGACAACCGCGCCGACCTGGCCGCCGTGACCACGCCGGCGCTGGTGCTGCAGTGCCGCGAGGACGTGATCGCGCCGCCGGAGGTCGGGCGGTACGTGCAGGAGCACCTCGTCGGCAGCGAGCTCGTGCTCCTCGACGCCGTCGGGCACTGTCCCAACCTGAGCGCACCCGACCAGGTGGTCGACGCCATCACCGCCTACCTGGCCCATGCCCCTGTCCGGGCGTAGCCAGGCCTGGGATGCGGCGCCGGTCGCGCTGCTGCGGCTGGACGCCGACGGCACGATCGCCGACGCCAACCGGATGTTCCTGGAGTGGGTCGGCCGCGACGCCCGCGACGTCGTGGGCCTGACGCGGCTGAGCGAGCTGCTGTCGGTCGGCGGGCGGATCTACTGGGAGACGCACCTGTCGCCGCTGCTGCACATGCAGGGCCGGATCGACGAGGTCGCGGTCGAGCTGCGCGGCCCCGACGGGCGGCTGCCCGTCCTGATGTCGGCGCGCGCCTGGCACACCGAGACCGGCGAGCGCACGGTGGACGTCGCGCTGTCTCGGGCGGCCGAGCGGTCCCGCTACGAGCGTGAGCTGCTCGCCGCGCGGACCGCCGCCGACACGGACGCGGCCTACAAGGCGGCGGTCGCGCACGAGCTGCAGCTGGCGCTGCTCACCACGCACCTGCCGACCGACCGCCGCTTCACTGTGGACACGGAGTACCGGCCCGGCGTGCAGGCTCTGGAGGTGGGCGGCGACTGGTACGACGCCTTCCTCGTCGACGACGACCGGCTCGCGGTCGTCGTCGGGGACGTCGTGGGTCGCGGGCTGCACGCCGCCACCGCGATGGGCCAGCTGCGCTCCGCGGTCCGCGCCGTCGCCGGGCCGGGCGTGGGCCCGGCCGCGCTGCTCACCCGGCTCGACCGGTTCGTCGAGCAGGCGGCCGTGGGCTTCATGGCCACGCTCGCCTACGCGGAGATCGAGCTGGGCACCGGCCGCGTCCGGTACGCCTGCGCGGGTCACCTGCCCCCGCTGCGGGTCACGGCGGCCGGCGCGCACGAGTTCCTCTGGGAGGGCCGGTCCACGCCGCTCGGGATCGGCACGGGCCGGGCCGAGGCCGTGACCACCCTGCTCCCGCACGACCTGCTCGTGCTCTACACGGACGGCCTCATCGAGCGTCGCAACCGCGCGCTCAGGACGGGCCTGGACGCCCTCGCGGACGCGGGCGCGGGCCTGCTGGAGCCGGGCGGATCGGTGGCGTCACTGGTCACCGACCTGCTGGCGCACGCGGACGACGAGCGCGACGACGTCTGCGTCCTCGTCATGACCTGGGCCGGGGGCTGACGCCGCCGACCGCCGACGGTCGTCGGTGGGCACCTCCGTGGCGGGTTCGCGTTGTGCACGAGCTCCAGGGCCATCTCCGGGAACCAGGCGCCCGCTGCCGGGTCGGCGTACCCGCGCACCGGGTCGATGCCGCCGGCCGGGTCCCATCGCGTGCACTCGCCGTCGGACTCGCCCGGGATCTTCACCCACAGGTACGCGTCGACGTACGGGCTGCCGGTGGTCAGGGTCGGCTTGAGGCCGAGGCCGCGGCCGGGCGGGTTGCACCAGACCTGCGGGTCACCGGCGGGGCTCCCCGCGGGTGYGGTCCACGGACCCTGCCCGTTGCGGCTCGTGTCGATGACGGCGTGCTTCAGGACGTCGGGGCCGCTGGGCGCGCCCGCGGCGTTGGTGACCTCCGTGGTGTACCAGTCGTCGGTCCTCGTCCAGGTGCTGAAGTCGGCCGGGTCGGCCGGGTAGTACTGCGACGCGCAGTAGTCGAAGTGGCCGACGCGCCAGCCGCCCTCGGCCGTGTTCGTCCCGTACCAGAGGCACTGTGAGATCCAGGAGGCGAACTTGACCTGGCGCTCGGACGTCTCGTAGTTGGACACGTTGAGGAAGAAGCCGTCGGCCTTCTCGACGCCGGCCTTGTGCAGGCGGTCGGAGATGTCGCCGACGCCGAGCCAGCCGGAGTGCGTGCCGTCGAGGTAGACGGAGGTGTTCGGCAGGGCGGTCAGCCGGTCGACGGCGCCGTTGACCTGCGTGAACCGGTCGCTCGCGGCGGTCGCGGGGTTCAGCTCGGCGGGCTGGCACCACTCCTGCGCACCCTGGTTCGACGTGTACCAGGGGATGATCCCGAGGCCGTCGGGCTCGAGCAGCACGATCGCCTGGCCGTCGCCGACGCCGGCGGCGAACGCGTCGATCCACGCCAGGTAGGACGCGGTGTCCGCCGCCCCGCCCGCGGAGTACTGGGCGCAGTCGCGGAACGGCAGGTTGTACGCGACCAGCACCGGGATCGAGTGCGTGATCCGGGCCTGGAGCATGGTCTTCTGGACGGCCTTCTTGACCTCCTTGGGCGTCCCCGAGGTGAACCAGACGGCCTGCGGCGTGGCGGCCATCTTGGTCAGCGCCGCGGCGTCGGCCCACTGGCGCGTCTTGACCAGCTGCTTGATCTGCTGGACGGCGCCGTCGTCCGGCGGGGGAGTGAACAGCCGCGTGGCCGGCGGCGGCGCGTGGTGGCCGCGGCCGTCATGAGCCGCGGCAGGAGCCGCGACGGCGAGTGAGAGCGCTACCACACTGGCGGCAGCGAGCAGCATCGAGCGAGTGCGGGGCAGGGGTCTGGACACGGAGTCTCCTACGTCGTTGTCGGATGACCGTTCGCGAAAACCGACGACGCGAGGCCGTCACGGGAAGCATGACAATCCGGACGGCCGAGCACAAGGTGTACCGGTAAGGAAAAGGTGTACCGGTAAGGAAGATCCCCCGTTCGGGCGCGGGAGCTCCGCGACGCGCGGCGGACCCGCGGGCGCCGCCGCGCGTGGCGGTCGAGGTCAGAACACCCGGTTGGCGATCTCGGCGGGCGCCAGCAGCAGCTCCTTGATCTCGTCGTCGAGCTTGACCAGGGTGAGCGAGGCGCCGGCCATGTCGAGCGATGTGCAGTACTCGCCGACGTAGCTGCGTCCCACGGTGATGCCCTGTGCGGCCAGCTTCTCGTGCGCGAGCCCGTACAGCAGGTACAGCTCGCTGATCGGGGTGCCGCCCAGCCCGTTGATCATCAGCGCGACCTCGTCGCCCGAGGAGTAGGGCAGGTCGGGGACGACGGCGCCGAGCAGCTCGTCGACGATCTCGTCGGCGCTCACCAGCTTGGCCCGACGGCGACCGGGCTCGCCGTGGATGCCGACGCCGACCTCCATCTCGTCGTCGGCCAGCTCGAACAGCGGGGAGCCCTTGGCGGGCGGCGTGCACGGGGTCAGCGCGATGCCCATGGTCCGGGTCACCGAGTTGACCTTCTCGCCGATCCGCACGAGCTCCTCGAGCGACGCCCCGGCCTCCGACGCCGCCCCCACGGCCTTCATGACGAAGAAGTTCCCCGCCACGCCGCGCCGACCGACCGTCCAGGTCGAGTCCTTGACGGCGACGTCGTCGTTGATGAACAGCGTCCGCACGTTGAGGCCCTCGGCCTCCGCCAGCTCGGCCGCCATCTCGAACGCCATCTTGTCGCCGGTGTAGTTGTTGACCAGCAGCAGGACGCCCTTGTCCGAGGCCAGCAGCTTCGCCGTCTCCAGCACGTACTCCATGGGCGGCGCCGCGAACACGTCGCCGGGACACGCCCCGTCGAGCATGCCCTTGCCCACCACCATCACGTGCGCCGGCTCGTGGCCGGACCCCGAGCCTTGGATGATCGACACCTTGTCGTGGTTCGGGGCGTCGGCGCGCATGATCAGGTTGTACTCGGGCACGTAGCGCAGGGTGTCGGGGTTGGCCAGGGCGATGCCCTTGAGCATCTCGGGGACGAAGTTCTTCGGGTCGTTGACGAACTTCTTCATCGGTCGTTCCTCCACATCGTCGTGTTCTTCTGACCTGTCGCCGCGTCGCCCCCGGGGCGCGGACGTGCGTCACCAGGTGTCGGCGATCCGTTCCGCCAGCACCGCGACCGCGACCGCGCCCGGATCGACCGACCCGATGCTGCGCTCGCCGGTGTAGGAGGCGCGGCCGCGCCGGGCCTGCATGGGCTTGGTCGCCTCGGCGGCGTCGCGCGCTGTCGTGGCGGCAGCCCGGGCGACGTCCGGTGCCGACGAGCCCGACGCGAGCTCCTTCTCGATCGTGTCCGTCATCGGGGCGAGGGCGTCGAGGAGGGTCTTCTCGCCCAGGTCCGCGCCGCCGCGCGCCTTGATGCCCTCGATCGCGGCTCGCAGCATGGCGACGACGTCGTCGCCCGTGATCTCCTGCTTGCCCTTGACCTGGCCGGCGGCCCGCAGGAACGCCGTGCCCCAGATGGGTCCCGAGGTCCCGCCGATCCGCCCCGTCATGACGAGGGCGACCTTCTGCAGGAACGTCGCGGTGTCGGTGCGGTCGAACGTGTCCCACTGGGTCACCACGTTCTCGAAGCCGCGCGCCAGCGAGAACCCGAAGTCCCCGTCGCCGACGACGGAGTCGAGGTCGCCGAAGTACTTCTCGTTCTCGATGCAGGTCTGGGCGATGGTGCGGACGACGGACTCGACGCGGGCATCGGACACGGCGCTTCGCTCTCTCTTCGGGTCGGCGGCTACGGGGTCTGCAGGAGGTGGGCGACGTGGGACAGCTCGACCTGGCCGTCGATCGACAGGCCGTGCGGGTTGGCCAGGACGTCGGCGGGCGTGTCGGGCAGGTCACCGAGCGAGCTCACGACGAGCGACGCCCCCGTGAAGTCCTCGGCGGCGGTGTAGCTGCTGACCGTGACGACCGTGCGCAGCCCGGCGCCGAGCGCGGCCCGCAGGCCGTTGGCGCTGTCCTCGACGACGACGACCTCCTCCGGCCCCACCCCGAGCTCGCGCAGCGCGAGCAGGTAGATGTCGGGCGCCGGCTTCTTCGCGGGCACGACGTCGCCGGCGAACACCGCGAACCGGGCGGCGAGGTCGTCGCCGACGACGTGCTCGAGGACGGCGCGCACCGAGGCCTCGGCCGACGTGGACGCGACCGCGAGGCCCCAGCCCGCCGCCGAGGCCTCGGCCACCAGGCGGGCGATGCCGGGCCTCCCGGGCAGGACGCCGTCGGCCACCATCGCCGTGTAGTGCGCGGTCTTGGCCTTGTGCCAGCGGGCGATGAGG
Organism: Cellulomonas sp. P4_H12; assembly: GCF_056400905.1. Taxonomy (NCBI): domain Bacteria; kingdom Bacillati; phylum Actinomycetota; class Actinomycetes; order Micrococcales; family Cellulomonadaceae; genus Cellulomonas; species Cellulomonas sp. P4_H12. The sequence continues at coordinate 9,952 of NZ_JBFUKJ010000036.1, forward strand.
TCGCGCTGCTCGTCGGGGTCGGTGGGCAGGTGCGCGGCGTCGACGAACACCGGGGTGAACACGGTCGCGAGCCGCTCCTTGCCCCCGCCGATCGCCAGCAGCTGGCCGTACTCCTCCTCGCTCCAGTGGATGGGCAGGCCGGCGTCGGCGAACGTCCGGTTGAACGCGGGCAGGTGGCCGTCGCGCTCGGTGTCGGCGAGGACGCCGTCGCAGTCGAAGACGAGCGTGGGGCTCATGCCGCCCCCCGGCCCGCGGCGCCGAACTCCTCGATGTGCACCGCGATGGCCGCCTGCACGGCGGCCGAGATGTCGCGGAACATCGACGGCGGGTCCCACGTGTCACGGGCGCGCGCCTCGGCCAGGTGCTTCTCGGCCGAGCGCATGTACGCGACCTTGACGCCCGTCGAGATGTTGATCTTCGAGACGCCGGCGGCGATGAACGTCGCGAAGTCGTCCGCGGTCAGGCCGGTCCCGCCGTGCAGCACGATCGGCCGGTCGGTGAGCGCGGCGAGCTCGCGCACGCGCTGCGGCAGCAGCACCGGCTGCGCCTTGTACTCGCCGTGCGCGGTGCCCAGCTGGGGCGCGAGCAGGTCGACGCCGGTGCGCTCGGCCACGGCGGCCAGCGTCGCCACGTCGTACGAGTGCAACGAGACGTCGGACCCGACGCCGTCCTCCACGCCGATGATGTTCTCGATCTCCGACTCGACGTCGACCCCGGCGGCGTGCGCCTCGGCGACCACCTCGGCCGTCTCGCGCTCGGCGGTGGCCAGGTCGCGGTCCGAGGCGTCGAACAGCACCGACGACCAGCCCGCGCGGACCACGTCGGAGATGACGGCCCGGTCGGGGCAGTGGTCGAGGTGCAGGGCCACGGGCACGGGGACGTCGGCGGCGGCGGACCGGAACATCGTCGTGATCAGGTCGGTGCCGATCGAGCGGACGGTCTTGACGGAGATCTGGACGATCATCGGCGCGCTCGCGGCCACGGCGGCGGCGATCACGGCGCGCAGGCTGAGGTCGTCGAGGATGTTGACCGCCGGGACCGCGTAGCCGCGCTCGCGCGCGGTCCGCGTCATCGTCAGCGTCGACGAGATCATGCTCAGCCCTCCCGGGGAGCGGCCGGTGTCCGTCGTGGGACAGACCGGTGGACCAGGACCGCATCGTCCCGATCTGTCCGCAGTCTAGACAGGTCTACTCATGCACGACCACACGAGCGAGATCCGTGGAACCCTTGGGCTCATGACCCAGGTCCTGGAGCGGGAGTCGGCCGTGCCGCTCTACGCGCAGCTCGAGACGATCCTGCACGCGCGGATCACCAGCGGCGAGTGGGCACCCGGGCAGCGGATCCCGTCCGAGAACGAGCTCAACCGGATGTTCGGCCTGAGCCGGATGACGGTGCGCGGCGTCCTCACCAAGCTCGTCGGCGACGGCCTGCTGGTCCGCGTCCCGGGCAAGGGCACCTACGTCGCGACGCCCAAGATCAACGCGACGTCACCCGCCTACCGCGGCGTGCGCGAGCAGCTCGAGGGGCTCGGCTACGAGACGTCGACGCGGCTGGTCTCGCTCGCGCTGGAGGCCCCGTCGCAGGGCGTGCGCGAGCGGCTCGCGCTCGGCGAGGGCGACGAGACCTACGTGGTCGTGCGCGTGCGCTCGGTCCAGGGCGAGCCGATCAGCCTGCACCGCTCGTACGTCCCGGCCCGCCTCGCGCCCGGCCTCGACGGGCACGACGTCGTCGCCAACCAGCTCTGCGTCGTGCTGGAGCAGCACTACGGCCTGCCGATGAAGCACGTGCGCGAGGACCTCGAGGCCGTCGCCGTGAGCACGGCCGACGCCAAGCACCTCGGCATGCGACGCGGCGAGCCGGCCCTGCAGCTGCAGGACGTGATCTTCGACGCCCTGTCGCGGCCGTTCGAGTACTCGTCGATCGTGTTCCGCGGCGACCGGATGCGGCTGCGGTTCGACTACGACCGGTAGGCCGGGGCTCAGTCCTCCAGCAGGCCGCCGCCGACCCACGCGCCGATCGCCGCGACGTCGCCCGGGCTGAGCTGCATCCGCGCGCCGCGGCAGAGGCCGACGACGTTCTCGGTCCAGGCGAGCGCGAGGTCGCCGGCGCCGGTGGTCGGCGTGAGCTCGAGGCCGGCGAAGATGATGCCGCCGATGACGAAGTTGACCGTGGACCGGCCCACCTGCGCGCCGGCCTTCTGGCAGGCGTTGCGCACGCGCTTGGACGTCTCGGCCCGGTTGAACGGGTGCGCGTGCAGGTCGGCCGCCAGTGCCGTCAGCAGCACCCGGTAGTTCTCGGCGCTCAGCCCCGGGGTGTCCGTGACGGTGATGACCTGGCGCTGCAGTGCGCTGGGGTCGGTGTCGGTCACCGCGCCCGGCAGGTCGGCCTCGCCGAACCGCTTGGGGTCCCACACGTAGCCCGGGGGACGGGACGACGCGCCGACCTCCGGCACGGCGCGCGCGAGCCACGGGAGCACGCCCCCCGTCCCCGCCCACCGGCTCTCCTGCAGGCTCGGGTCCGCCTTCTGGGCGACCTGGACGATCGTGCCGAGGGGCACGGGACGGTCCGCGGTGCGGACCCGCTGGAGCACGGCCTTGCGTGCGGCGGCGGAGGCCCCGCCCGTCGCCGGCGTCTTGGCCGCGGGCGGCACCGCCGCCGGTGCATCGGCCGCGGGCCGCTCGGGCTGGGCCGCCGTGCGAGCGCGCGTCGGCTCGACCGGGTCCTCGACGGCAAGCGTGGACGCGGTCTGCGTCACCAGGTCGGCGAGGTCGTCGGCGGTGATGACCGAGTCGGCGACGGCGCGGTAGGCGCTCGCCGCGGGGCTGGCCGTCATGATCGTCACCCGGCGGTCGGCGGCGCGGCACCGGAGGGCCAACGGCGTGAAGTCGGCGTCGGCGGAGACGATGACGAACTCCTCGTACAGCGTCGGCGCCGCGAGGGCGTCGACGGCGTCGAGCACGAGGTTGATGTCGGCGCTGCTCTTGCCCTGCTGGGTCAGCGACGGGCAGTCGACCACCTGGAACCCGGCGCGCGTGAAGTTGGGCCGGAACTGCGAGAACCTCGACGGGTTCAGGTAGCAGGCGCGGATGAGGAAGCGGCGCGTGAAGTCGCCCTCGGAGTCGCTGCCGGACTCGAGCTCGCCCAGCCAGTGCCCGGGATCCGTCGCGAAGGCCTCGGCCGCCACGGGGTCCAGGCGCTGGAGGCCGATGTACACGTTGTCGAAGTCGACGAACAGGGCGGTCCGGAAGCGGCGGCCGCCGTCCGTCCGGTCGGCAGAGGTCACGCTGGGGGAGGTCACCCGAGCATCTTCCCCTGCCGACGCGGTCGGACGCGTATCGGGACCGCTACGCCGTGGCGGCGTCCTCGGGGCGCTCGGCCAGCACGAAGGCCTCCACGGCCGACTTGTCGAGCCCCAGCGCGGCGAGCGGACCCGTGCCGTCCTCGACCTCGAGCAGGGCGAGCAGGACGTGGCCCGTGTCGACCCGGTCGTCGTCGAGCCGCACCGCCTCGCGGAACGTCAGCTCGAGCGCCTTCTTCGCGGCGGCGTCGAAGGGGACCAAAGCGGGGACGGGGGAGACGGCCGGCGGAAGAGATGCGGCGAGGGTCGCGCGGGCGTCGGCGAGCGACGTGACCTGCGCGGCGACGGCTCGCGCGGCGACGTCCTCCGGTGCGCCGAGCACGCCCAGGGCGAGGTGCGCCGTGGTGATCTCGGCGTTGCCCGCGGCGTGCGCCTCGTTCTGCGCGGCGACGACGACGCTGCGGGCGGCGTCGGTGTAGCGAGCGAAGCCCTCGGCGGCGGAGGGCGTACCGGGGTCCTTGGGCACGAACCGCTTCTGCGCGGCCTGCTTGGTCACCCCCATGCTCGCGCCGATCTCGGTCCACGACGCGCCGGACCGGCGGGCCTGGTCGACGAAGTGGCCGATCAGGTGGTCGGCGACGTCACCCAGGGCCTGCGCGGTGAGCACCGCGGTCGAGAGCTGGTCGAGGACGGTCGGCTGGGTCGTGGTGATGGCCTCGATGAGGTCGTCGAGGCGGACGGGGTTCTGCAGGCGGGTCGTCGTCATGCGTCAACCGTAGGTTGACGATCGAAGCCCGGTCAACCCTGAGTTGACGATGGATGGCGGCACACTGGAGGGGTGCATCTCCTCGAGCATGCCGGCGAGCCCGGCGAGACCCGGTACACCGAGCACCTCCGGGTCCCGGCGCTGAGCGTCGGCACCTACGTGCTCGCGGTCGGCGACGACGACCGCCAGCAGCCGCACACGGAGGACGAGATCTACGTCGTCCTGCGCGGTCGGGCGCGGCTGTGGACGCCGGATCTCACGGTCGACGTCGGCCCCGGCGCGGTGGCGTTCGTGCCCGCGCTCGAGCCCCACCGCTTCGTCGACATCGCCGAGGACCTGCACGTGCTCGTGGTCTTCGGCCCCGCCGAGCACAGCAACGCGGGGACGCGATGACGCGCCGCCGGCTCCTGGTGCACGGCATGGTGCAGGGCGTCGGCTACCGCTGGTCGTTGTCCCGCGAGGCCCGCCGGCTCGGCGTCAGCGGCTGGGTGCGCAACCGGTCCGACGGCACGGTGGAGGCGGTGCTCGAGGGCCCGGACGAGGCCGTCGACGCCCTCGAGGCGTGGTGCCGGACCGGACCAGGTGGCGCGGGGGTGTCGGGCGTCGACGTCGCGACGGAGGCTCCGGAGGGGCTCACGGGCTTCACGATCGAGCCGTGACACGCGGCGTGKGATCACCGCAGCCAGACGCGCAGCGGGCCGAGGGGCTCGAAGCCGACGGCGGTCGGCGCGATCACGTCGGGCCCGGACTCGTAGCCCACCAAGGGGTACGGGCCGAGCTCGCGGCGGGCGAGCACGGTCAGCTCCGACCACACCATCTCGGGCTCGACCCGCAGCGCCCGCACGTTCGAGATCCCGACCACGGGAGTCTCGCCCGAGCGGTTCAGCGCGGCGACGGCGATCGGTCCGTCGGCGTCCGACGCGAGCAGCAGCCGGACCACGGGGTCGTCGAGCACCGCGGGCGCGATCGCCGCCGACCCGTGCGCGGCGAGCCACTGCGGGAGCGTCCCGGCGTCGACCGCCCGCCATGGCAGCCCGACCTCGCTCGGGGCACGCGCGGGCCGGGTCAGCCACTGGGCCTCGAACAGCACGGCGTAGCCGTGCGGGGCGAGGTCGAGGTCGGCGAAGGAGTCCTTGACCGACGCGCCGGCGGAGTCGTCGATGGCCGCGAGCACCTCGGCCACCGGCACCCCGGGCCGCAGGGTCACCGCGTCCGGGTAGGCGACGGGCGAACGGCTCGGCGTCGACCAGAGGCGTGGTGCGGTCACGGTGGGGCGGCCGGTCGCGCGGACCACGAGGTCGCACCAGGCGGCGTTGTTCGCGGCGGCAACGGTGACCGCAGGCACTGACACGACACCCACTCTGCCCGCTACGGTGCTGCGCGGGGGTTGGCGCACGGAGGTGGCATGACCGGGTTTCGGCACGCAGGACGCCGCGCGGTCGCGGCAATGATCGACGGGGCAGTGGTCGCCGTCCCCCTGGCGGTCGTCGCGGCCGTCAACGGGCTCGCGGTCCGCCGCGGCACCTCGCCCCCGATCTCGCTCGCCGGACGCCCCCGGCTGCTGGTCCCGGCCCTGGTGACCATCCCGGCGGCCCTCGTCCTGGGGATCGCCGACGCCCGCGGGGGCACGCCGGGCATGCGGGCGCTCGGTCTGGCGATCGAGCCGGTCGGGGGAGGCGACCTCACTGTCGGGGCCGCCGTCCTGCGCCGGGCGCTCACCACCGCCCTGCCGTGGGAGCTCGCGCACCAGGGTGTGTGGTCCGCCCGCGGCGGAAAGAGCGGCGCCGGCGCCCTCCTGCTCGGCTCGTCCTACGCCTGCCTGATCGGGCTGGCCGTGCAGGCGGGACGGGGCGACGGACGCACGGCCGCGGACGTCATCGCCGGCACCGTCGTCCTCGACGTGCACGCCGTGCCGGCGTCATGATCGTCCCGACCGACCGGGAGGACGCATGAGCTGGATTCGCGAGGCGGACGAGGGAGACGACCCCACGGGCGAGGTCGCGGCGGCGTTCGACAAGGACCGCGCGACGCTGGGCTACGTCGCCAACTACACGAGGGTGCTGGCGCAGCGACCCGCGGTGCTGCGCGCGTGGCAGGGTCTCAACGGCGCGATCAAGGGCATGGACCCCCGTCGCTACGAGGTCGCGACGACCGCCGCGGCGCTGCGGCTGCGGTCCAGCTACTGCTCGCTCGCGCACGGCGGCGTGCTCGCACGTGGCCACATGAGCCCGGGTGCGGTGCGTGCGCTCGCTCGCGGGGACGACGCCGAGGAGCTGACCGAGGTCGACCACGCGATCGCCCGGCTGGCCGACAAGGTCGCCGCCGGCGCCGCCGACCTGCGACCGGGGGACCTCGACGAGCTGCGGGAGCTCGGGCTCGCCGACGACGAGGTGCTCGACGTGGTGCTCGCCGCGGCGGCGCGGTGCTTCTTCAGCTCGGTGCTCGAGGCGGTCGGCGCCGAGCCGGATGCGGCGTACGCGCAGCTGGACGGCCCCCTGCGCGAGGCGCTGACGGTCGGGCGCCCGATCGCCCCGGCCTGACGGACCATCCGCGACCGTCAGGTGGTCGGCACGTCCCGTCGCGCCGGGCCCACGTACTGGCTGAGCGGCCGGATCAGCGAGTTGGCGCCCAGCTGCTCCATGATGTGCGCGGTCCAGCCCGTGATCCGGCTCGCGACGAACAGCGGCGTGAACGTCGGGGTGTCGAAGCCCATGAGGTGGTACGCGGGCCCGGTGGGGTAGTCGAGGTTGGGCAGGATGTTCTTTCGCTCGGTCATCGCCGCCTCGAGGGCGTCGTAGAGATCGAGCATGTCCGGGCGGTCGTAGTGCTCGACGAGCGTGACCAGCGACTCGCGCATGGTCGGCACCCGGGAGTCGCCGTGCTTGTAGACGCGGTGGCCGAAGCCCATGATCTTGCGCTTGCTCGCCAGCGCGTCGTCGAGCCACGCGGCGGCGCGGTCGGCGGTGCCGATCTCCGCGAAGGTCTCCATGACGGCCTCGTTGGCGCCGCCGTGCAGCGGGCCCTTGAGCGCGCCGACCGCGCCCGTGACCGCCGAGTGCAGGTCGGAGAGCGTGGACGCGATGACCCGGGCGGTGAACGTCGACGCGTTGAACGAGTGCTCGGCGTACAGCACCATCGAGACCTCGAACGCGCGCACCACCACCGGGTCCGGCAGCTCGCCGAACGTCACCCAGAGGAGGTTCTCGGCGAACCCGAGGTCCTGGCGGGGCTCGATCGGCTCCTCGCCGCGGCGTCGGCGCTGGTCGAGCGCGACGATCCCGGGCAGCTGCGCGAAGAGGCGCACGGACTTGGCCAGGTTCGCCTCGCGCGACGAGTCCTCGGCGCTCGGGTCGTGCGCGCCCAGCACGCTGACGGCCGTGCGGACGACGTCCATCGGGTGGCACGTGAGCGGGAGCGCCTGGACCGCAGCGACGACCTCGTCGTGGAGCCGGCGCTGCAGGCGCTCGGCCCCCTGCAGCGCCTCGAGCTGCTCCGCCGTGGGCAGCTCACCGTGCCAGAGCAGGTACGCGACCTCCTCGAACGAGCGCGAGGCGGCCAGCTGCTGGACCGGGTAGCCGCGGTACAGCAGCGAGTTGCTCGCGGCGTCGACGGAGCTGATCTCGGTGGTGTCGACGACCACCCCTGCCAGGCCCTTGTGGATCTGGACGTCGGACTCGGTCATGCACTGCCTCCATCGTCGTTGACGGACGTTCGTCCTGCTCAGAGCTTGAAGTTGAACACATTCGCGTCGAAGTGGCCGTACGACTCGTAGTCGAGCAGCTCGTAGAGCTCCGCGCGCGTCTGCATCTGGTCCAGCAGGCCGGCCTGGGTGCCCTCGGCGCGGATCTGGTCGAGGCCGCGCATCGCGGCGCCCATGGCCAGGCGCAGCAGCGTGACCGGGTAGATGACGATGTTGATGCCGAGGTCGGTCAGCTGCTGGGTGGTGAGCAGCTCGCCCTTGCCGAACTCGGTCATGTTGGCCAGCAGCGGCACGTCGACGGCGGCGCGGACCGCGGCGAACTCGTCGGCACTCGTGAGGGCCTCGGGGAAGATCGCGTCGGCGCCCGCGTCGACCAGCGCCTTGGCCCGGTCGATCGTGGCCGACAGGCCGTCGACGGCGCGGATGTCGGTGCGCGCCATGACGAGGAAGTTCGGGTCGCGGCGCCCGTCGACGGCCGCGCGGATGCGCTGCAGCGCCGTGTCGTCGTCGACCACGGCCTTCCCGTCGAGGTGGCCGCATCGCTTCGGGTTGACCTGGTCCTCGATGTGGCAGCCCGCCAGGCCGGCGTCCTCGAGGCCCTGGACGGTCCGCGCGACGTTCATGGGCTCGCCGAACCCGGTGTCGGCGTCGACGATCGACGGCAGCCCGGTCATCCGGGCGATCTGCCCCGCGCGCAGCGTGACCTCGGTGGCCGTGGTCAGCCCGATGTCCGGCAGCCCGAGGTCCGCCGACAGCACCGCGCCGGAGATGTACACGCCGTCGAAGCCCTTGGCCTCGATGAGCCGGGCCGACAGCGGGTTGAACGCGCCCGGCAGCTGCAGGAGCCGACCCGAGGCGAGCCGCTCGCGCAGCGCGACGCGCTTGTCGGCTGCGGTGGTCGTGGCGTACAGCATCAGAAGAGTCCTTCCGGGGTGCTCACGGTGTCCAGCAGGCCGGCGGGGGCGACGACCGTGAGGCCGGCCAGCTCGTCCGCGGTGAGGGACGGCAGGCGCTGCGCGACGTCGAGGAACCGCTCGATCTCGGCCGCGTCGAGCACACCCTCGGCGAGCGTGCGGAACTTCGCCACGTACTGCTCGCGGGCGAACGGCCGGGCTCCCAGGGGGTGGGCGTCCGCGACGGCGATCTCGGCCTCGACCACCTCGCCGGCCGTGGTCGTGATGACGACGCGGCCGCCGAACGCCTTCTCGTCCGGGTCGGTCGAGTGGTACCGACGGGTCCACTCCGGGTCCTCGGTGGTGGTGACCTTGAGCCACAGGGCGATCGTGTCGGCGCGCCCCGCGCGGGACGGCGCGTACGAGTCGACGTGGTGCCAGGCGCCGTCCTGCAGCGCAACCGTGAAGATGTACGGGATCGAGTGGTCGAGCGTCTCGCGCGACGCCGTCGGGTCGTACTTCTGGGGGTCGTTGGCGCCCGAGCCGATGACGTAGTGCGTGTGGTGCGAGGTGTGGATGACGATCGACTCGACGTTCGCCGGGTCCGTGAGGTCCGGGCGCTCGCCGTGCAGGCGCCGGGCCAGGTCGATGAGGGCCTGCGACTGGTACTCCGCGGAGTGCTCCTTGGTGTACGTGTCGAGGATTGCCGTCTTGGCCTCGCCGGGTGCGGGCAGCGGGACGTCGTACGCGGCGTCGGGGCCGTCCAGCAGCCACGCGATGACGCCGTCCTCGCCCTCGTAGATCGGCGTCGGCGACGTCTCGCCGCGCATCGCCCGGTCGACCGCCTCGATGGCGACCTTGCCGGCGAACGCCGGCGCGTAGGCCTTCCACGACGAGATCTCGCCCTTGCGCGACTGCCGCGTGGCCGTCGTCGTGTGGAGCGCCTGGCCGACGGCGTGGAAGATCACCTCGGGCGACAGGTCGAGCAGCGTGCCCAGGCCGGCAGCCACCGACGGGCCCAGGTGCGCGACGTGGTCGATCTTGTGCTTGTGCAGGCTGATCGCGCGGACCAGGTCGACCTGGATCTCGTAGCCCGTGGCGATCGCGCGCACGAGCGCCGCTCCGTCGCGTCCCACGTGCTGCGCGACGGCGACGATCGGCGGGATGTTGTCGCCCGGGTGGGAGTAGTCGGCCGCCAGGAACGTGTCGTGGTAGTCGAGCTCACGCACCGCGACGCCGTTCGCCCAGGCGGCCCACTCGGGGCTGACCCGCGTGCTCGGCTCGACGCCCGACACGGTCGCGCCGTGCCTGGCGCCGGCGTACGGGTGCGCGAGCGCCTGGGCACGGGCCGCCGACGGGGGAGTGCGCGTCAGCGAGGCGACCGTGACCGCGGCGTTGTCGATGACGCGGTTGATGATCATGTCGACCACCTCGTCCGGCACCTCGACGGGGTCGGCCGCCACTTCCGCGATGGCCCAGGCCAGCTGGTCGGCACGCGCCAGACGGTCGGCGCTCGGGTGCACGCGGACGGGGTGGTTCTGGGTCATCGGGTCTCTTTCTGTGAGGGCTGACGGTCAGCGGGCGTGGGCCATGTCCCCGACGGCCAGCCGCCGCAGGACCTCGATGACGACGGCGGCCGAACGGTCCGCGGCGTCGTCCACGTGCAGGAGGAAGTCCGAGCCCGCCACCGGGCCGCACAGGTCGGAGATGCCCCGGACCGAGAGGAACGGCACCCCGTACAGGTGCGCGGTGTGGGCGAGGGCCGCCGACTCCATGTCCGTGGCCAGGGCGGAGGGGAACGACGCCCGGATCCGGTCGATGCGGCTGGCGTCGATGAATGCGTCCCCGGACAGGACGGTGCCGGACAGGACGCGCAGGTCGACGCCGGCGGTGACGGCGGCGTCGTGCAGCACCTGCTCGGCCTCGTACACCTCGGGCATGCCCGGCACCTGGCCCAGCTCGTACCCGAAGGCGCGGGCGTCGGCGCCGGAGTACACGTACTCCGAGCCGACCACCACGTCGCCCACGCGCACGTCCAGGCCGACGCCGCCCGCGCTGCCGGCACTGATGACCGCGCGCGGGTGCGTGCCCTGGATAGCCACCGCCGCCGCCGTCGCGGAGTTCACCAGGCCGATGCCGCACTGCACGAGCAGCACCTGGCGACCGCAGACGGTGAGCAGCCGGTGCTCGGCGTGGCCCATCGCGGTCGGGTCGCCGACGACGTCGGCGCGGCTCAGGAACGCCGCGGACTCGTCGGGCATCGCGGTGACGATGACCGCGTCGACGGCGATCATGCGGTCACGTGCTCCCACTCGTCGCGCGCGCCGAGGAACGTGCGGGCGGCGTCCTGCGCGCCCTCGAGCGTGTGGTTCGCGCCCCAGCCGCACTGCACCTCGTTCGCCGCGGGCACCTCGGTGGCCGTCGTGATGTCCGTCAGGGTGTCCTGCACCAGGGTGAGGACGTCGTCGTAGTCCCACTCGCCCTGCAGGATCAGGTAGAAGCCGGTCTGGCAGCCCATGGGCGAGAAGTCGATGACGCGGTCCGAGTGGTTGCGGGAGTGCTCCGCGAAGAGGTGCTCGAGGGAGTGGACGGTCGGCATCTCGAGGTGCGCGACGTTCGGCTGCGTGAAGCGGACGTCGTACTTCTGGATCACGTCCCCGGCGGGCAGGTGCTTGGTGTCGGCCAGGCGCACGTACGGCGCGGCGACGGTCCGGTGGTCGAGGTTGAACGACTCGACGTTCATGCGGGGCTGGTTCACGGCAGAGATCCTTCTCGGTCGGCGACGCACCATTGTCCCCTGCCGGGAGACCGGCGTCGTCCGCACGGTACGGTCGCCGCACCGTCCGCACGACCCGAGGAGAACCCCGCATGGCGATCCCCGACCACGTCCTCGCGCTGCGGGCCGCCGTGGGCCACGACCTGCTCTGGCTGCCCGGCGTGACCGCCGTGGTGCTGCGGGACGACGATCACGTGCTGCTGGTGCGGCGGGCCGACAACGGCGAGTGGACCCCGGTGACCGGCATCGTCGACCCCGGGGAGGAGCCGTCCGACGCCGGTGCCCGCGAGGTGCTCGAGGAGGCGTCCGTCGTCGCCGTGCCGGAGCGGCTCRCCTGGGTGCACGCGCTGCCGCCGATGGTCTACGACAACGGCGACCACGCGCAGTACCTCGACCTCACGTTCCGCTTCCGCTACGTCTCGGGCGAGCCGTTCCCCGACGACGGCGAGAACACCGACGCCGCCTGGTTCGCGCTCGACGCCCTGCCGCCCATGTCCGCCGAGATGCACGCCCGGATCGCCTGGGCGCTCGTCCCCGACGGCCCGGCGGCGTTCGGCCGCTGACTCAGCCCGCGGGCGTCATCGACTGCGTGCCGAGCACCCGCAGGAGCGCGAGGGCGTCGGCGTCCGGCGTCCCCGGCTCGGCCGAGTAGACGATCACCGTCTGGTCGCTGTCGGGCACGTGCAGGGAGTCGCAGTCGAGCACGATCCGGCCCAGGCTCGGGTGGTCGATCGTCTTGCGGTGGAACGGCCAGCTCGTCGACGAGCCGCCCGCCCGCCACAGCTGGTCGAACCGGTCGCTGCGCCTCCTCAGCTCGCTGACCAGGTCCCGTACCGACGGGTCGCCGGGATAGCGGGCCGCCGTGGCGCGCAGGGTGGCGACGGACTGGGCGGCGGTCGCCTCGCGCTCCTCGTCGCCCATGGCCACCGTGCTGCGCCGGGGGTCCGGCTCGCCCAGGAACCGCAGCCAGATGATGTTGCGCTGCCGACGAGGGACCAAGGACCAGTCGCCGAGCAGCGCGGAGGCGAGCGCGTTCCACGCCAGGATGTCGCCGCGCGCGCTCAGCACCATGGTGGGCAGGTCGTCCAGCCGGTCGAGCAGGCGCTGAACGCTCGGGCGCACGTGCTCGTCGACGCGGCCGGGCGTGGGCGGGGCGTTGCCGGCCAGGTGGAACAGCTCCGCGCGGGCGTCGTCGTCCATCCGCAGCGCCCGGGCGAGCGCGGTGAGCACCTGCGGCGACGGGTGCGGCCCGCGCCCCTGCTCCAGCCGCACCACGTAGTCGACGCTGACGCCGGCCAGCTGGGCCACCTCCTCGCGCCGCAKCCCGGCGACGCGTCGGCGGGTGCCGGCGGGCAGACCCACGTCCTGCGGCGAGAGCGCCGTGCGCGCTCGGCGGAGCACCTGCGCGAGCTCGGACCGGTCCATCGCCCCAGGATGCCGCACGGCTGGCGAACGCCGAGAGGCGCAGAGGGGTACCGCCGGTCCTAGGCTCCGCCGGTCCTGGAAGCCGCCGCGGTCCCGGGCGACGGTGGACCCATGACCACCAACACCACCACCACCATCGCCCTCGTCACGGGGGCCACCCAAGGACTCGGCACGCAGACCGTCCGGCGGCTCGCCGCGCTCGGTTGGACCGTCTGGCTCGGCGCACGCGACGTCGCGCAGGGCACGGAGCTCGCCGACCAGATCGAGGGCGACGTCCGCGCCGTCCAGCTCGACGTCACGGACGACGCCTCGGTCGACGCCGCGGTGCGCACGATCGACGAGCAGGGCGGTCGGCTGGACGTGCTCGTGAACAACGCAGGCGTCGCGGGCGGCATGCTCCCGCCGCGGGACACCACGGCCACCGACTTCCTGCGCGTGTACGGCGTCAACGTGCTCGGGCCGGTGCGCACCACGCACGCCTTCCTGCCCCTGCTCGACCGGTCCGCCCAGCCCCGGATCGTCATGGTGTCCAGCGGCATGGGCTCGCTCGGCATCACCACCGACCCGGAGCGGTTCGAGTCCACCCTCCACGGCCTGGTGTACCCGTCGTCGAAGACCGCGCTGAACATGATCACGTCGCAGTACGCCAAGGCGCTATCGAGGTACCAGGTCAACGCCGTCGACCCCGGGTACACCGGCACCGCCCTCAACGGCTTCCGCGGTACGCAGACCGTGCAGGAGGGGACCGACGCGGTGGTCGCCGCGGCGACCTTTCCGCCCGACGGGCCGACCGGTACGTTCACCGACCGGGCGGGTGTCGTGCCGTGGTGATCAGCGCGCGAGCCGCTCCACGACCGTCCCGTACAGGCCGGGGGCGGCGGCGGCGAGGGGCACGATGCCCCGCCGCAGCGGCGAGCGCGCCGCGGCGAGCAGGCCGCGGGTGAGCACCCGGTAGTCGCGCGTGGCGGCGGACCAGGCCTTCTCGTAGGCGGCGTTGGAGCCGGCCACGTCGTCGTCCAGGGTCGCGATCGCCGCGTTCGCCTGCGCGAGCCCGACGCGCACGCCCTCGCCGGTCAGCGCGTCCACGTAGCCGGACGCGTCGCCGACCAGGCGGACGCGGCCGGCGGTCCGGCGCCGGGTGCGCTGGTGCAACGGGCCGGCGCCGCGGGCCGGTCCCAGCGTCTCGGCGTCGCCCAGGCGCCGGCGCAGGGCGCCGAAGGAGTCGAGGGTCCGCTCGTAGTCGTGGTGGGCGGGCCCGAGCAGCGCCACACCGACGACGTCCTCGGCCACCGGCGTCACGTACGCCTCGACGGAGCGCCCCCAGTGCACCTCGACCAGGTCGGTCCACGGCGCCACCCGGAAGTGCCGACGGACGCCGAAGCGGCGACCGGTGCCGCGCCGGTCGGGCGAGAGGTCCACCTGCCGGCGGACGGTCGAGTGCAGGCCGTCGCACGCGAGCAGCCACCGTCCGCTGATGCCGGCGCACCAGACCGCGTCCGCGTCCTGCTCGACGGCTCCGCCGCGCCCGGGCACGACGACCGCACCGAGCTCGGCCGCCCGCTCGGCCAGCGCCGCGTGCAGGACGGTGCGCCGCACGCCGAGCCCGGGCGTCGTCGCGAAGAGGTGGTCCGCCACGCGGGCCCCCCGCAGGTAGCGGATGCCGCTGAGCCGATGCCCCTGCGGGTGCACACCGAGGCGCGCGAGCGCCGCGACCGCGCCCGGCATCAGGCCCTCCCCGCAGGCCTTGTCGACGGGCGTGGCGCGGGGCTCGACGACGATGACCGACAGCCCCGCGAGGCGCCCCTCGACGGCGGCGGCGAGCCCGACAGGCCCGCCGCCGATGATCAGCAGGTCGGCGTCGGGCGTCACGCGGTCGCCGGGGTGGCCGGGCTGACCGAGGCCAGCGCGCGCTCCTCCGTGGGGATCCGGAAGCCCAGCAGCAGCACGGCGTTGAGCACCGTGAACGCGAGGGCGGTGACCCATGCGGTGTGCACCAGGGGGAGCGCGGCGCCCTCGACGGCCACGGCGACGTAGTTGGGGTGGCTCAGCCAGCGGTAGGGGCCGCGCCGGACCAGCGCGATGCCGGGGACCACGATCACGCGGGTGCTCCACTGGTTGCCCAGCGTCGAGATGCACCACCAGCGCAAAGCGTTCGCGGCGACGACGAGCACCAGCGCCGTCCACCCCAGCGCGGGCAGGAACGGCCGGTCGGCCACGTGCACCTCGACCACGCAGGCGACCAGCAGCCCGGTGTGCAGGGCGACCATCGGCGGGTAGTGCCGCTTGCCGGTCTCGACGCCGCCGTGCGCGAGCGCCCAGGTCACGTGCCGCTGCGACACGATCAGCTCGGCCAGGCGCTCGAACGCGACGACGACGATCAGCCAGTCGTATGCGATCACCTACGGCTCCTCGGGCCAGCGCAGCAGGACGGTCTCGGTGCACACGCCCGGGCCGATGGCGAACAGCACGCCGGGCGAGCCGGGGATCTGACYGCCCGCCGCCAGTTCGTCGGCCAGCACGTGCAGCACGCCGGACGAGCTCAGGTTGCCCACCCGGGCCAGGGACCGCCAGCTGGCGGCGAACGCCTCGTCGGGCAGGTCCAGGGCCCGGGCCGCGGCCTGCAGGATCTTTGGGCCGCCGGTGTGCGCCACCCACGTGCCGACGTCGGCGACCTTGAGGTCGTGCGCGGCGAGCAGGTCGACGACGCCCTGACCCAGGTGCTCCTCGACGATGTCCGCGAGGCTCGCCGCCAGCACGATGCGGAACCCGCTCCCGCCGATGTCCCAGCCCAGAGCGCCGGCGGTGTCGGGGTACAGCGCGCTGCGCGCCGCCACGACGTCGACCCCGCCCTGGAGGTCGGCCGCCCGGTCGGTGCCCACCAGCACGGCCGCGGCCGCTCCGTCGCCGAACAGCCCGCTCGAGACCACGTTGGCCATCGAGTCGTCGCCGTGCTGCAGCGTGAGCGAGCACAGCTCGACGGACACCAGCAGGGCGACGTCCTGCGGGTGGCCCTGCAGGTAGTCCCGCACGCGCGCGATGCCCGCGGCGCCGGCCACGCACCCGAGCCCGAACACGGGCAGCCGCTTGACGTCGGGGCGCAGGCCGAGGCGCTCGACCAGGAGTGCGTCGACGGAGGGTGTCGCGATGCCGGTGATCGACGTGAACAGCAGGAAGTCGACGTCGGCGGCCCGGAGCCCCGCGGCGGCCAGCGCGCGGCGGCACGCCTCGGCCGCGAGCGCGGTGCCCTCGCGCACGAACGCGTCGTTCGCGGCCGCGAAGGAGGTGAGGCCCGCGTAGTCCTCGAGCGGCAGCGCGAGGTGGCGCGTCTCGATGCCCGTCGCGGCGTGGATCCGGTCGATCGTGCGGCGACGGCGCGGGTCCGAGGTGAGCAGGGGCGCGATGGCGTCCGTGATCTCGGCCTGCCCGTGCGCGTGGGCGGGCAGGACCGGGGCGATCGAGGCGATGCGCACCATTCCGGCATGGTGTCATGCGTCGGTCGGTCCGTCACGGTGACGCGGGCAACCGGGGCATCCCCGGGGACGCGTCACTCCGCGGTCGTCCGACCTGCGACGATGACCCGTCCGAGGAGGTGGGCCGGTTGACCGAGAACCCGCGGCGCACCCGCGCCGCCGACCTGGCCCTCGCCTGCCACCCCGGGCCGACCGTCGCGGTGACTGTGTTCGCGGTCGCGATGGCCGCCGGCGCGGGCGCCCCGGCGCTGACCACCGCGCTCGTCGGCGCCGCGATCCTGGCCGGGCAGCTCTCGGTGGGGTGGTCGAACGACTGGATCGACGCCGGTCGGGACGCGACGGTCGGCCGGACCGACAAGCCCGTCGGCACCGGTCGGTTGGCGGTGTCCACCGTGCGCACCGCGGCGCTGGTCGCGGCGGCGGCCTGCGTCGTCCTGTCGTTCGCCCTCGGCTGGCGCGCCGGGCTGGTGCACCTGGCCACCGTCGCGTCGGCCTGGGCCTACAACGTGCGCCTGAAGAGCACGGTGTGGTCGTGGGCGCCGTACGCGTTCTCGTTCGGCTTCCTGCCGCTGGCCATCGCGCTCGCGCTGCCCGGGACGCCCGTCGCGGCGTGGTGGGCCATGACGGCGGGCGCCCTGCTCGGCATCGGCGCCCACGGCGCGAACGTGGTGCCGGACCTGCAGGACGATCGTGCGACCGGCGTGCGCGGGCTGCCGCACCGGGTCGGGGGCGTCGCGACCAGCATCGGGACGGGCGTCTCGCTGGTCGCCGCGACCGTCGTGCTGGTGCTCGCGCCGGCCGGCCCGCCGCGCGCMGCCGCCGCGGGCGTGCTCGTCGTCGCGCTGGGCCTGACGATCGTGGGCACCGTGCTGGCGCTGGGCGGGGGCCGCAACCGGCTGCCGTTCGCGTTCGCGATCGCGGTCGCCGCGGTGGACGTCGTCCTGCTGGTGCTCTCCGACTGGGTGGTCCACTGACGCTTGACTTCGAGCGCGCTCGAAGGGGCAGGGTGCAAGGACACCCACCCGAAGGAGTCCCCGTGCGCGTCGGCGTCCACCTCATGCGATTCGACTCGGTCGAGCCCTCCGCGCTGCGTCAGGAGCTCGCCGACACGGCGTCGGCCGCCGACGAGGCGGGGGTCGCCTGGGTCTCGGTCATGGACCACTACTTCCAGATGGTCCGCGCCGGCTTCCCGGCCGAGGACCCGATGCTCGAGGCCTACACCACGCTCGGGTACCTGGCCGGCGTGACGTCGAACGTCCAGCTAGGTGTGCTCGTCACGGGCGTGACGTACCGCTACCCGGGGCTGCTGGCCAAGATCGTCGCCACGCTGGACGTGCTCAGCGGCGGGCGAGCGACCCTGGGCCTCGGCGCCGCCTGGTACGAGGAGGAGCACCTCGCGATGGGCGTGCCGTACCCGCCCCTGGCGGAGCGTTTCGAGCGCGTCGAGGAGACGCTGCAGATCTGCCGCCAGATGTGGGACCCGACGAACGACGGCCCGTACGAGGGCAAGCACTACCGGCTGGCGCAGACGCTGTGCTCGCCGCAGCCGCTGAAGCGCCCCGAGATCCTCATCGGCGGGTCGGGAGAGCGCAAGACCCTCCGGCTGGTCGCGCAGTACGGCGACGCGTGCAACCTCTTCGCGACGACGCCCGACGAGGTCGCGCACAAGCTCGACGTGCTCAAGGGCCACTGCGAGGACGTCGGTCGGGACCCGGCGGAGATCCGGGTGACCCTGCTGCACGGCGGCGACGCCCTCCTGTCGGGCGACGTCGACCAGTTCGTCCGCGACGTCACGCCGTACGCCGACCTGGGCGTCGAGACCGTGATCCTGCGCCCGCCGGCCACGAGCCTGGCGGCGTGGGTGCGGGACCGCGTCGCCCCGGCAGTGCCGCGCCTGGCGGACCTGGGCTGACGGCGGTCCCGCACCCGGGGGTCACGCGACGGGGACGTCCGCCTCGTCGGCCGCCGCCTGCAGCGCCGCCACGTCGATCTTGGACATGGTGAACATCGCGTTCATCGCGCGGTTCGCACGGGCGGGGTCGGGATCGCTCAGCAGCGCGGGCAACGCGGTCGGGATCACCTGCCACGACAGGCCCCAGCGGTCCTTGAGCCAGCCGCACCGACCCGGCTCGCCGCCGTCGGCCACGAGCGCGTCCCAGACGCGGTCGCACTCCGCCTGGTCCGGGACGGAGACCATCATCGAGAACGCGTCGGTGAGCTGGTACTGGGGGCCGCCGTTGAGGGCCGTCACCTCGAGGCCGTCGAGGACGAAGCTCACGGTCATGGCGGTGCCGGCCGGCTGGGGAGCGCCCTCGCCGTAGCGGGCGACCTCGGTGATGCGCGAGTTCGGGAAGATCGTCACGTAGCGCTCGGCGGCCTGCTCGGCCTGGTCGTCGAACCACAGGAACGGGCTGATGCTCGACATCTCGGTACCTCCGGTGCTCTGACGCCCGGCCCGGTGCCGGGCGTCCCTTCGTGAGGTGGTCGGAACCGCGCCGCGGATCTCGACATCTCACCAGTGCGCAGGTGGTTCGAGGCCGTCGGGCAGCCGGGTCGTCGCGTCGCCCCGGGCGGACGCGACCTGCGGCGGCGTGACGAACAGCGCGCCGGTGAGGTCCGCGCCGTCCAGCCGGGCGCCGCGCAGGTCCGCACCGAGCAGGTCCGCCGACCGCAGGTCCGCCGCGCGCAGGTCGGCACCGAGCAGGTACGCGCCGCGCAGGTCCGCTCCCCGCAGGTCGGCGCGACGCAGGTCCGTGCCGACGAGGTCGGCGTCCCGGTGCCGGCGCCCCCGCAGGCCGGCCCGGGCCAGCGCGCTCGCCTGTTCCAGCACCGGGCCGACGGCCCGGCGCTGCGCGCCCACGTCCACCCCGAGGATCGTCGCCGGGTCCGCGTCGGCCAGCCGCGCGACCTCGCCGTAGGCGCGTCGGGCGTCCTCGTGCACCGGGCGCGCCGCCGGCATCGCCAGCACCTCGGCCAGGTACGTGAGCAGCTCGTGCAGGTGCCTGACCACGGGGAAGACGGCGAACATCTCGGACCGGGTGCCGGGGTCGTCGCGCCAGCTGCGTCCCCCGTAGGTGCCCTGCGTGACGTGCTGCCCGGCGCCGAAGCACTCGTAGACCGTGCACCCCGTCATGCCGCGGTCGCGCAGGCTCGCGTGGATCGTGCACCGGAAGTCCGTCGCCAGCTTCCGGCACGGCTCGCCCGCGGCCTTGTCGAAGGCGAAGTCCGAGGACCGCGCGAACGGCAGCGCGACGCAGCACAGGCCGACGCAGCGGGCGCAGTCCGACCGCAGCTCGAGGGGCACCCGTCGAGGCTAACCGTCTGCCGTGGGCAGATCCGCCGACGGCAGACCGGGGGCCTTCCGACGCCGGCGGCGTGCCACGGTCGCAGGACAGCGAACCCCCAGGAGGAACTCATGAGCACCGCCCCACCGACCGTCCGGCCGTTCGACGACGACCTGTCCACCCGGCTGCTGCACCAGCGCATCGTCGTGCTGGGCCAGGAGGTCGACGACGCCATCGCGAACCGCGTCTGCGCCCAGCTGCTGCTGCTCTCGGCCGAGGACCCGCGACGCGACATCGCGCTGTACATCAACTCGCCCGGTGGCTCGGTGAGCGCGGCCCTCGCCATGTACGACACCATGCGGCTCATCCCGAACGACGTGTCCACGCTGGCGATGGGCCTGGCGGCGAGCGCCGCACAGTTCCTGCTCAGCGCCGGCACCCCGGGCAAGCGGTTCGCGCTGCGCCACTCGCGCGTGCTCATGCACCAGCCCTCGGGCGGCATCGGCGGCACCGCCATCGACATCGCGATCCAGGCGCAGAACATGGCGCACGTGAAGCGCACCATGCAGTCGTTGACGGCCGAGCACACCGGGCAGTCCGTCGAGACCATCGAGCGCGACGCCGACCGCGACCGCTGGTTCACGGCCGAGGAGGCGCTGGCCTACGGGTTCATCGACCTCGTGGTCGAGCACCTCGACGACGTCCGACCCGACGCCCCGCTGCGACGGGCGGGCCTGTGATGGCCGGCCAGTACACGATCCCGGTCGTCATCGAGCAGCGGCCGACGGGGGAGCGGGCCTCCGACGTCTACTCGCGGCTGCTCACCGACCGGATCATCTTCCTGGGCACCGAGATCGACGACGGCGTGGCCAACGTGGTGATCGCGCAGCTGCTCCACCTGCAGTCGGAGAGCCAGGACTCGCCCATCCACCTGTACATCAACTCGCCCGGCGGCTCGATCACCGCGCTGCTGGCCGTCTACGACACCATCCAGTACATCAAGCCGACCGTGGCCACGTTCTGCCTGGGCCAGGCGGCGTCCGCGGCGGCCGTGCTCCTGGCCGCCGGCACGCCCGGGAACCGGCACGTCCTCGAGCACGCGCGCGTCCTGCTGCACCAGCCGTCCGGCGGCGGCGAGGGAACCGCGGCCGACCTCGAGATCCAGGCGCGCGAGATCGCCCGGCTGCGCGAGGAGGTCGACCAGATCCTGCACCGGCACACCGGGCAGCCCCTGGCCAAGCTGCGCACCGACACCGAGCGCGACCTCATCCTCACGGCGCAGCAGGCGGTCGACTACGGGCTGGCGGACCGGGTGGTGGCGACGCTCAAGGATCTCCCCGCCCTGGCTTAGGCGGCGAGCAGCAGGCCGGTCGGGACGGTGTCGGCGCGCGCGGTGAGCGTGGTGACGGTGGCGAGCTCCCGGCCGGCCGACGCCGCGGCCGGCTCGCCGGCGGTGGGTGCGGTGAGGTCCACGACCACGCGACCCTCGGCCAGCGCGAGCTGCGCGTGGGCGGTCCCGATCAGGTCGACCAGCCGGAGCCCGAGCGCCCGGCAGACCGCGGCGAGCACCTCCGACGAGGCCTCCTTGCGGCCCCGCTCCACCTCGCTCAGGTACGCGATCGACACGCGCGCGTCCACCGCGACGTCCCGGAGCGTGCGGCCCTGGCGCTCGCGGTGCTCCCGCAGGATCGCGCCGACGAGGCGCCGCAGCAAAGGCTCGGGGCGGTGGGTCTGGTGCGGGTCCATCGCGTCCTCCGAGGGGTCAGGCAGGTCCTGCCGCCACGCTAGCCCGCGATCCTCGCCGATCGGGTGTAGCGAGCTTCTGCCCTGAGCGGACGGCTCAGCCGAGCTGGACGCGCTCGTCGCTCGCCGCGTCGCGCCCGACCAGGGTCCGGCCGAGAGCGCCCAACTCGACGACCCCGGCGGGGTAGGGCGCGCGGAACGCCTCGGCACCGTCGGCCGGGTCGTAGGCGAGGAGGGCGGGCGCGGCGCCGACGCCCGTCCGCTCCGTCGCCACGAGCACGTGCGCGCCGTCCGTCAGCAGGGCCGACGGTGTGAGCCCGACGAGCTCGTCGCTGCGCCACAGCACGCGCCCCGACCGTCCGTCGATCGCGACGACCCCGCGGTCGGTGGTGAGGATCACCCGGCCCCGCAGGACGAGCGCGGAGGTGGTCGACCGCACGTCGGCGGACCACCGGAGGGCGCCGGTCTGCGCGTCCCACGCATGGACGGCGTTGTCACCGGTCAGGAGCATTCGCGGGACGCTGCCGTCGTCGACACCGACCGGCACCGGCTGGCCCGTCACCGTGACGTCGAGGTCGGGGTCGCCGTCGGCCGCGAGGAACGTCGACCGGGCGAGACCGTCGGAACCCTGGCCCGTGACGACGAGGGTCCCGTCGCGAGGATCGAGCTGCCAACCGAGCCGCAGGCCCAGCCCCGGGTCGCCGAGGTAGTCCAGCTCGATGCCGCTCCGGACGACGGCACCGTCCGACGACAGCAGCGTGAGACGGTGGTCTGGCGCGGAGAACGCCACGAGGTCGTTGGCGCGGAACACGTCGAGGTCGCCCCCGCCGGGCCTCCACGGCTGCTCGTGCGTCCACCGTTCGCGACCGGTGCGGGTGTCGTAGGCGGTGATCTCGACGAGCTCGTCGGTGAGGGCGCCCACCACCGCGACGTCCCCCGGCAGCACGGCGAGTGCCGTCCCGCGCTCGATCGGCGTCCGGGAGACGACGGACCCGTCAGCGGTGTCGAGCACCACCAGCTCTCTCGTGGTGGCGGGCAGCTCGTCGATCCGCCCGGTGCCGTCCATCACCCGCGCGCCGTCCGTGACGACGCAGACCACGCGTCGCTGGTCGTCGTCCGGCTCGCAGGTGCTGACGCCGGCCACCTGCGACGGGTCCGCGGGCAGCGCGGTCGGGCCGAGCAGCTGCGTGGTCCAGCCGGTCCTCTCGCTGGCGGGCTCGAACCACCGGTAGGTCTGCGATCCGTCGTCCGCGCGGAGCAGCGTCCCGCTCGCCCGCCCGGTCAGCGTGACGGCGTCGCCGGGCGTGAGCCGACGGACGACCTCGAGCGTGTCGTCGACGGGCGAGACGACGCCCGGCAGCCGCGCGAGCCGGGCCACGGCCGCGTCCTCGCGGGCCGTGACCACCCACTGGGTCACGCCGAGCGCGAGCACGACGCCGGCCGCACCCATCGCGAGCCAGAGCCGCCGCCGGGTGGGTGGTCGGCTCGACGGTTCCGGTGCAGGCTCGACCGCGGGCTCGACCAGCTCGACGTCCCCCAGCCCGCGCCGTCGCCGCATGGCGGGACACTACCCGCGGCTCTCGCCGGGTCAGCTCGAGACGTCCGCCGTCGTGAAGCGGCTCCACGCCAGAGCGCCGAAGATCACCACCCAGGCGGCCTGCAGGGCGAGCCCCTGCCCCAGCACGCCCCAGTCGGGCTCGAGCCGCAGGAACTCCGCGAAGTCGAGCCAGTGGTGGGTGAGCAGCGCGGGCGCGATGGCGTGCAGCTGCGGCAGCTGGTCGAGGACGCCGCACACGATCGCCGTGACCACGGTCGCGGCCATGGCGCCGACGGGCACCTCGGTGAGCGTCGAGTAGAACAGCCCGACCGCGACGAGCCCGGTCATCGAGAGCCCGACGTAGGCGACGATCGCCCCCACGCGCAGCACGCCGTCGCCGAGCGGGACCGTGGTGCCCGAGAGCAGCGTGACGCCGCGCAGCCCGAAGTACACCGCGCCGGTCACCAGCCCGACGACCGCGATGGCCAGCACGGCCGACGCGGCGAAGGCGAGCGCGCCGACGGCCTTGACCGCGAGCAGCCTGCCCCGCGCGACCGGCACGGTCAGCAGGTAGCGCAGCGTGCCCGCCGACGCCTCGCCGGCGACGGCGTCGCCCGACGCGATGCCGATGGTCAGCGGCAGCAGGAACGGCAGGCACAGGAACAGCGACGCGACGACGAGGAACAGCCCGTTGCCGGTCACCTGGCCGATGAACCCGGGACCCTGGCCGTCGAGCGCGGAGTCCTGGGTGACGAACAGGACCGTGCCGAGCAGCAAGGGCACGAGCGCGAGCCCCGACAGCAGCACGAGGTTGCGGCGTCGGCCCAGCACGAGCCGCAGCTCGCTGCGGGTGAGCCGCAGCAGGGAGCCCCTCCGAGGGGTGTAGGTGGGGGCCACGTCAACGAGCGACATCGAAGCCCTCCCCGGTCAGGCCGACGAAGATCTGCTCGAGGTTCGGCCGGCGCACCTCGAGGCCCAGCAGGTCGACCCCGGCGTGCACCAGGGCCGCCGA
Source organism: Cellulomonas sp. P4_H12 (assembly GCF_056400905.1). Taxonomy (NCBI): domain Bacteria; kingdom Bacillati; phylum Actinomycetota; class Actinomycetes; order Micrococcales; family Cellulomonadaceae; genus Cellulomonas; species Cellulomonas sp. P4_H12. The sequence goes on from NZ_JBFUKJ010000036.1 coordinate 33,856, forward strand.
GACCTTCTCAGGCGGCACGCCGCCGAGCAGCCCGCCGACCGTGACGCCGGTCGCGCCGACCTCCGTCAGTCCGAGGCCGGTGAGCACCTCCGCCGCCGCGCCGACGTGGTCGACGGACGTCTGGACGAACACCCGGGCGGCGCCGCGGTCGGTCAGCGCGGCGCGGTCGCCCTGCAGCAGCAGGTGACCGCGGCCCATGATCCCGATGTGCGAGCAGACCTGCTCGATCTCCGCCAGCAGGTGCGACGAGACCAGCACGGTCGTGCCGTGGTCGGCCAGCTCGCGCACGAGGGTCCGCACCTCGCGCGTGCCCTGCGGGTCGAGCCCGTTGGTCGGCTCGTCGAGCACCAGCAGGTCACGCGGCCGCAGCAGCGCCGCCGCGAGGCCCAGCCGCTGCTTCATGCCGAGCGAGTACTGCCGGTACGGCTTGGCGGCCGCGGCGGCGAGACCGACGCGCTCGAGCGCCTCGTCGGCGCGCTGGGTGGCCGTGCGCGGGTCGGCGGTCGCGTCGCTCGCGTCGAGCCGGCCCAGGTTCGCGCGCCCGGTCAGGTACGGGTGGAACGCGGGGCCCTCGACCAGCGCGCCCACCCGGGGGAGCACCACAGCGCCGGCCTCGGGCATCGGCTCCCCGAGCAGGAACGCGCGCCCGCTCGTCGGCCGCACCAGCCCGAGCAGCATCCGGATGGTCGTCGTCTTGCCCGAGCCGTTGGGGCCGATGAACCCGTAGACCGCGCCCCTCGGCACGCGCAGGTCGATCCCGTCGACGGCCACCTGCCCCGACCGGAACCGCTTGGTGAGCCCGTCCGTGCGGATGGCGAGGTCGACCAAGGCCGCACCCTCGGGAACCCCCGCGGGTGCGGCCTCGGCAGCGCGTTCGGTCACCGTGCCGCCAGTGCCTGGAGCGTGGCTCCGGGCACCGCACCGACCAGCACGCGGCCGTCGTCGGTGACCAGTACGGACAGCAGCGCGGACTGGAGCAGCCGGCCCTCGGGCACCGCGGTCGTGAGGGTGTCGTACAGCGCTGAGGTGTCCAGGGAGCCCATCGGCGATCCCGAGCCCTCCTCGGGCACGAACTCCTGGTAGAGCTGCTCGGCACCCTGCGAGCCGAACGTCTTGTCGATGCCGGGCAGCGCGGCCGCGGCGCTCGGGTCGCCGGCCAGCAGGGCCGCCACGTCCAGCCCGGAGGCCTGCACGACCGTGTCCCAGCCGGTGCCGGTCACGGTCACGCCCTCCGGCAGCGCCTTGTCCGGGGTGGCGCTCGCCGCGGCGGGCTGGTCGGGCAGCGGCACGACGACGTCGCGGGTGGACGCGCCGGCCGGGGCGGAGAAGGCGAGGACGGAGTCGGCGGGCGTCGCGAACGACACGTCCGTGAAGCCGATCTCCAGAGCGGGGGTCTTGGTGTCGGCCTTGCTCCACACCTGCACGCGCAGCGGGGTCGAGGTCGTCGCGTCCACGGCCACCACGATCCTCCCGACGAGGGTCGAGTCGCTGGTCGGCGTCACCACGAGCTGGTAGGCGGCGTGCCCGGCGACCTCGGTCTGCGAGTCGAGCGTGACCGTCGACGACTGCTTGGCCAGCCCGACGGCCTCGCGGCCGGCCTCGGCGGGCGTCGGCAGGTCGTCCTGCACGGGCAGCTCGCCGGCCTGCGCCTGCGCGGCCAGCTCGTCGTAGCGGGCCGTGTCCGCCGGATCCAGGCTGTAGTGCACGACCGCGTCGTCGGTGCTCGAGTACGTCCACGCCTGCGCACCGTCCTGCACGACCGAGTACTCGCTGGTCGGGCCGAGCAGGGCGACGCGCGAGCGCTGCCCGCCGTCCGACCAGACGCGCATGGTCGAGCTCCCGCTCAGCAGGGCGACCGGGTTCGCGCCGCCGACGTCGCCGAACGGGAGCTCCGGCAGGCCGAGCCGCGCCGTGTAGACGACGGTGCCGGACAGCGGCGACGGCTCGGCGCTCGCGACCTTCGCCGCCAGGTCCTCGGGACTGATCGTCGGCAGGCCGGAGTCGCCGGCGGAGGCGAACAGCGGCGGGGCGACGAACGCCAGACCGACCGCGACGGCGGCAACGGCTGGGACTGCCCAGCGGGCTCGGGGAGACAGGGTGCGACGGGACTCGTTCATGCGACCACTGTGCATCGTGCCTGCTGAGGGCATCCTGAGAGCTCGGGACCACTCCCGTGGCCGGCGGGTGCGATGCTCGACGCATGCGGGTGCTGGTGGTCGACGACGAGCGCGGGCTCGTGCGCGCGCTGCACCGGGGCCTGACCGCCGAGGGGTTCGCCGTCGACGTGGCCTACGACGGCGAGCGCGGGCTCGAGCTGGCCTCCGAGGACGCGTACGACGCGATCGTGCTCGACGTCATGCTCCCGCGTCGCAACGGGTACGACGTGGTGACCGAGCTGCGGGCGCGGGACGTGTGGACCCCGGTGCTCATGCTCAGCGCCAAGGATGGCGAGTACGACGTCGCCGACGGGCTCGACGTCGGGGCCGACGACTACCTGACCAAGCCGTTCGCGTTCGTCGTGCTGGTCTCGCGGCTGCGCGCGCTCCTGCGCCGGCAGGGTCAGGTGCGCCCGCCCGTGCTCACCGTCGGCGACCTCGTGCTCGACCCGGCCACGCGCCGCGTGAGCCGCGGCGGCGAGCCGGTGTCGCTCACCACTCGCGAGCTCGCGCTGCTGGAGTACCTCATGCACCACGCCGACCGCGTCGTCGGAAAGGTCGAGCTGCGCGACCACGTCTGGGACGGGACCGGCGAGGACGTCAACGTCGTCGAGGTCTACGTGGGCTACCTGCGTCGCAAGCTCGGCCGCGAGGTCGTCGAGACGGTCCGCGGGGCCGGGTACCGGGTGGCGGGCTAGCGGTGGCGCGGGTGCGACGGGGCGCCTCGCTGCGCCTGCGGCTGACCCTGTTCGCGTCCGGCGCGGTGTGCGTCGCGCTCGTGGTCGGGGCGATCGCGCTGACCGTCGTCCTGCGCAGCACGCGGGTCGACGCCCTGTCCGACGTGGTGCGGGACCGCGCCGCGACCGTCGCGGCGCTCGCGTCCGACGACCGGCTGCCCGACACGCTGCCGGTCGCGGAGCCGGGCGAGATCGTGCAGCTGATCGACGCCGACGGCGCCGTGCTGGCGACGTCGCCCAACGCGAGCCGGACGCTGCCCGTGCTGACCGCGGACGTGCTCGCGGGTCTCGACGGGATCTCGACCACCGACAAGAGCGCCTACGACGAGCTCGCGCGGGTCGCGGTCCAGCCGACCACCTACCGAGGCGAGCCCGCCACGGTCGTCGCCAGCGTGCCGCTCACCGAGGTGCAGGGCGTGCTGGACGCGCTGCGGCTCGCGCTCGCGGTCGTCGTGCCCCTGCTCACGCTCGCGCTGGGCCTCGGCGTCTGGCTCATTCTCGGGCGCGCGCTGCGGCCGGTCGAGGAGCTGCGGCGCGGCGCCGCCCGGGTGGCGTCGTCCGGGGGACCGGGCTCCCTGCCGGTGCCGGCGCGCGACGACGAGCTGGGGGCGTTGGCGCGCACGCTCAACTCCATGCTCGACCGGCTCGAGGCCGGCGCGGCCCGGCAGCGCGCCTTCGTCGCCGACGCGGCGCACGAGCTGCGCTCGCCGCTGGCCGCCCTGCGCACCAGCATCGAGGTGGCGCGGGCCCACCCGGCGTCCTACGGCACCGACGAGCTCGCCGCGGACCTCGAGGGGGAGGTGCTCCGGATGCAGGCGCTGGTGGACGACCTGCTGCTGCTCGCGCGCGTCGGGTCGACACCGCTGGTGCACGAGGACCTCGACCTGGGCGCGGTCGCGCGGGACGTCGTCCGGCCGGGCGGCGCCGTGGCCGTCACGGTGACGGGGACGGGGCGGGCGCGCGGCGACGCGGMGGCGGTCGGCCGGGTGCTGCGCAACCTCGTCGACAACGCCTCCCGGCACGCCGTCGACCGCGTGGAGGTCACGGTCGCCGACGGGTCCGTGCGCGTGGAGGACGACGGTGCCGGGCTGCCCGAGGCCGACCGGGAGCGGGTGTTCGAGCGGTTCGTGCGGCTGGACGAGGCGCGGGAGCGCGACGCGGGCGGCAGCGGGCTCGGGCTGGCGATCGCCCGGGAGATCGCGCGCGAGCAGGGCGGCGACGTGGTGCTCGGCACGGCCACGCTCGGGGGTCTTCGGGCCGAGCTGCGCCTCCCGCAGTGACGTGCGCCCCGCCCTGAGGCCGTCGTAGGTTGGGTGGCGACGAGCCCCGGAGGTGACGATGCCCGAGCACGACCCGGTGCGAGACGCCGCCCGGTATCGCGTGGACCGCGACGCGGCGCGCGACGGCGAGCCGGCGCCGGCGCCCTCGGACGGCCCGCCGCAGGCTGCGGGCCGGATGGCCAACCGGCACCTGTGGGTCGACGTGGTGATCGACCAGGCGATCGCGCGCGGGGAGTTCGACGACCTCCCGCTGGCCGGCAAGCCCATCCCGGGCATCGGCACCCAGCACGACCCCGACTGGTGGCTGAAGGCGCTCATCGCCCGCGAGCAGATCACGGGCGTCCTGCCCGAGGCGATCCAGCTGCGCAAGGACGACGCGGTGCTGCTCGAGCGGCTCGACGCCCTGCGCACCGAGAAGGACGTGCGCGAGGCCCTGGCCGAGTTCAACGCGCGCATCGTATCCGCGCGCCGTCAGCTGATGGGCGGACCGCCCGTGGTCACGCCCCTGCGCGACGTGGAGGTCGAGGTCCGCCAGTGGCGCGCGCGCCGCACGCCGCCGCCACCGCCGGTCGCGCCGACGACCGAGGCTCCGGTCAGGCGCGGCTGGTGGCGGCGGGGGCGCTGACGGTCAGCGGTCCTCGAGGGCCGGCAGGATCGTCGTCGGGATGGCGAAGGCCAGCGTGATCGACAGGATGCCGCCGGCGAAGACCCACGGGCCCGCGTCGCCGAGGTTGAACGCCACCGTGAACAGCGCCAGGCCGAGCACGAACAGGATGGCGGGGAAGACGACGGCCAGGGCGCGACCGGGGTTGTTCGACTCGGTCTCGCGAGGCTCGATCACCGGGTAGCTCATGGACGTCCTCCGGGGGTTCGGTGCGGGAAGGCGGGTGCCCACCAGCGTAGTCAGTAGGCGAGCGCCTCCGCCGCCTCGTCCGCCGGGTCTCCGTGCGGCGACGGCGCGGCGCGCACGAAGAACGCGGCGGGGATGGCCACGAGCGAGATGACCGCGCCCACCAGGAAGGCCGCGTGGATGCCGCCCGCGGTCGCGTCGAGCACGTCCGAGCCGCCGGCCGCCAGCGTCGCGCTCTGCGCCGTGAGCACCGTGATGAACAGGGCCGTGCCGGCCGCGCCGGCGACCTGCTGGACGGTGCCGACGACCGCGCTGCCGTGCGAGTACAGGTGCATCGGCAGCGAGCCCAGGGCGGACGTGAACAGCGGCGTGAACATGAGGGCGAGTCCCGCGCTGAGCAGCACGTGCGAGGCCAGCAGCAGCCACGGCGAGCTCGTCGTGCCCAGGAGCGTGAAGCCCCACGCGCCCGCGCTGACCACCACGGCGCCCGGCACGAGCAGCGGCCGCGGGCCGTACTTGTCGTAGGCGCGGCCGACGCTCGGGGCGAGCAGGCCCATGAGCAGGCCGCCGGGGAGCAGGAGCAGCCCGGTCTGCAGCGCCTCGAGCCCGAGGACCGTCTGCGCGTACAGCGGCACCAGGATCAGCGTGCCGAACAGCGACATCATGCTGATCGCCATCACGCCGACCGAGATGCGGAACGTCGACGACGAGAACGTGCGCAGGTCGAGCAGCGCGTCGTCGACCTTCTGCAGCTGGACCTGCCGCCAGATGAACACGACGAGCGAGACCGCGCCGACGCCGAGCGACACCCAGGTGGCCGTCGAGACGCCGGTGGTCGCCGCCGCGCCGAGGCCGCTGAGGCCGTAGACCAGGCCGCCGAACGCGAACGCCGACAGGACCACCGAACCGACGTCCACGCGGGCCGTCTTCGGCTCGGTCAGGTTCGGCAGCCGGACCGCGCCGAGCGCGAGCGCGCCGATCGCGATCGGGAGCACGAGGGCGAACAGCCACCGCCAGTCGAGCACGCTGAGGACCAGGCCCGAGATCGTCGGGCCGATGGCGGGCGCCACGGAGATGACGATCGAGATGTTGCCCATGGTGCGGCCGCGGCTGGCCGGCGGCGTGACCGTCATGACGGTCGTCATGAGCAGCGGCAGCATGATCGCCGTGCCGCCGGCCTGCACCACGCGGCCCGCGATGAGCGTGCCGAACCCGGGCGCGAGCGCGCAGATGGTCGTGCCGAGGCTGAACAGCGTCATCGCGGTGATGAACGTGGTCCGGGTGGTGAACCGTTGGATCACGAAGCCCGTCACCGGGATGACGACGGCCATCGTCAGCATGAACGCCGTGGTCACCCACTGCGCCGTGCTGGCGGGGATGTCCAGGTCGGTCATCAGGTGGGGGAGCGCGACGCCCATGATCGTCTCGTTGAGGATCACGACGAACGTCGAGGTCAGCAGCAGGCGCACCGCGAGGCGGTCGCGCGGGCCGTGGTCCGGAGCGCCGCCCTCGGGCGGGCCGGTGGTGGTCTGGGTCTCGTCGGTCAGGGTCTCGTCGGTCACAGCGGTGCACCTCGGGAGTGGGAGGGAGGGTGTGGCGCGGCCGACGTGGTCGGCGCGGACGGTAGGGACAGTCTGTGCGGTGCGACCCCGTGGGGTCGACGTGTTTCGGGCCTTCATCTGTAGGACGAACCCGAGCGGCGTGGATCGACACGATCCGGCGACGAGATTCTCAGCGCAGCGGTCGCGCCCGCGGTGCGCGCGGCCCGAAGCGCGGCGCGTTCGCGGCCTGCGTGATCTCGAGGAGCCGGATGACGCGTTGCCGGTGGCCGGCCCACGGCTCGAGCAGGGTCAGCATCCCGGCGTCGTCGGTGCGTCGTCCCGTGAGCGCCCAGCCGACGAGGTGGGCCAGGTGGAAGTCGCCGACGGAGACCGCGTCGGCGTCGCCGAGCGCGCGGGACGTGATCTCCGCGACGGTCCACGGGCCGATGCCGCGCACGGTGAGCAGGCGGCGGCGGTCCACTCGACCCGGTTGGGGTCCGACTTCGCGGGCGCGAACGGGATCGTCATGAACGTGATGTTGCCACTGTTGATGTTGCGAAGGTTGTAGGCGAGGCCGGTCATGTTGC
>NZ_JBFUKJ010000037.1:0-32625 GCF_056400905.1 Cellulomonas sp. P4_H12
GGCCACCGGCCACCTGCTGGCCGACGCGCGGCTCGCGATGCAGGTGGCGCCCCTCGTCGGCCGCCCRCTCACCGCGCGCGAGGTGCTGGGCGCGGCGACGGCCGRCTCGGCGGCCGGGCTGGGCCGCCCGGAGCTGGGTCACCTGCGCCCCGGTGCGGCGGCGGACCTGTGCGTGTGGGACGTGTCGGGCGTAGCGGACGCGGGCGTGGCCGACCCGGTCGCCGGGCTGCTGTGGGCGTCGCCCGGACGACGGCCCCGGCACGTCGTCGTCGCCGGGCGCGTGGTGGTGCGGGACTTCGTGCTGCAGACCGCCGACGAGCACGACCTGGTCGCGKCCGTGCGGCGGCGCGTGGGCCGCTGACGCGTCACAGCTCGAGCACCAGGCGGTCGCACGCGGCCCGCGAGACGCAGATCATCATCGTCGTGCCGCTGCCGCCGGGCCCGATCACGGAGTCGCGGTGCTCGACCGTCCCCTCCAGCACCGGCGTCTCGCAGCTGCCGCACGTGCCCACCCGGCACGACGAGACGACCATCGCGCCGCTGTCCTCGACGACCTCGAGGATGCTGCGGCCCGGCGGCACGGTGAGTGTGGTGCCGGACAGGGCGAGCTCGACGTCGAACGGCTCGCTCCACAGCGGCGGCCCGAACTCGCGCGCCTCGAACCGCTCGGTGTGCACCGCCCACCCGGCTCCGACGGACGACTCGACGGCGTCCAGCAGCCGACGCGGCCCGCAGCAGAGCACCTGCCCCGCCGGTCCGGCGGTGACGGTGGCGACGTCGAGGCGCCGACCCTCGTCGGCGGCGTACACGTGCACGCGCCCGGCATGGTCCGCGACGAGCTCGTCGACGAACGCCATGGTGGCCCGCGACCGCCCGGCGTAGTGCAGCGTCCACTCCGCGCCGGCGCCGACGGCCGCGGTGATCATCGAGAGCACCGGCGTGATGCCGATGCCGCCCGCGACGAACACCGTCGGGCCGTCCGGCGAGAACGCGAAGTGGTTGCGGGGGCCGCGCAGCCGGAGGGTGTCCCCGACCGCGAGCCGATGCGCGGCCACCGACCCGCCGCGGCCGTCGGGCTCGCGCAGCACGGCGACCCGGTAGCTGGTGCGGTCGGCAGGGTCGCCGCACAGCGAGTACTGCCGCTCCAGCCCGTCGCCGAGCAGCAGGTCGACGTGCGAGCCCGGCGTCCACGGCGGCAGCGGCCGACCGTTCGTCGGCACCAGGTCGAGCGCGACCACGCCGTCCGCCACCTCGGTGCGTGCCCGCACCACGACGGGCCGCTGGATGTCGCTGAACACGCTCACGGGCGTCCTCCACATCGGTCGAGTCGGGCGGAGCGTCAGGCTACGAGGCTCGTGTTAACGGGAAACCCCACTCCGTGACACAGAAGGACCGCTGTGGTTACACGTCGGTAACTCCGCCTGCTTAGCGTGCGCAGAGCACGACGAAACCGCTTCACCACCCGCGACGGCGCACCCGCCCGGGTGAGTCGCGCACTCCGGACGGAGGGACGCGATGTCGGCTCTGCCCCGCACCATCGAGCGGCTGACGCACGCGCGCCTGGCCGACGGCCGGGTGGTCGACGTGCTCCTCGACGGCGCGCTCGTCGCGGACGTCGTGCCCGGCGGCACGCTCGCGCCGGGCGACGCGGACGCCACCCTCGAGCTCGACGGCTTCCTCCTGCTGCCGGCCCCGGCCGAGCCGCACGCGCACCTCGACAAGGCCCTGTCGTGGGACGCGATCCGGCCGCCGATGGGCGACCTTCGCCTCGCCATCGACTCCTGGCACGCGCACTCGGCGCGGATGACGGTCGAGGACATCGCGACCCGTGCGCGCACCCAGGCGCTCACCATGCTGGCCCACGGCACCACGGCGATCCGCACCCACGTCGACCTGCTGCACGGCGACGACCCGCTGCGCGGCGTGCGCGCCCTGGTGCAGGTGCGCGACGAGCTGCGCGGGCTCGTCGACCTCGAGCTGGTCACGCTGGGCGGGTACCTGACGCCGGTGGCGGACATGGCCGACGCGCTGGCCGCGGGCGTCGACCTGGTGGGCGGCGCACCGCACCTCGCGCCCGACCCCGTCGGGGAGCTGCACCGCCTGCTCGACGTGGCCCGCGCGCACGGCGTGGGCGTCGACGTGCACACGGACGAGAGCCTCGACTGCGAGGTCACGCTGGACGTGCTGGCGCGCGCGGTCCGCGGCTGGGACGTGCCGGTCAGCGCCGGGCACTGCGTGCGGCTGGGCACCCTCGACGGCCCTCGGCGCGACCAGGTGATCGCCGACGTGCTCGCGTCGGACGTCGGGATCATCGCCAACCCGATCACCAACCTGTACCTGCAGGGCTGGGCGTCCGACGTCGGGACGCCGCGGGGGCTCACGGCGGTGCGCGCGCTGGTCGACGCCGGCGTCCGGTTCGCCGCGGGCGCCGACAACGTGCGCGACCCGTTCAACCCGCTCGGCCGATCGGACGCCCTGGAGACGGCGATGCTCCTGGTGGTCGCGGGGCACCTGTCCGTCGACGAGGCGTACGCCGCCGTCAGCACGGGCGCGCGCGACGTCATGGGCCTCCCTGTCGCCGGCGTGTCGGTGGGTGCGCGCGCCGAGCTGCTCGCGGTGCGCGGCTCGGACCTGGTCGGCGTGGTCGCCACCGCGACCGCCGACCGCTACGTGCTGCACGAAGGACGCCTCGTCGCGCAGAGCGAGACCCACACGCAGGTCGCCGCCCCGGCGTCCCTGACGACCTCCTACCCCGAAGCGAGGTGACCGTGTCCCTGACGACACCCACCAGCACGCCGACGTCGCCGACGCACGAGGCGGGACCCCTGCTCGGGTTCCACGACGTCGCCATGACGTTCCCCGACGGGACCACGGCCCTGTCCGGCGTAGACCTCACGGTCGGCCGGGGCGAGTTCGTCTCAGTCGTCGGGCCCTCCGGCTGCGGCAAGTCGACGCTCCTGCGCATCGCGTCGGGCCTCGAGACCGCGAGCGCGGGCGTGGTCGAGCTCGCCACCGACCACATCGGCTACGTCTTCCAGGACGCGACCCTACTCCCCTGGCGGGACGTGCAGGGCAACGTCGAGCTGCTGGCCGAGCTCAACGGCCGGGGGATCAAGGACCGCCGGCGGGCCGCCGCGAAGGCGATCGACCTGGTCGGGCTCGCGGGCTTCGAGAAGCACCTGCCCAAGCAGCTGTCGGGCGGCATGAAGATGCGCGCGTCGCTGGCCCGCTCGTTCACGCTCGACCCCGAGCTGTTCCTCTTCGACGAGCCGTTCGGCGCGCTCGACGAGATCACGCGCAGCCGCCTCAACGACGAGCTGCTCAAGCTGTTCAGCGAGCAGCACTTCGCCGGCCTGTTCATCACGCACTCCGTGGCGGAGGCCGTCTACCTGTCGACGAAGGTCGTCGTCATGTCGGGCCGCCCCGGCCGGCTCGTCGGCACCTTCGACGTCCCGTTCCCGATGCCCCGGGACCCCGACATCCGGTTCTCCCCCGAGTTCGCCGCGGTCGTCGGCGAGGTCTCGCACGCCCTCAAGGAGGCGCACAGCTGATGGCCACCACCACGCTCGAGGGCGTCACGGCCCCCACCCGCCGGCCCGTCGCCGCGGCCCCGCGCCGCAACCGCTCGGTCATCCGGTGGCTCGGCCCCGTCGTCGTCTTCATCGGCTTCCTCGGCCTCTGGTACGCGCTGGCCGCCTACTACGCGTCACGCGGGCTGCCGTACTTCGTGCCGTACCCGCACCAGGTGCTCGAGGTCCTCACCGACCCCGAGGAGCTGCAGACCCTGGCCACCGCGCTGCTGCACAGCACCGAGGTCGCCATGACCGGCCTGGTCTTCGCGATCGTGCTCGGCATGGCGTGGGCCGTGATCATGTCGCAGGCGGCCTGGGTGGAGCGCTCGCTCTTCCCGTACGCGGTGGTCCTGCAGTGCATCCCGATCCTCGCCCTGGTGCCGCTGATCGGGATCCTGTTCGGCTACAACTTCCAGGCCCGCGTGATCGTCACCATCCTCATCGCGCTGTTCCCGATGGTGTCGATGACCCTGTTCGGGCTGCAGTCGGTGGCCAAGCAGCAGCGCGAGCTCTTCCAGCTGCAGGGGGTCAGCCGCGCGACCCTGCTGCGCAAGCTGCAGTTTCCCGCGGCGCTGCCCTCGATCTTCGTCGGCCTGCGCACGTCGGCCGGGCTCGCCGTGGTCGGCGCCGTCGTCGGCGACCAGTTCTTCCAGCGCGGCAACCCCGGCCTCRGCGTGCTCATCCAGGTCTACGCGTCCCGGCTGCAGGGCCCCCAGCTGTACGCCGCGATCCTCGTCGCCTCACTGCTCGGCGTGGCCGTCTTCGTCATCTTCGGCTGGCTCGGACGGCTCGTCGTGGGCCGTTGGTACGACTTCACCTGATCCCCGGCCGCGGGCCCACCCCCTGCCCGCTGCCGTCGCTGCACCCTCCCGTCCCTCCCCTGAAATGAGCCCCCATGCGCACTCCTCCCCGCTCGGCCGCGGCTGCGGTCGGCATCCTGCTCACCTCCGCGGCCCTGGCGTCCTGCGCCGGCAACGCCGGCAGCTCCGAGACGACGGCCGCCACCGCGGCAGCCGGTGGAGTCGACCTGTCCGACGTCTGCCCGGCGACCGTCGTGGTGCAGACCGACTGGAACCCCGAGGCGGACCACGGCCACCTGTACGAGCTGGTGGGCAAGGGCTACTCGGTCGACGCCAACCAGAAGTCCGTGACGGGCGACCTGGTGTCGGGCGGCAAGCCCACGGGCGTGAAGATCGAGGTCCGCGCGGGCGGCCCGGCCATCGGCTTCACGCAGGCCTCCGCGCAGATGTACCAGGACACGTCCATCACGCTGGGCTACGTCTCCACCGACGAGGCCGTGCAGCTGTCCGACAAGTTCCCGACGACGGCCGTGTTCGCCGAGAACGACAAGTCCCCGATGATGATCATGTGGGACCCGGCGACGTACCCCGACGTCACCGACATCAAGAGCCTCGGCACCGCCCTCAAGGAGTCCGGCGGCGTGATCCGGTACTTCAACGGCGCCGCGTACATGAGCTACCTCATCGGCTCCGGCGCGCTCGACGCTTCGGTCACCGACGGCAGCTACGACGGGACGCCGGCCAACTTCGTCGCCGCGCAGGGCAAGGACGCGCAGCAGGGCTTCGCGTCGGCCGAGCCGTACATCTACGAGAACGAGGTCACGGCCTGGGGCAAGCCCGTCAAGCTCGAGACCATCTACGACGCCGGCTTCCCGTTCTACCCGGAGGCCATGTCGGTCCGCACGGGTGACCTCGAGAAGCTCACGCCGTGCCTGGAGAAGCTGGTGCCCGTCATGCAGCAGGCGGACGTCGACTACATCACCGACCCGAGCACGACGAACGACCTGATCCTCGACCTGGTCGACCAGTACAACAACGGCTGGGTCTACTCCGAGGGCGTCGCCGACTTCGCCGTCGAGCAGATGAAGAAGCTCGAGATCGCCTCGAACGGCGACAACGACTTCGTGGGCGACATGGACGAGGCGCGGATCCAGAAGATCATCGACATCGCCGGCCCGATCTACACCGACGCGGGCGCCCCGCCGAAGGCGGGCCTGGTGGCGAAGGACCTCTACACCAACGAGTTCCTCGACGAGTCGATCGGCTTCTGACCCCCGGGGCGGCGGGCGGCTCGACCCGCCCGCCGCCCACCCCGGAAGGACATCCATGGAGACGACGACGGCCGTCGAGGCACTGACCGACGAGCTGCGTGCCCTGCTGGGCGACGACGGCGTGACCACCGACCACCGCGTGCGTGAGCGGGTCAGCGTGGACGGCGCGACCATGTCGCCGCTCATCCTCGAGCTGCTCCCGCTCGGGCTCGCCGACGTCGTGGCGTTCCCGACCAGTGCGGAGCAGGTCGCCGCCTGCGTCGCGGCGGCCGTGCGGCACCGGGTGCCCGTGACCCCGCGCGGCAAGGGCACCGGCAACTACGGGCAGGCGATCCCGATGCCCGCCGGCCTGGTGCTGGACCTGACCCGCGCCCGCGCGGTGGTCGAGGTCGGGGACGGCTGGGTCACGGCCGAGGCGGGCGCGACGATGGTCGCGATCGAGGCCGCGGCGCGCGAGACCGGGCAGGAGCTGTGGATGTACCCGTCGACGGCCCAGTCGACGATCGGCGGCTTCCTGTCCGGCGGCTCCGGCGGGACCGGGACCATCGTGCACGGCGCCAACCACCAGGGGTTCGTGGTGGCGCTCGACGTGGTGCACGCGTCGCCCGACGCCGCGCTGGTCCACGTGGAGGGCGACGAGGCGCAGGCCTACGTGCACAACTACGGCACGGCCGGCATCCTCGCGCGGGCCACCGTGCGACTCGAGCCCCTGCAGGACTGGCGCGGGTTCTACGCGAGCTTCGAGTCGCAGCACGACGCGTTCCGCGTGCTGCGCGACATCGGCCGGCTGACGCCAGCGCCGCGGCTCGTGTCCGCGGACCACCCCGAGATCTCCGCCGCCCTGCCGCCCGACCCCGCGATCCCCGAGGGCCGCGCGAGCCTGCGCGCCATCCTCGACCCCGCCGCGGTCGACGCCGCGACCGCCCTGGTCACGGCCGCGGGCGGCACCGTGGAGGACCTCCGCGACGGTCCGCAGGCGTCCCTCAAGCTCTCCGTCCTGTCCTACAACCACCCGATCGAGTGGCTGCAGAAGGCCGATCCCGGCACCTACATCCACCTCGAGGTCGGGGGCGACGCGCTGGTCGACCGGCTGGACGAGGTCCAGGCGGCGATCCCCGGCGGCCTGCTGCACCTCGAGGCCGGGCACACGGTTCCCATCGGCATGCTCGCGGGCGTGTACGAGGGCCCCGAGCGGCTCGACGAGGTCATCGCGGCGCTCGGCGCGCTCGGGGTCGGTGTGCACAACCCGCACCAGTGGAACGTCGACTTCGAGGTCGAGCGCACCCTGGCGCTCGCGCGGTCCACCGACCCGCACGGCCTGCTCAACCCCGGCAAGCTCAACCCCGACTACGCCGGCCCGCGCAAGGGAGCGATCCGATGACCCGCCTGCTCGCCGAGCTGTCCGGCCCGGCCACCGCGCGCGTGCTCGGGCCGGAGTCGGTGCTCGTGGTCCCCACCGGCGCCATGGAGCACCACGGGCCGCACCTGCCACTCATCACGGACGCGCTCATCGCCGAGAGCGTCGCCACCGCCGCGGTCGAGCGGGCGGCGGCGGCCGGGCTCGACGTCTGGCAGCTGCCCACCCTCACCTACACCAAGTCCGACGAGCACTCCTGGGCGTCCGGGACGGTCTGGGTCTCCTGGCAGACGCTCATGTCGACGCTGGTCGACATGGGCCGCTCGGTCGCGGCGACCCCGGCGCGGCGGCTGGTCTTCCTCAACGGCCACGGCGGGAACACGGCCCTGCTCGGCGTCGCCCTGCGCGAGATCCGTCGCCTGCACGGCCTCCTGACCTTCTCGATGCCCGCGGGCGTGCAGATCGCCGGCGCGGGCGGCGAGCACGAGCCGGACGAGCACGGCCTCGGCATCCACGCCGGCTACGGCGAGACGTCGCTCGTCCTGCACCTGCGGCCGGACCTGGTCGACATGACGCTGGCCCGTCGCAACGTCCCCGAGCACATCGGCGCGATGACGTACCTCGGCTTCCACAGCACCCCCGCGCAGTTCGGCTGGCTGAGCAACGACTTCGGCCCCGACGGGGTGATCGGCGACCCGACGGGCGCCAACGCGGCGGCGGGGGCCGCCCTGTTCGACGCCTCCGTCGACCGGGCCGTCGACGTGCTCTCCGAGATCGCATCCTTCACGCACGCGCCCGGCGCATGATGTGCCGATGACGCCTGCGCTCGACCACCCGGCCTGGGACCCCATCCCCCCGGCGGTCCCCCTCGACGCCGGCGCGCCGCCCGTGCTGCCCKACGAGGTGGTCCGGCTGCTGAGGGAGTGGCTGCCCGCGAACGACGACCCGGAGCGCCCCGCCGTCACCCTGGCGACCGTCGACGCGGACGGCGCACCCGACGTCCGCACCGTCGTGCTCAGCGAGGCCGACCGCGACGGGCTGTACTTCCACACCGACGCGGCGTCCCGCAAGGTGGCGCAGCTGACGGCCAACCCTGTCGTGGCGCTGGTCGCGCGCTGGTCCGACCCGCTCCGGCAGCTGGTGGTCCGCGGCGTCGCCGAGCGGGCGGACGAGGCCGAGACGGACCGCGCGTACGCGCGCCGGTCGCGGTACCTGCAGCAGCTGGCGTGGGTGAACACCCCGGCCGTCGCGGCGCTGCCCGAGGACGACCGGCGCGTCGCGTGGGACACGTTCACCGACGCCCACGCCGAGCTGGACCCGCCGTCGTCGTGGGTCGGCTTCCTGGTCCGGCCGACCAGCCTCACGTTCTGGACGGGCGACCCCACGTCCGTCAGCCACCGCCAGGAGTACCGGCTCGCCGACGGCGCGTGGACCGTCAGCGAGCTCCCCGGATGACAGGAGAACGGCCATGACGGCCCGGTTGCACGCCCACCAGTACGGCAAGGCCGAGACGCGCGTCGTCCGGATCGTGCGCGACACCCCGCGCCACGAGATCCGCGACCTCAACGTCTCGACGGCGCTGCGGGGTGGCTTCGACGCCGCCTACCTCGACGGCGACCAGTCCGCCGTGCTGCCCACGGACACGCAGAAGAACATGGCGTTCGCGTACGCCAAGCAGCACGGGGTCGCGTCCCCGGAGGCGTTCGCGACCCTGCTGGCCCGGCACTTCGTCGACGACGTCGCCCCGGTGGCCGGCGCTCGCGTGGACGTCCAGGAGTACGCGTGGGTGCGGGCCGTGGTGGACGGCGCGGAGCACGACCACACCTGGGTCCGCAGCGGCCAGGAGGTGCGCACGGCCTCGGTGACCGCCGACGAGGACGGCACCACGGTGATCGCCGGCCTGAGGGACCTCACGGTGCTGAAGTCGACGGGCTCGGAGTTCCGCGGCTTCCTGACGGACGGGTACACGACGCTCGCCGAGACCACCGACCGGGTCCTCGCCACCTCGCTGGTCGCGCAGTGGCGCTACGCACCGGGCGCTGAGCTCGACTACGACGCCACGTACGTCGCGGCGCGCTCCGCGATGCTCTCCACCTTCGCCACGCTGCACTCGCTCGCCCTGCAGCAGACCCTCTGGCACATGGGCGTCGCCGTGCTCGAGGCGGTCCCCGAGGTGGTCGAGATCCGGTTCGCCGCGCCCAACAAGCACCACTTCCTGGCGGACCTGCGCCCCTTCGGCCTCGAGAACCCGGGCGAGGTCTTCTACGCCGCCGACCGCCCGTACGGACTGATCGAGGCGGTCATCCTCCGCGACGGCGCCGAGCCGGACGACGCGGCCTGGACCCGTTCGGTGAGTGGTGCCGCGTGATCCCCGACGACGAGAGCTGGCTGTCGCAGGCCGTCGCGCTCGCGACCGCCAACGTGGCCGACGGCGGCGGGCCGTTCGGCGCCGTCGTGGTCCGCGCGGGCGTGGTCATCGGCGTCGGGCAGAACCGGGTCACGCGCGACAACGACCCCACCGCCCACGCCGAGGTCCAGGCGATCCGGGCGGCCTGCCGCGCCATCGAGAGCTTCTCCCTCGAGGGCGCCACCGTCTACTCGTCCTGCGAGCCGTGCCCGCTGTGCCTCGCGGCCTGCCTGTGGTCGAGGGCGGACCGCGTGGTCTACGCGGCCGACCGGCACGACGCTGCCCGCGCCGGGTTCGACGACCGCGCCTTCTACGAGCTCTTCGCCGCCGACCGCGCGACCTGGCCGATGCCTGTCCAGTCCCACCGGGTCCCGGCGGCCGGCGACCCGATCGACGCCTGGCTCGCCCGACCGACGAAGACCGAGTACTAGCTCCCCCGGTACGTCGAGTACGCGAACGGGCTGAGCAGCAGCGGGACGTGGTAGTGGCTGTCGTCGACGACGTCGAAGGTGACGACCACCTCGGGGTGGAACCCGACCTGCCCGGTCGCGGCGAAGTAGGCGGCCGTGTCGAACGTGAACCGGTACTGCCCGGGCGGCACGGTCGACGGCCCGAGCGAGCGCGCCCGGCCGTCGGCGTCGGTGACCCCCGAGCCGATCGGCGTCCACGTGCCGGCCGCGAAGGCGGAGAGCGCGACGGGCACACCGGCCGCCGGCCGCCCGAGGGTGGTGTCGAGCACGTGGGTGGTCAGCTGGCTCATCAGGACTCCTCGAACAGGGTGCGCAGGCGCAGGAGCGCGATCTGGCGGAGCTGGTCGGCCACCTCGGCGACCTCGTCGTCGTCGGACGACCGCAGCCGACGCTGCAGCTCCGCGAGGATCTCGGGGCGACTGCGGCCCGCGGCGCGGATGAGGAAGATGCGCCCGAACCGCTCCTCGTAGGCCCGGTTCCCCGCGGCCATCGCCTCGACGAGCGCGGGGTCGTCGGTCGCGGACGCGGCCTGCTCGGAGGCGCTGAGGCCGCCGGCGCGCTCGCCGATCCGCGGGTGCGTGGACAGCGCCTCGTCGACCTCGGCCGGCGTGAGCGAGCGGGCGGCCAGGTCCGCGACGCCGACCAGCGAGTCGACGCTCGGGTACGGGCAGCCGGCGGCGACCTCGTCCACCCAGCGCGCCACGTGCAACGCCCTGGTCAGCCGCGACCGGGTCTCGGCATCGTCGTCGATCATCACGCCACCTTCGTCGTCGAGAAGCGATCCAGGCACGACCGCGGCTGTCCCCCGCGCCCCCGCGATGGCACGGTACAGGCGTGACCTCCCCCACCGAACCGGTCGACCTCTGCGGGATCGTGCTCGCGGCCGGCGCGGGCCGGCGCCGCGGCGGACCCAAAGCCCTGGTGGACGGCTGGCTCGTCGACGCCGTACGGCTGCTCCTCGCGGGCGGCTGCGCGCGGGTCGTGGTCGTGCTGGGCGCGGCTGCCGACGAGGCCCGCGAGCTGCTGCCCGACGACGCCCGGGTGGACGCCGTGGTGGCCGAGGGCTGGGCGGACGGCATCGGCGAGTCGCTGCGCACCGGCCTCGCGCACGCCACGGGCGACGCCGCGCTGGTCACGCTCGTCGACCTGCCCGGCACGCCGGTGAGCGTGGTCGAGCGCGTCCTGGGGGCCACCGGGCGCCTGCGCCAGGCGGTCTTCGAGGGTCGTCCGGGCCACCCGGTCCTCCTCGGGCGCGAGCACTGGGAGCCGCTGGCCGCGAGCCTGGCGGGCGACCGCGGCGCGCGCCCTTACCTGCGGGCGCACGGCGTGACCGAGGTCGAGTGCGGCGACCTGCACCACGGGCGCGACGACGACGGTGCCACCTAGGCCCGGCCCTCGAGCGCCGCGAGCGGCAGCGCGACGCCCCACCGCGCGGCGGCGGCCGTGATCCGCGACCGCAGCTCGCCGGGTGCGGCCGCGGCCAGTGCGGACGTCGACCGCCCGTGCTCGGAGACGAGCACGCCGCCGACGTACACCTGCGCGAGGTTCCGCAGCCCGCACGCCATGACGTAGGTGGCCAGCACGTCCCAGACCGGCCCGGTGTCCGGGGACCGGTGGTCGACCACCAGGAAGTCGGCGTACTTGCCCACCTCGAGCGAGCCGATCCGGTCCTGCACACCGAGCACCTCGGCCGCGCCGAGCGTGTGCATCCGCAGCACGTCCGCGGGCATCAGCACGGCCGCGTCGGTGTGCAGCGCGCGCGTGCTGTAGAGCCCGATGCGCATGTTGCCCCACGGGTCGGAGATGTCGGTGCACGACTGGTCGTCCAGCCCGAGCCCGACGCGGATGCCGGCGTCCCGCAGTCGCACGACGTCGGCGAACCCCGATCCGAGGCGCCCGTTGGACGTCGCCTGCCAGACGACCCCGCACCCCGTGGACGCGGCGACGGAGACCATCTCGTCCGTCGGGTGCACGAAGTGCCCGAACAGGAAGTCGGGCCCGAACGCCCCGGCGGACCGGTACCAGGCGAACTTCTCCCGCTGCGTCTCGAGGCCCTGCGCGGTCTCGACGAAGTGCGCCTGGTTGGTGATCCCGTGCTCGCGCATGACGGCGACCTCGAGCTCCGCGGACCGCGGCGCCGACGCCCACTGGACGGCCCCCATCACCGACGCCCCCAGGTGCTGGTCGGCGGGGGTGCGCAGGGCCGACTCCTGCACCATGTCCCGGAACACGCCGAGCATCTCGTCCTCGGGGCCGGCCTCGTCGTCGAGCCGGATCGCGTTCACCACCCGCAGCCCCGCGTCGGCCGCCGCGTCGAGCTGCCGGGTCACGAACTCCAGCGGCGCCACGCGCCCGAGGGCGGGCGAGGCCGACACGGGGTCGTAGCGCCACGTCACCCGCGAGTGCGTGAAGTTGTACGCGCTGGTCACCCCGTTGGCCAGGAAGTCGAGGGCGCCGTGGAGGGTCGACCAGTAGACGTCGTCCGGCGAGCACTTGTCCATGACCTCGACCATGGACAGCACCCACGGGTAGAGCGTCGACCCCGGCGAGATCCCGCGCATGCCCGAGGTGAACAGGTGCGAGTGCGCGGAGACGAAGCCCGGCGCGACGATCGCGCCGCCCGCGTCCAGCAGCGGCACGCCGCTGACCAGCAACGACGCGTCCGGAGCGCCCTCGCCCATCGACGCGATCCGACCGTCGTCGCCCACCAGGAACCAGCCGAGGAACCAGTCGGGTCCCTGCGACGACACGGGGAGCAGCAGGGCGTCGTGCACGAGGAGGCGCATGGCCGTCATCGTGCAGGGCGCAGATGTCCGTCAGATTGCCGGGATGTCGCGTGTCGAGTTCACGTGGTCGACTTCGTCATGGGGACGTCACCACCGACGACGAAGGAGAACCGCCGTGAAGTACGTCATCCTCATCCACTCGAACCCCAAGCCGTGGGGGCACCCGACCTCCGAGCTGACCGACGAGGGCCGCGCCCTCCCGGCCGACCAGCTGGAGGCCATGGGCAAGGACTTCGACGCGCTGCTCGCCGAGATGTCCGCGTCCGGCGAGCTCGTCATGGGCGAGGCCCTCGCCGACCCACGCGAGTCCACCGTCTACCGCTGGCGCAGCGGTGGCTCCCTCGCGAGCGAAGGCCCCTTCGCCGAGACGCAGGAGCAGCTGGCCGGGTTCTTCCTCATCAAGACGGAGACGCGCGAGCGCGCCGAGGAGATCGCGGCGCAGTTCGCGGGACCCGGCAGCCACGTCGAGCTCCGTCCGGCCTACGTGTGGGAGTGACCGCGGGCGGTTAGCCTCGACATGGTGAGGGCCCCCACCGTGCGCGCGCCTGACGCCGCGGTGGGGGCACCCCCGACCTACGTCGACGTCCGGCACCGCCGCAGCATTGCCGACGCACGCGGCGCGCTGGCGTGGCTCGTGGTGCTGGTGGTGGGGCTGCTGCTCGCGACCGTCGCCGCGGAGACGATGCAGGGCATCGCGCAGGACCTCCACCGGGGCATCGGACGGCTGCCGCGCACGGTGTTCGAGGTGTTCCTCGTCCTCGTGCAGGTCGCGTACATCCTGCTGCTCACCCTCACGCCCCTCGTGCTGCTGGCGACGCGGCGCTTCGCCCTGCTGGGCCGGGGCGCGCTGGCCCTCGTGCTGGGGCCCGCGGTCTTCCGCGTGGTCGAGCTTCTCGCCCACACGCCGAGCAGCTCGCCGCAGCTCGAGAGCACGCTCGAGCTCACCCGGGTCTCCTGGCCGCCGACGGGCTCGCTCGCCGGCTGCACCGCGCTGGCCGTGGTGGTCAGCCCGACGCTGCGACGGCGCTGGCGGCGGGCCGTGTGGGTGCTCCTGTGGGTCCTCGGCCTCCTGCGGCTCGTGACGGCCTCGTCGGCGCCGCTCGACGTCGTCCTGGCCATCGGGGTCGGCGGTGTCGTCGGGTCGGCGCTGATGCTGGCGCTCGGCCGGACGCTCGGCCAGCTGACGCCGGCGGGCGCCCGACGCACGCTCGCCGAGGCCGGGCTGGAGCTGGAGGCCGACCCGGAGCCGGTCGACGACGGCCGCTGGACCTATCGCGGCCGCACTGCCGACGGTCCGGTGTCCATCAGGGTGGTGGGCGAGCACGACTGGGGCGCCGTCCGCCTCGACCAGGCGTACCGCCGCCTGCGCTGGCGCGACGTCGGCGACGACGACGTCGACCCCGAGCCCGCGCACGCCGTCACCACCGAGGCGACGGCCGCGCTGCTCGCCGCCTCGCGCGACGTGCGCGTGCCCACGGTGCGCGCCGTGGCGCGCGCCCCGCGCGGCGAGTACCTGCTCGCCTTGGACGCCGTGCCCGGCCGCCCGGTCGCCGACCTGGACGGCCATGACGTCACCGACGACGTGCTCGACTCCGCGTGGACGCAGGTGGCGCTGCTGCGGTCGGCCCGCATCGCGCACCGCGAGCTGGACCTGACCCGCCTCAGCCTCGACGACGCCGGCCGCGTCTGGTTCACCGACCTCGACCACGGCCAGCCCGCGGCGACCGACGCCGTCCTCGCGTGGGACGTCGCCGCGCTGCTGGCCGCGACGTCACCGGTCGTGGGCCCGGAGCGCGCGGTGGTCGCCGCGGACCGAGCCCTCGGCCACGACGCCCTCACGGTCGCGCTGCCCCGGCTGGCCCCGGCCAGCCTCACCACCCGCACGCGCGCGGCGGTGAAGTCGGCCGGCGGCATCGCCCCGCTGGTCGAGGAGGTCCGCCGCGTCACCGGTGCCGGCGAGCCGGACTTCGAGCAGGTGGCCCGGTTCAAGCCACGGACCCTCGTCATCGCCGCGTTCCTGGCCGTCGCCGTCTACTTCCTGGCGCCCCAGTTCGCCGACATCCCGCGCTCGATCGAGGCGATCGGCGGCGCCGACCCCCGGTGGGCCATCGCCGTCGTCCTGGCCTCCGCGGCGACCTACATCGGCGCCGCCCTCGGGCTGGCCGGGGGAACGCCAGGCCGCGTCCCGGTCGGCGAGGCGACCAGCGTGGCCCTCGCCTCGTCGTTCGTCGCCACCTTCTCCCCGCCGGGCATCGGACAGGTGGGGCTGAACATCCGCTACCTGCAGAAGCGCGGCTTCGCGTCGCCCGTCGCGGTGTCGGCCAGCGCCGCCAAGGAGACCGCGGTCTTCGTCGTCCACCTCCTGATCCTGGCCACGTTCGCCGTGCTCGCGGGCTCGACGGGAGCCCTGTCCTCGGAGCTCGACAAGCTGCCGCCGGCCGGCGTGGTCGTGGCGATCGTGGCCGGCGTCCTCGTCGTCGCGGGCGTCGCGCTCGCCGTCCCCCGCGTCCGGGCGCTGCTTCGGGACCGCCTCGTGCCCGCGCTGCGGTCGTCTGTCGACGCGATGCGGATCGTCGTCTCCAGCCCGGGCAAGCTGGTGACGCTGCTGACCGGCGTCGCGCTGCTGCCCCTGGGCTACGCGGCCGCCCTGTACTTCTCGGTCCGCGCGGTCGGGGTCTCGGACGCGAGCTTCGTGGCCATCGCCCTCGTCTCGCTCACCGCCGGAGCGGTCGCGACGGCGGCGCCGACCCCCGGCGGCGTCGGCGTGGTCGAGGCCGTGCTGCTGGCGTCGCTCACGGGCATCGGCGTGCCGTCGGGGCCGGCCCTCGCCGCCGTGCTGCTCTACCGGCTCTCGACGTTCTGGCTCCCGATCGTGCCGGGCTTCGTGTCGTTCCGCGTGCTCTCGCGGCGGTCGATCATCTAGCCGGCGGCCGCCGCACGCGCGGCGTCGAACGGGGCACGGTCGAACAGGAACCTGCTGCGCGTGATCCGACCGTCGACCACCGTCACGCACTCCGCGCCCGGCGCGTCCGGGACCGGCCGCGTCACGGTGTCGTACATGACCAGGGCCTTCTCGTCGTCACCGAACGCCGCGATCATCGAGGCGCTCACGAGCATCGAGACGAACGGCGTCATGAACGCGCGGTAGGCCTCGGCGCCCTCCAGCCGGCCGGGCGGCGCGTCACAGACGATGTCCGGGTCGATGTACGCCATCGCGCCGTCGAGGTCGCCGTGCGACCAGGCGTCGAAGTAGGCGAGAGCGACGTCCAGCGGTGCTGTTGCCATGCAGATCACGCTAGACCGGGGCACCGACACCGGGACCATCGTCCCTCCCCGCAGCCGTGGGGCGGCGAGACGATCGTGCACGTGAACGCACCCTGGTGGCGGCTCGCCGAGCGCGAGCAGACGACGGACGAGACGACGACGCAGGACGCGGACCTCTTGCCGCCGTTCTACGACTGAACGGTCTTCGCGCGCTGCTCGAACTCCTCGGACACCGGCGGCAGCAGGCAGAACAGCAGGCCGACCGGGTCGACCAGCACCGCGTACTCGTCGTACCGCGTCCGCACCGTCGCCCCGAGCGCCTCGAGCCGCGCGATCTCGGCGTCGAGGTCGTCGGTCTCGATGTCGAGGTGGTAGCGCGCGGTCGGGTCGTCGCCGATGTCCTGCGTGGCCACGTGGGGCAGCGACGCCGCACCGCGCAGGCCGACGAACGGCTCGCCGGGGAGGGGGTGCGGGCTCGCGGCGAGGGCCTCCGACCAGAACGTCGTCACGGCCTCGAACCGGGCGGCGGGCACGTCGATGATGACCTCGCGGAGCATGATCCGGTGCATGACGAGACCCTAGTGTCAGACGTAGGTTCGAACATGTGTTCGTGCGCTCCACCATCCTGCATGCCGACCTCGACGCCTTCTACGCGTCCGTCGAGCAGCGCGACGACCCCCGGCTCCGCGGCCGACCTATCGCCGTCGGCGGCGGCGTCGTCCTCGCGTGCTCGTACGAGGCCAAGCGCCGCGGCGTGAAGACGGCGATGGGCGGCCGGCAGGCGCGTGCCCTGTGCCCGGACCTCGTGGTCGTCCGCCCGCGGTTCGATGCCTACGTCGAGGCGAGCAAGGCCGTGTTCGAGCTGTTCCACCAGACCACTCCCCTGGTCCAGGGCGTGTCCATCGACGAGGCGTTCCTCGACGTCGCGGGCCTGCACCGGATCGACGTGGCGCCGGTCGAGATCGGTGCGCGCCTGCGGGCCCGGGTCCGCGACGAGGTCGGGCTGCCCATCACCGTCGGCGTCGCGCGGACGCCGTTCCTGGCCAAGGTGGCGTCGCGGGTGGCCAAGCCGGATGGGCTGCTGCTGGTCCCGCCCGACGGCGAGGACGCGTTCCTGCACCCGCTGCCGATCGAGCTGCTCTGGGGCGTCGGCGACGTGACCGCGCGCAAGCTGCACGCGTACGGGCTGACGACGGCGGGCGACCTCGCGGCGCTGCCGTCGTCCGTGCTCGTCGGCACCCTCGGGCCAGCCGCCGGCCGGCACCTCTATGCCGTGGTGCACGGGCACACGCCCGCGCGGGTGGTGGTCGGCAAGTCACGCGGGTCGATCGGGGCCCAGCGCGCGCTCGGGCACGGGCCCCACACGTCCGAGGCCGTCCGTGCGGCCCTGCTCGGCCTGGTCGACCGGGTCTGCCGTCGGCTGCGCAAGGCGCACCGGGTGGCGCGGACCGTGGTGCTCCGGCTGCGGTTCGAGGACTACACGAAGGTCACCCGGTCGCGGTCGTTCGCGTTCGCGACGGACTCCGGCGAGCACATCGCCGCTGCCGCCCTCGCGCTGCTGGCCGCCGCCGGCCCGCTCGTGCGCGAGCGCGGGATCACCCTGGTCGGCGTCGCGCTCGGCGGCCTGGAGTCCGACGCGTTCGTGCAGCCGGAGCTGCTGCTCGACGGCGTGGACCGCGGCGGCATCGACGCGGCGGTCGACGCGGTCGCGGTGCGGTTCGGCACCCAGGCGGTCGTCCGCGCGAGCCTGCTGCGCCGGGGCGTGGGCCTGGAGGTGCCGTTGCTCGAGGACTGAGCCTCGGGCGCAGAGCCCGTAGCGCGCCGCGGTCGCGGCGTGGTGCGATGGCCAGGTCCCGGACCCCACGAGAGGACGGCTGCCGCGATGCCGACCACCCACACCCTCGACGTGCCCGGTGCGTCGCTCGTCTACGACGTGCGAGGGCCGCTCCCGCCGGCCGACGGCGAGCTCCCCCTGCTGCTCATCGGCCAGCCGATGACGGCCGAGGGGTTCGCCACGCTGGCGTCGTTCCTCCCCGACCGCACGATCGTCACGTACGACCCGCGGGGCCTCGGGCGCAGCGCGCGGACGGACGGCGACACCACGAACAGCCCGCAGCAGCAGGCCGAGGACCTGCACGCGCTCATCGGCGTGCTCGGCCCGGTCGACCTGTTCGGGAGCAGCGGCGGCGCGGTCACCGCGCTCCAGCTGGTGTCGACGCATCCCGAGGACGTCCGCACCCTCGTCGCGCACGAGCCCCCGATCCTCGGGGTGCTGCCCGACGCCGAGGGGGCGGCCGCCGCCGAGCGGGCCGTGCACGACGCGTACCAGCAGCGCGGCTGGGGCGCCGGCATGGCGGCGTTCATCGGGCTGACGTCGTGGCAGGGCGAGTTCACCGACGAGTTCGCCGCCTCGCTGCCGGACCCCGCCATGTTCGCCCTGCCCACCCACGACGACGGCTCGCGAGACGATCCCCTGCTGTCGGGGGCCTCCGACGCCGTCACCGCCTACGTCCCGGACATCGCCGCGCTGACGGGCGCGTCGACCCGCGTGGTCATCGCCGCCGGGGTCGAGAGCAGGGGGCTGCTCACGTGGCGCACGTCGGTGGCCCTCGCCGACGCCCTCGGTCTCGAGCTGGCGGTCTTCCCCAGCCACCACGGCGGCTTCTCCGGGCCGGAGTTCGGCCACGCGGGCGAGCCGGAGGCGTTCGCGGCGCGGCTGCGCGAGGTGCTCGCCCCTTCCGGGACGTCGTCCTAGGTGGATCATGGAGACCACCATCGCGACGACACGGGAGCCACCATGGCAGCGCACGACGACAGCTCGCACGGGCCGCGCGACCTCCGCCGGCTGATCCGCCTCATCACCCTCGGCCTGGGCGTCGCCGCGCTGGTCAAGGAGCTGCGCCAGCCCGCCGAGGAACGGCAGTGGAACGGCGTCGTGGTCGGCTTCGTGCCGTACGACTTCCGGTTCCCGACGCCCGAGCGCATCAAGGAGCGCTTCTGGAACCCCGAGAGCGGAAGCATCATCAACCCCCGCGTGTTCGGGGTCGGCTGGACCCTCAACGTCGGCCGGGTCCTCGGGCTGATCAAGGAGCGGATCTCGAGCTGATCGTCCACGGCGTCGCGAATGTCGCATTAGCCTCGGAGGACAGCACACCCCCTGCTCCTTGGAGGACCCATGGGCACGATCACCACCACCGACGGCGTCGAGATCTTCTACAAGGACTGGGGCTCGGGCCAGCCGCTCGTGTTCAGCCACGGCTGGCCGCTGTCGTCCGACGACTGGGACGCCCAGCTCATGTTCTTCCTCCTGCACGGCTACCGCGTCATCGCGCACGACCGCCGGGGCCACGGACGCTCCACCCAGGTGGCCGACGGCCACGACATGGACCACTACGCCGACGACCTGGCGGCGCTCACCGAGCACCTCGACCTGCACGACGCGGTCCACATCGGCCACTCCACCGGCGGCGGCGAGGTCGTCCACTACATCGCCCGGCACGGCGAGAGCCGCGTGGCGAAGGCCGTGCTCATCAGCGCCGTCCCGCCGATCATGGTGCAGACCGACTCCAACCCGGGCGGCCTGCCCAAGGAGGTCTTCGACGGGCTCCAGGAGCAGGTGGCCACCAACCGGTCGAACTTCTACCGCGACCTGCCCTCGACCGCGTTCTACGGCTTCAACCGGCCCGGCCGGGAGCCGTCGGAGGCCATCATCGAGAACTGGTGGCGCCAGGGGATGATGGGCGGCGCGAAGGCCCACTACGACGGCATCGTCGCGTTCTCGCAGACCGACTTCACCGAGGACCTGAAGAAGATCACCGTCCCCACGCTCGTCATGCACGGCGACGACGACCAGGTGGTCCCCTACGCCGACTCCGGACCGCTGTCGGCCGAGCTCCTGCAGAACGGGACCCTCAAGACGTACGCCGGCTTCCCGCACGGGATGCCGACCACCGAGGCCGCGACGATCAACGCGGACCTGCTGGAGTTCCTCCAGTCCTGACCAGCTCCGCGGGCACGGCGAACATCGCCAGGGTCGCGGGGTCGGCGAACACCATCGTCCCCGCGACCCGCCCGGCGGTCACCGTGAACACCTGCAGCGAGTGCAGCCGGTAGGTCGCCCCCTCGCGTACGTACGCCGCGACCGCCGGCTGCCCGTTGCAGCCGACGGGCACCATCCGCCAGTCGGTGCCGCGCCGCTCGAAGACGTGCGCGAGGAACGCCACGTAGTCCGCGCGTCCCCGGAACCAGGCGGGGACCGGGGGCATCTCGAGCACGACGTCCTCGGTGAGCAGCTCGGCGAGGGCGGCGAGGTCCGCGTCGACGAACGCCGCGACGTAGCGCTCGACCACGGCACGCTGGTCCGCGGTCACCGGCTCGGCCACCTGGTCGGCGGCGATCCCCAGCTCGCTCAGCCGCGCCCGCGCACGCTGCAGGCCGCTGTTGACCGCAGCCGGCGTGGTGCCGAGGGCGTCCGCCGTCTCGACCGCCGACCACTCCAGCACCTCCCGCAGGATGAGGATGGCCCGCTGCCGGGCGGCCAGGTGCTGCAGCGCCGCCACCAGCGCGAGCCGCAGCTGGCCCCGGGCGAGGACGACGACCGCGGGGTCGGCGTCGACCATGGCGTCCGGGAACGGCTCCAGCCAGGGCACCTCGAACGACGGGACCAGCGGCGCGCGAGGGTCGTCGCCGGGCGCGCCGAGGCCCGACGGCAGGGGGCGACGGCGCCTGCCGTCCAGGGCGGTCAGGCAGGCGTTCGTCGCGATCCGGTAGAGCCAGGTGCGCATCGAGGCCCGCGCGTCGTCGTACCGGTCGTACGCGCGCCAGGCCCGCAGCATCGTCTCCTGGACGAGGTCCTCGGCGTCGTGCGCGGACCCGAGCATCTGGTAGCAGTGGGCCAGGAGCTCACGCCGGTAGGGCGTGACCCGTCGTTCGAAGTCCTCGCTGATCGTCACCGGCGGCGCACCCCTCTCCCCTGGGGATTGTGCACGCTGCACCGCCGGCGCGGGGGCCCGGTCCGAGCCCCGCTCCGACGGCCGTCACGCCGGGTTCGCCGCGCAGTTGTGGTACGACTCGACCAGCCAGCGCCCGTCGGACCGTGCAAGCACCCACGTGGCTCGGCGCTCGGCCTCCGGGGGTACCGGCGCCCCGGCCGGCGCGAAGCCGCTGCGGCTGTTCACCACCGCCACGTCGGGCGACAGGTACCGGATCCGCTCGGGCTCCTCGACCGACCTGGTGCCCCGGAGGGGACCGGCGAACCCCGCGGTCATGAAGGCGTGGATCTGGTCCTTGCCCTGGACGTAGGTGCCGGCCGTCACCACGGTGGCGTCGTCGGCGTACAGGTCGGCGAAGGCGTCGGCGTCGTGGGCGCCCCACGCGGTGACCATCTGTGCGAGCAGGCCCTCGACCGTGGTGGTGTCGAGCGTGTCGAGCGTCGTCATGATGCACTCCCGTCTGCGGTGGTCGACGGTGCTGGCACCGCCGCGGAGGCCCGAGCGGGCCTCCGCGGATACATACCGGCGACGACGGCTGGACTCATCGGTCCCGCACCGACCAGCTCAGGAGACGGCGACCGGCTCCCGGCGCTCGGCCTGCTCGGTGTCGGGCTCCACGTCGTCCTGGAAGATGTCCTCCGCGGACGCCGAGGCGTACTGGTCGAGGTCGAGGATGCCCTCGCGCTTGGCGACGATCGTCGGCACGAGCGCCTGGCCGGCCACGTTCACCGCGGTGCGGCCCATGTCGAGGATCGGGTCGATGGCCAGCAGCAGACCCACGCCGGCGAGCGGCAGGCCGAGCGTCGACAGGGTCAGCGTCAGCATGACGACCGCGCCGGTCAGGCCCGCGGTGGCGGCGGAGCCGACCACGGACACGAACGCGATGAGCAGGTAGTCGGTGAGCGAGAGCTGGATGCCGAACAGCTGCGCGACGAAGATCGCCGAGATCGCGGGGTAGATCGAGGCGCAGCCGTCCATCTTCGTCGTCGCCGCCAGCGGCACCGCGAACGACGCGTAGGACCGCGGCACGCCGAGGTTCCGCTCGACCACGCGCTGGGTCACGGGCAGCGTGCCGACCGAGGAGCGCGAGACGAACGCGAGCTCGATCGCCGGCCACGCGCCCCGGAAGAAGCTCACGATCCCGAGCCCGTTGGTCCGCAGGATCACCGGGTAGACGACGAACAGCACGAGCGCGAGACCGACGTAGATCGCGACGGCGAACGTGCCGAGCGGGGCGAGCAGGTCCCAGCCGTACGTCGCCACGGCCCGGCCGATGAGGCCCAGGGTGCCCAGCGGCGCGAGGCGGATGACCCACCACAGGACCTTCTGCACGATCGCGAGCGCCGAGCGTGTGAACGCCAGGAACGGCTGCGCCGCGCTGCCGCTGCGCAGGGCGGCGATGCCGACGACGATCGCGATGACCACGATCTGCAGGACGTTGAACGAGATCGACGTGGTCAGCGCGCCGTCGTGGTCCGCCGTGCTCGCGCCGAGCCCGAGGAAGTTGCTCGGGATCAGACCGTTGAGGAAGTCGAGCCAGCTGCCGGTCACGCCGACCTCGGAGCCCGCCTCCGGGCTCAGTGTCGAGTTGTGCCCGGGCTGGAACAGCAGGCCGAGCCCGATGCCGATCGCGACGGAGATCGCCGCCGTGATGGCGAACCACAGCAGCGTCTGCCACGCCAGCCGCGCGGCGTTGGTCACCTCCTGCAGGTTGGCGATCGACGTGACGATCGCGAGGAACACCAGCGGCGGCACGATCGCCTTGAGCAGCGTGACGAACGACGAGCCGATGGTGTCCAGCGTCGTGGCCAGCCAGTTCGGGTCGCCGGACGCGGTGGGGCCCATCTGGAGGGCGATCCAGCCGAGCAGCACGCCGAGGCCGAGGCCGAGCAAGACCTGGACGGAGAAGGACGGGAGGCGCAGCCGACGCTTCGGCTGCGTGGAGAGGTCAGTCACGAGAGGCCTTTCGGGGGCGCGCCGCTCTGGCGGCGCGGGTCACGACGAGGGGGACGATGGGGTCCGGCGCGGTTCAGCGACTGTGGACGGGACGACAGAGCGCGCTGGCCACCCGGTGCAGGTCGACGGCGAGGCGCTCGGTCAGGTTCCACGTGCTCACGCGGGGTGCTCCCAGGGTGTCGGTGACGGGCCGAGTTCGGCGGACTCCGGGGGCAACACGACCTCCCGTGCCGATGCTTCCCGATCGCGCGCAATCCGTGACGAGAGAGACGTCACACTCCCCTGTGCACAACCTCGACGGCGCACCTCGCTAGGTGGCTACCTTCCCCACCAGACACCGGAGCAGCCTGGGGGACGCCGCCGTGACCATCGCGCAGCAGATCGACGAGTTCACGGTCGACGTCGCCGAGCTGCGCGGCGCGTCGACCAGGCTGGCCGAGCTGGGCGACGGGCTGGACGACGTCCGCGGTCGCATCTTGATGAGCCAGGCCTCCGCGTGGGGCAGCGTCGAGGCGCTCGAGTCGGGCCGCCGCTTCCGCGACCGTTTCCACCACCTGCTCGCCGGGCTCGCGATCGAGGTGGAGGACGCTCGCGTGAATCTGCGGCAGACCGCCACCGCGTACGAGATGGCCGACGAGAACGCGCACACCGCCCTGCGCCACCTCGGTGCAGCCCTGTGAGCACCGCCCTCGGCTCGCTGGACGACACCCGCGACCCGGCCCGACTCGTCCCTGGCAGCGCCGACGACGTCCTGGCGGACGCTCGCGAGATCGACGCGCAGGCGAGTGCTCTCGATCTCCTCTCGGAGGGGGCGACCCGATCCACCGCGACGCCGTCCTGGTCGGGCGCCCCGGCGGCCGGGTGGGCGCACCGGCGCGAGCAGCTGGTCCCCGCCCCGTCGGCGGTCGCGGCCGCCTACCGCGCAGCTGCGGCGGCGCTGCGCTCGCACGCCGCCGCGCTGACCTGGGCACGAAGCCGAGCGCTGATGGCGATCCGCCTCTGGGAGGGCGACCCGACCTCGTGCTCCCCGGTCGACACTCGCGCGCTCGCGCTGGCGGTCCTGGTCGACGCCCGCGCCGGCGCAGCGGCATCGGCGCGCGCCCTCGCCCGGGCGCTCGACGGCCTCGGCGACGGCCTGCCGGACGGGCAGTTCCACGCTGACGACTTCTTCGCCGGTCTGTKGGACTGGGCGTCGCAGCTCGGCTCGTCGCTGCTCGAGAGCGACCCGATGCGGTCCGCCTACGACCCCGCGGAGTACTGGCGCCACCAGTACGACCAGGCCGCCGGCGCGATCGCGCTCACCAGAGCGTTCGCCGACGACCCCGGCGACACCGTCAGCGCACTCGTCGACACGCGCGGGCTGGACGACGAACCGGGTCGCTGGTGGGGGCGACTGGCGCCGGACGTCGTTCTCACCGTGGGCTCGGCGGGCACGGCTGCGCTCGCCGGCCGCTCAGCGAGCGTCGTCGGCCGGGCGGCAGCGATCGCCGAGCCGCCACCGCTCGTCATCGAGGTGCTCGGGACCGAGCCGTCGCCGTACGTCCGGATCAGCACCGACGACAGTTGGGCGAACGCCCTCACCCTCGAGAAGCACGTCTCGAAGCACGCACATCAGTTCGGCGCTACAAGTGCGGACGAGTACGCCGGCATGGCTTCTGAGTTCTTCCAGCGTGCCGTGCACGAGGGACTACCCACCCGCATCGACAGTGATGGCACCATCCGCGTCTACGAGCCGTCGACCAACACCTTTGGCTCGTTCGACGCTTCCGGCCGAACGAGGACGTTCTTTCGACCCTCGAGCAGCACCTACTGGGAACGACAAGATGGGATTCTCCTGCCATGACCTACCAGTGCCCGGCCTGTGGCTACCCAGGACTCGACGAGCCACCGAGAGCTCCCAGTGGTGGAGGGTCGTACGAGATCTGCTCCTCCTGCTTCTTCGAGTACGGCGTCACCGATGACGACGAGGGCTTCACGTACGAATCCTGGCGGGAACGGTGGATCGCCGAAGGCATGCCATGGCGTTCGGCCGGGATAGAGGACCCGCCTGTCGGCTGGGACCCTCAGGCACAGCTTCACCAGCTCGGGCCCTAGACCGGCCCCACGCCAGAGCGACGCAGCACCTGCTCCGCGTGCCGCAGCACCGGTCCGTCGACCATCCGCCCCTCCCACCGGAACACGCCCCGCTCCCCCGCCGAGGCCGTCAGCACCGCACGAGCCCATGCCACCTCGGCCTCGTCCGGCCGGTACGCCGCGCGGATCACGTCGACCTGGGACGGGTGGATGCACGCGGTGGCGGCGAACCCGCTGGCCGCGGCGTCGGCCGCCTCGGCGGCGAGCCCGTCGATGTCGTCGATGTCGAGGTGCACGGCGTCGATCGCGTCCTTGCCGTGCGCCCCGGCCGCGAGCAGGACGGTGGAGCGCGCATGCACGGCGACGTCGCGGTACCGCCCGTCGGCGTGCCTGCTGGACGTCCCACCCAGCGACGCGACCAGGTCCTCGGCACCCCACATGAGTCCGACGACGTTGAGCTGCGCGGCGATCGACGCGGCGTTGAGCACGCCGGCCGCGGTCTCCACCAGCGCGACGACGTCGTAGCGGGCGAGCGGGCGGATGTCGGCGGCGGACGCGGTCTTGGCCAGCATCACCGTCGTGTACGGCGTGCGCAGGAGCGCGCGGAGGTCCTCGACGAGGTCGTCGGTGTCGGCCGCGTTGAGCCGGACGATGGTGCGGCGCGGGTCCAGCGGCACCGTGGCGAGCGACTCGCGGGCCGCCGCCTTGGCGTCGGGAGCGACGGCGTCCTCGAGGTCGAGGATGACGGTGTCGGCCCGGGCGGCCGCCTTCGCGTAGCGGTCGGGGCGGTCGGCCGGGCAGAACAGCAGGGCGGGACCGATCACGGCCGGCACCAGAACAGGACCGTCCGGGTCGCGACGGCGACGACGACGTCGTCCTGGTTGCGGCCGGTGTGCTCGAGGGTCACGACGCCCTGCCCCGGACGGGATGCCGAGAGCCGCTTGTCGAGCACGGTCGTCGACGAGTACAGCGTGTCCCCGTGGAACAGCGGGTGCGGGAACCGCACGTCGGTGAACCCGAGGTTGGCGACGATGGTGCCCTGGGTCAGCTGGTCGACCGAGCTCCCGACGAGCACGGCCAGGGTCATCATCGAGTTCACCAGCCGCTGCCCGAAGGGCTGCTCGGCCGACCAGGCCGCGTCCAGGTGCAGCGCCTGGCCGTTCATGGTGAGCGTGCTGAACAGGACGTTGTCCGCCTCGGTCAGCGTGCGGCCCGGCCGGTGCACGTAGCGGGTGTCCAGCTCGAGCTCCTCGTAGTACAGCCCGCGCTGCTCGACGTCCTTCGTCATCGCGGCGCCCCGGCGAAGCCCAGCTCCCGCGCGATCACCATGAGCTGCACCTCCGTGGTCCCCTCGCCGATCTCCAGGATCTTCGAGTCGCGGTAGTGCCGGGCCACCGGGTTCTCGTTCATGACGCCGTACCCGCCGAAGATCTGCGTGGCGTCGCGCGCGTTCGCCATGGCCGCCTCGCTCGCGATGAGCTTGGCCAGGCTGGCCTCGAGCTTGAACGGCTGGCCCGCCACCAGGCGGTGGGCCGCGTCGAGCCACGCCAGCCGGGCGGAGTGCACGCGGGACTCCATGCGGGCGATCGTGAACGCGATGTGCTGGTTCTCCCCGATCGGGTGGCCGAAGACGTTGCGGCTCTTGGCGTAGCGCATCGCCTCCTCGAGGCAACCCTGCGCCGCACCCGCGCAGAGGGCGGCGAACGCGACGCGGCCCTCGTCGAGCGTCTGGATGAACTGGGCGAAGCCGCGGCCGCGCACGCCGAGCAGGTTCTCCTCGGGCACGCGCAGGTCCTCGAAGCGCAGCGGGTGGGTGTCGGACGTGTGCCAGCCGACCTTGTCGTACGCGGGCAGCACCGTCAGCCCCGGGGTGCCCGCCGGCACGAGGATCGCGGTGAGCTCCTTCTTGACCGAGCCGTCGGCCCGGACGCTCTCCCCGGTGACGGCGGTGATCGTCAGCAGGCGGGTGATCCGGGAGCCGGAGTTGGTGATGAACTGCTTGCTGCCGTTGATCACCCACTCGCCGTCCTCCAGGCGCGCGGTCGTCTTGGTGCCGCCCGCGTCCGAGCCCGCGTCGGCCTCGGTCAGCCCGAAGGCCGCGAGCGCCTTGCCCTGCGCGAGCATGGGGATCCACTCCTGCTTCTGCGCCTCGGTCCCGCTGCGCCACACCGGCATCGCGCCCAGTCCCACGCCGGCCTCGAGCGTCACGGCGATGGACTGGTCCACCCGGGCCAGCTGCTCCACGGCGAGGCACAGGTCGACGTAGTCCCGGCCCTGCCCGCCGACCTCCGTCGGGAAGGGCAGTCCGAACAGCCCCATCTCCCCCATCTGCGCGAGGATCTCGTACGGCAGCTCCCGCTTGGTGTCGTACTCGTACGCGGCCGGCGCGACGACGGTGTCGGCGAAGTCGCGCACCTCGTCGGCGAGCTTCTGCTGCTCGGGGGTGAGGTCGTAGGTCATGCCGGGATCCCTTCGTCGGGGTGGCCGGAGATGGTGGCCACCACGTGGTCGAGTGCCACCCGGTCGGTCGGTCGGACCGTGAGGGTGACGATGCCGTCGCTGGGGGCGACGACCCGGTGCTCCATCTTCATCGCCTCGATCACGAGGAGGGTCTGACCTGCGACGACGCTGTCGCCGGTCGCCACGTCGGTCGAGACGACGATGCCGGGCATCGGAGAACGGACGTCCGGGTCCACGGCGCGCTCGCCGCGGACCCTCCTGGCCAGGTCGTCGGCGAGGCGCTCGACCCGGCTGACCACGCGCAGCTCGTCGGCGCCGACCCACACGACGGGTCCGTCGACGGCGATGCGCCGCGAGTGCACGACGCCGCCGACCTCTACGTCGACGGCATCGGTCCCGCGGCGCACGACGCTCGCCCGCACGGGCTCGTCGTCGCCGATCGCCACGGTGTCGCCGAGCACGGATACCTCGCCGACGCCCCGGAAGTCGTAGTGGCTGGGCCGCGGGTCGCCGAGGCGCCAGCCGTCGGACCGCCAGGGGCCGGTGCCGGGCGAGCCGTGCAGCCACAGCGCCGCCGCGATCACGGACACCGGGTCGGGCTCGCCGGTCGCCGGCGTGAGCCTCCCCAGCAGACCGGTGTCGAGCCGGCCGGCGCGGACGTCGGGGTCGGCCAGGATCTGGCGCAGGTACGCGATGTTGGTGCGCACGCCGAGGATCGTCGTGCGGGCGAGCGCGCCGTCGAGGCGGGCGAGCGCCTCGTCCCGCGAAGGACCCCACGCGACCACCTTCGCGAGCATCGGGTCGTAGGTCGACCCGATCTCCAGGCCCGGGCGCAGGGAGCTGTCGACGCGGATGCCCTCGCCCGTGGGCTCGTCGAGCTGCAGCACGGTCCCCGACGACGGCAGGAAGTCGCGCGACGGGTCCTCGGCGTAGACGCGGGCCTCGACGGCGTGACCGGTCAGCGGCACGTCGTGGAGCGCCAGCGGCTCCCCCGCGGCGATCCGCAGCTGCCACTCGACCAGGTCCAGCCCGGTGACCAGCTCGGTGACCGGGTGCTCGACCTGCAGGCGCGTGTTCATCTCCATGAAGAAGAACTCGGTGGGCGCGTCGTCGGACACCAGGAACTCGACGGTGCCCGCGCCGACGTAGCCGACGGTCCGCGCGACCTCGCAGGCCGCGGCGCCGATCGAGGACCGCGTCTCGGGAGTCAGCAGCGGCGACGGCGCCTCCTCGATCACCTTCTGGTGCCGGCGCTGCAGCGAGCACTCGCGCTCGCCGAGGTGGATCACCGCGCCGTGCTCGTCGGCAAGCAGCTGTACCTCGATGTGCCGCGGGCTGGTCACCAGGCGCTCGAGCAGCAGGGTGTCGTCGCCGAACGCCGACGCGGCGACGCGACGGGCGCCGGCGAGGGCGTCGGCAAGGTCCTCCGCTCGCTCGACCACCACCATCCCCTTGCCACCGCCGCCCGCCGAGGGCTTGACCAGCAGCGGGTACCCGACACGTGCGGCGGACTCGGCGTCGACCACCGACGAACCCGGGATCACCGGAACACCCGCCGCCGACACGTGCTCCTTGGCGCGGATCTTGTCGCCCATGACCTCGAGGGCCTTGACCCCAGGGCCG
Source organism: Cellulomonas sp. P4_H12 (assembly GCF_056400905.1). Classification (NCBI taxonomy): domain Bacteria; kingdom Bacillati; phylum Actinomycetota; class Actinomycetes; order Micrococcales; family Cellulomonadaceae; genus Cellulomonas; species Cellulomonas sp. P4_H12. The sequence continues at coordinate 29,031 of NZ_JBFUKJ010000037.1, forward strand.
ACGAACACGATCCCGGCGGCCTCGCACGCCCGAGCCAGGTCCGCGTTCTCGGACAGGAACCCGTACCCGGGGTGGACGGCCTCGGCGCCGGTGCGCCCGGCCGCGGCGACGACGTCGGGGATCGACAGATAGCTCTCGATCCGCACCGCCTCGTCGGCGCGAGAGACGTGCAGCGCCGACCGGTCGGCGTCGGTGTAGACGGCGACGGCGCGGATGCCCAGATTTCTGAGGGTCGCGATCACGCGGCACGCGATCTCCCCGCGGTTCGCCACGAGCACGGTGCTGAACACGGCCGTCACATCCGGAACAGGCCGAGGCGCGGCTCGCCGAGCGGCACCGTGGCGCAGACGTCGAGGGCCATGCCCAGGATGCGGCGGGTGTCGGCGGGGTCGATGATCCCGTCGTCCCACAGCCGCGCGGTCGCGTAGTAGGGGCTCCCCTGCGTCTCGTACTGCTCGCGCAGCGGCGCCTTGAACGCCTCTTCGTCGGCGGCGCTCCAGTCGTCACCCAGCTGCTCGCGGCGCACCGTCGCCAGCACCGACGCCGCCTGCGGGCCGCCCATGACGGAGATCCGGCTCGCCGGCCACATCCACAGGAACCGCGGGCCGTAGGCGCGCCCGCACATCGAGTAGTTGCCGGCGCCGAACGAGCCGCCGATCACGACCGTCAGCTTGGGCACGCGGGTGGTCGCGACGGCCGTCACCATCTTGGCGCCGTGCTTCGCGATGCCGCCCGCCTCGTAGTCCCGGCCGACCATGAAGCCGTTGACGTTCTGCAGGAACACGAGCGGGATGCCGCGCTGGTCGCACAGCTCGATGAAGTGGGCGCCTTTGAGCGCCGACTCGCTGAACAGCACCCCGTTGTTGGCGACGATGCCGACGGGGTGGCCGTGCAGCCGAGCGAACCCGGTGACCAGCGTCGTGCCGTACTCGCGCTTGAACTCGTGCAGCTCGCTGCCGTCGACCAGCCGGCCGATGACCTCGTGCACGTCGTAGGGGGTCAGCAGGTCGGTGGGCACGACGCCGTACAGCTGGCTCTCGTCGACCTTGGGCGGGCGGCTCTCGTGGACCTCCCACGCCGTGCTCGTCGGCACCGGCAGGGTCGCGACGATGTCCCGCACGATCTGCAGCGCGTGCGCGTCGTTCTCCGCGAGGTGGTCGGTGACTCCCGACGTCCGCGCGTGCAGCTCACCGCCGCCGAGGTCCTCGGCCGTGACCACCTCACCGGTCGCCGCCTTCACCAGCGGCGGGCCGCCCAGGAAGATCGTCCCCTGCCCGCGGACGATGACCGTCTCGTCGCTCATCGCCGGCACGTACGCGCCGCCGGCCGTGCACGAGCCCATCACGCACGCGATCTGCGGGATGCCCTCCGCCGACATCCGGGCCTGGTTGAAGAAGATCCGGCCGAAGTGGTCCTTGTCCGGGAACACCTCGTCCTGCTTGGGCAGGAACGCGCCTCCGGAGTCCACGAGGTACAGGCAGGGCAGCCGGTTCTCGAGCGCGATCTCCTGCGCGCGCAGGTGCTTCTTCACCGTGAGCGGGAAGTAGGTGCCGCCCTTCACGGTCGCGTCGTTCGACAGGACCATGACGTGCCGCCCGTGCACCAGGCCGATGCCCGCGATGACCCCCGCGCCTGGCGCCTCGCCGTCGTAGAGGCCGTCGGCGGCGAGCGGCGCGACCTCGAGGAACGGGCTGCCCTCGTCGAGGAGGACGTCGATCCGCTCGCGCGGGAGCAGCTTGCCGCGGGCGACGTGGCGCTCGCGTGACTTCTGCGGGCCGCCGAGAGCTGCGGTGCGGAGCCGCTCCTCCAGCTCCGCGACGAGCGCGCGCTGGGACTCGTCGTTCGCGCTGAACGCCGGCGCAGCCGGGTCGGCTGTCGTGCTGAGCATCTCCATCGACGCTGTCTCCATGGGGTGGCTGGAGAGGATCAAGTCAGTTAGGGATCGCTAACTGAAATGAGGCTAGTCTGCGATCACGTCGTTGTCCACGAAGGGGGGCGTCATGGCCGTCGACACCGTGCCGACCGCCCGCGGGCGGGCCAAGGCCGAGCGTCGCGACGCCCTCCTGTCGTCGGCCGCACAGCTGTTCGCCGACCGCGGCTTCGACGGCGTGTCCATCGAGGACCTCGGCTCGTCGGTGGGCATCAGCGGACCCGCGGTGTACCGCCACTTCCCCAGCAAGCAGGCGGTCCTCGCGGCGCTGCTCGTCGGCGTGAGCGAGGGCCTGCTCACCGGCGGGCGCGCCGTGGTGTCAGCGTCCAGCGACGACCCCTCTGCACTCGTCGCCCTCGTCAGATTCCACGTCGACTTCGCGCTGCGCGATCCCGACGTCATCCGCGTGCAGGACCGTGACCTCGCGTCACTCTCTCCCGCCGACCGCGAGGCCGTCCGCGACCTGCAACGCCGGTACGTCGACCTGTGGGTCGACGTCCTGCGCCGGCTCAGCCCGGCCACCGAGCGCCCCGAGCTGCGGCTCCGGGCCCAGGCCACGTTCGGGCTGCTCAACTCCACGCCGCACAGCGCTCGCTCCGTGACGACGTCTCGCACCCGCGCGCTCCTCGAGGAGATGGCGTTGGCGGCGCTGGGTCAGTAGGCGCTCCGCCACTGGCGGGTTCTCCCAGAACAGCGGGTGGTTGACGTGGCCATCCCGATCGCGCTGGCGGCCACTTCTGTTCAGCGGCGAATGTCAGTGGTCACTCGTACACTTGTTCGATAGCGGGGCCGGTTCGGGGGCTCTCTCGGACGAGCGAAGGAGGTGCCGACGGTGACGGCGATGCTGGACGATCGCGCGGTCGATGACCTGCTTGCCGACCTGCCTGTCCGCGGCGGCGTCGCACTGGTCGCCGAGCTCGTCCCGGCCCCGGCGACGCCCTCCGCTCCGCGCCCTGTCGCTGCCCGCTTCCCGGCGGCTGCCTTCACATCGACGTCGCCCGGCATGTCGGTCTCACCCCGCGCGGTGCCGTGGGCGGACTCGGGTCACGGTTCGCGCTCGGACGCGGCGCCCGTGCCGGGTCGGGGTGCACGGGTGGTCGACCTCGGCTGGGTCGAGGAGTTCCCACTGCCCGACGTCGATCTGGCTTCTCTGGTGGGGATGTTGACGGCGGTGCCGGTCGCGGAGGTTTCGGGTGCGGCGCTGGTCAACGCGGTGGCCGCCTCGCAGCAGGCGATCAACATGCTGCAGTCGGTGCAGGCCACGTTCGTGCGCGAGCTCGGCGCGCGGACCCCGGACGCGTTGCGGCACGTCCCGGATGAGCTGGGGTGTGCGTTGGTGTGCACCCGGCAGGCGGGGCAGAACCTGTTCCTGCGCGCCTGGGGCACCGACCAGCACCCCACCCTGGGCGACGCCTGGAGGGTCGGGGCGATCGAGGCCCGCAAGATCGACGTCATCCTCGAGGAAATCAGCAAGGCCGGCACCGGGATCGACGCGGGTGAGCGCGACGCGGTGATCGACGACGCGGTCGCCAAGTCGCGCGAGATGACGGTGCCGCAGCTGACCCGGCACGTGCGCGCCACCCTGATCGCACTCAACCCCGACCTCGCCGAGAAGCGACGAGTCGCCGAACGCGAACGCCGCTCGGTGTTCCTGGACCTGGCCCC
>NZ_JBFUKJ010000038.1:0-29140 GCF_056400905.1 Cellulomonas sp. P4_H12
CTCTGGCACCGCGCCGCCGCGGCCGCCGGCCCGGACGACGCCCTGGCCGACGAGCTGCGGGAGGCGGGGCTGGCCGCGGTCCGGCACGGCTTCGCGGACGTCGCGCTGTCGGCGTTCGAGCGGTCCGCGCGCCTGGCCGGTGACCCGGTCCGGCGGGCGCACAGCCGGCTCGATGCGGCCGAGGCCGCGTACCTGCTGGGCCGGCCCGACGAGATCGCGCGCCAGCTGGACGAGGCTGCGGGGGACGCCGTCGACCCGTTGAGCGCCGCCCGCCTGTCCTGGCTCGGGGAGTCGTTGCACCAGGCCGCGTGGACCGGCGGCGACCGGCTGCCGGCGTTCCTGCAGTTCGCCGAGCGGCTGGCCGCGGCCGGCCAGGACGAGCAGGCGCTGGACGTGCTCGAGTCCGTCGCGCTGCGCACCTACTGGTCCCGCCCGGTGGACGGCGTGCGGGCGGGCGTGGTGGCCGCGGTGCGCCGGCTCGACGTGCCCGCCGACGACGCGCGGCGGCTCGCCGTCCTGGCCTGCGTCGACCCCGACGGGTCGGGCCGCGAGGTGCTCGCGGCGGTGGACCGGTTCGTGCCCGGGACCGTGGTGGGCCCGCGGGACGTGGCGGTCCTGGCCACGGTCGCGACGGCGGTCGGCGCCTACGACCGCGGGGTCGAGCTGTTCGCCGCGGCCGAGCCGCTGGTGCGGGCGCGAGGACGGCTCGGGCTGCTCACGGAGCTGCTCACCGGTTACGCGTGGGCCCTCGTGCACGCCGGCCGGGGTCGCCGCGCCGCCACCGTCGCGGCCGACGCCGAGCGCCTGGCCGCGGAGACCGGGCAGGCGCGCTGGGGAGCGGTCGCGCAGCTGGCGGGGGCGTCGGCCCAGGGCGTGCTCGGCCACGAGAACGAGGCGATGCTCGCCATCGCCGCCGCCGAGGCGGAGCTGGTGCCGCTGGGCGCCAGCACCATGCTCGCCCTCGCCCAGGTCGCCCGCGGTCTGACCGTCCTGGGGTCGCGACGCCCGGGCGAGGCCTTCGACCACCTGCGGCGCATCTACGATCCCGCGGACGTCGGCTATCACCCGCAGGTGCGGACGCTCGAGGTGCTCGACCTGGCGGAGGCGGCCGTGCACGCGGGGCGCCGCACCGAGGCGGCGCACCTGATCGCGGACCTGCCGGCGCTCCTCGACCTGACGGGGTCGCCTGCGCTGCGGGTCGGCCTCGCCTGCGCGGCACCCCTCCTGGCCGACCGGGAGCAGGCGGGTCCGCTGTTCGACGCGGCGTTCGCGCTCGACCTGTCCGCGTGGCCGTTCCACCGGGCGCGGCTGCTGCTCGCGCACGGCTCGTGGCTGCGCCGCCAGCGACAGGTGGTCCTCGCGCGCAGCCGGTTGCGGGTCGCCGCCGAGCAGCTCGACGCGATCGGCGCGGTCGCGTGGGCCGACCGCGCGCGCGAGGAGCTCCGCGCGTCGGGGGAGAGCGTCCGCCGGCGGGTCCCCGACGCGCTGGACATCCTCACGCCGCAGGAGCTTCAGGTGGCCCAGCTGGCGGCCGCGGGCCTGTCGAACCGCGAGATCGGCGACCGCCTGTACCTGTCCAGCCGCACGGTGAGCACCCATCTGTACCGGCTGTTCCCCAAGCTGGGGGTCACGTCCCGGCACGACCTGGCGCGGGTGGGTGGCCTCGCGCTCGACGCGGACACGTCCACCGATCCCTACGTCACCTGACGGATGCAGCGCCGCGGGGCACGCGCGGACAGTGTGCGCATGACGACACTGACGGACGTCGAGCTGGCCGACATCGAGAAAGCGAACGCGAGCGGGCTGACGCCCGTGGTGTTCGTGCACGGGCTGTGGCTGCTGCCCTCGAGCTGGGACCGCTGGCGCGCGTTCGCGGAAGCGGCAGGCTTCACGACGATCGCGCCGGGCTGGCCCGACGACCCCGAGACGGTCGCCGAGGGGAACGCCGACCCGTCGGTGTTCGCCAAGAAGGGGATCCGCGACATCGCCGACCACGTCGCCGCCGCGATCGAGCAGCTGACCGTGAAGCCCGCGGTGATCGGCCACTCGTTCGGCGGGCTGCTGGCCCAGATCGTCGCGGGGCGGGGACTGTCCGCGGCTACCGTCGCCATCGACCCCGCGCCGTTCCAAGGCGTGCTGCCGCTCCCCGTCTCCGCGCTCAAGTCGGGGTCCCCCGTGCTGAGCAACCCGGCCAACTACCAGCGGGCCGTGCCGCTCACCTACGAGCAGTTCCGGTACGCGTTCGTCAACGCCGTGCCCGAGGACGAGGCGAAGGAGCTGTTCGAGGCCTACGCCGTGCCCGGCGCGGGGCAGCCGCTCTTCCAGGCCGCCGCCGCCAACTTCAACCCGTGGTCGCAGGACAAGGTCAAGTCGAAGAACCCCGACCGTGGGCCGCTCCTGATCGTCTCCGGCGAGCTCGACCACACCGTGCCGTGGGCCATCGCGAACGCGTCGTACAAGCGGCAGCGGCGCAACGTCGGCGTCACCGAGATCGTGGAGATCAAGGGCGTCGGGCACTCGCTGGTCATCGACCACGGCTGGCAGGACGTCGCACAGACCGCGCTCGACTTCGTGAAGCGCTTCGTCTCCTGACGGGCTGCGGCCCTGACGGTCTGCCCGGCGTCGTCAGGGCCTGCCGCGGCGTTCTTCGGGGTCTCCGGCTACCCTGACGACGGTCCGACCCGACCGTTCGCCAGCCCGGGGAGCACCCATCCGCCGACCGCCGCGCAGCATCGTCGCCGCCGTGACCGCCGTCCTCGTGGTCGGCGTCACCGGGGGCGCCTGGGCGTGGGTCGAGCACGAGGACACCGCGGCCGCGGCGGCCGCCGCCGACGAACGCGCGGCCGACGCCCACCAGGCGCAGGTCGCCGACCTGGACGTCCGACAGGCGCAGGTGGCCGAGGCCGCCGCGCTGCAGTCGGCAGGCGTGCGCGCCGACGCACGCGCCGAGCTGACCGCCCTCGCCGAGCGCGCCCGCGCCACGCTGGCGGCGACCCAGGACKCCGTCGCCGACGACGCCGTCYGGCAGCAGCTCGCCGCCGAGCTCGCGACCGCGGACGCTGCGCTGGCCGCCACGGCCACCGGCCCGTCGCCCACCGCACCGCCCGCTGCCGCACCGGGAACCGACCCCGCCGCCTCCGCGACGACCGAGCCCGCGAGCGACGCCGGTCGTCCGTCGCCCCTCGGGCACAGCGCCGCCTCGCTGCGTTCGATCGCCGCCTCGCTCGCCGCGTCGGAGGCCACCGTCAGCGCCGCGCACGACGCGTGGGTGCAGGAGCAGGCGGCCGCCGAGGCTGCGCGCCAGGCCGCGGCAGCGGCTGCTGCTGCGGCGAAGGCCGCGAAGCCCTCGAAGCCGGCCGTTCCGAAGGCTCCCGCGGCGGGCGCGACGTCGTCGGGCCCGTCGTGCGAGACGACCTACTCCGGCCCGCCGTTCTACACCTCGCCGGCGACCGTCGGCGGCGACGGGTCCAACGGCAAGCTGCCGCCCGAGGCGCTCACCGCGATCTCGTGGGACGTCGACCCGCACGGCACGCCGTACTACCTGAAGAACGCCGCCGCGGCGGCGCTGGAGCGGCTCGACGTGGCGTTCCGCGCCGCGTTCGGGCACCACCTCGATCTCGACCTGACCTACCGCGACTACGACACCCAGGTGGCCATGCGCGCGGCCCTCGGCACGGTCGCCGCGAAGCCGGGGACGTCGACGCACGGCACGGGCCTCGCGCTCGACGTGCCCGAGCTGCCCTGCGAGTACGGCTGGGACACGCCGCAGCGCACCTGGCTCGTCACGCACGGGCCGGCCTACGGGTGGACCTCGCCGTCATGGGCCGGCCGCAACGGCTCCAACCCGGAGTACTGGCACTTCGAGTACGTCGGCTGACCAGGCCTTCCGTCGCTGCCTCCGCAGTGGGACGCTGCGGGGACCGACGGAGGTGACGCGTGCGCGGCAGGACGTGGTGGGTCGTGGCGGCGCTCGGCGCGCTCGCCGTCCTCGTCTGGTCGATCCTCGCCGGCTCCGCGCTCGCCACGACGGTGGTCGTCGGTCTGTACGTGCTGTTCGGGGTCGCGGTGGTCTGGCGCCTGGTCAGCGGCGCGCGGCGCTCGGTCCCCGCGTCACGGACGTTGGCGCCCGGGCTGCAGGGCCTCGACGAGGTCCAGGGCATGTATCTGGGGCGCCCCGACCTCCCGCCCGTGAGCTATGGCCACGCCGACCACGTCGCGAGCCTCGTCGTCGACCGACCCGATCCGCTCGACGACCCGGTCTGGAAGGTCTGAGTCCCCGGCGGTCGTAGCCCCGCGTTCCCCGGTCAGCTCACGTGGACGGGCCGCACCGCGTCCGCCGTCGACGGGACGGTGAGCAGCGAGACGACGCCACCCGCGACGAGGAGGGCGGCGCAGACGAGCATCGCGGTCCGGTGGGCCGGCTGCAGCGTGGTGGGGTCGGTGAGCGACGAGCCCACGCCCGCGGCCAGCGGCAGGACGGCGATGGCGAGCAGGCCGGCGACCCGGGCGACCGCGTTGTTCACGCCGCTGGCCACGCCCGCGAGGTGGTCGGGTGCCGCGGCGAGCGCGGTCGTCGTGAGCGGCGCGACCGTCGCGGCGAGCCCGAGGCCGAACACGAGCACGCCCGGGAGCACGTGCGTGAGGTAGGGGGCGTCGTTGCCGATGCCGGACAGCAGCACGGCGCCGACCGCGCACACCAGGGGACCGACGGTCATCGGGAGCTTGGGGCCGATGATCGTGCTCAGCGCCCCCGACCGCGGAGACAGCAGGAGCATGAGCACCGTGACCGGCAGCGGCGCCAGGCCAGCGGCGAGGGGCGAGTAGCCGGCCACCACCTGGAGGGTCACCACGAGGAAGAAGAACAGCCCCGAGATCGCGGCGTAGATCAGCAGCGTGGCGGCGTTCGTCCCCGCGAACGGACGCCATCGGAACAGGGCGGGCGGCAGCAGGGGAGCGACCGCGCGGGACTCCGCCACCACGAATGCCACGAGGGCCACGACGCCGAACGCCAGCGCGCCGACAACGATGCCGTCAGGCGTCCCGACCTCGGTCCATCGGGTGAACCCGAACGTCAGACCCGCCAGCCCGAGCGCGCCGAGGACCGTGCCCGCGATGTCGAGCGTCGTCGACGCGGTCGCGTCGGAGCTCTCGGGCACGTGCCGCATCGTCACGCCGACCACGACGGCGGCCAGCGGCAGGTTGATGCCGAAGATCCAGCGCCAGGTGGTGACCTCGACGATCCACCCGCCGAGGAACGGCGCGACGGCGCCCGCGATGCCCCCGAGCCCCGACCAGGCCCCGATCGCACGGCCGCGGTCCGGGCCGCTGAACGTCGACTGCAGGATGGCCAGCGATCCCGGCGTGAGCAGCGCGCCGCCCACCCCCTGGAGCGCGCGTGCCGCGTTGAGCAGCCCGATCGTCGGCGCCACGGCACACAGCAACGACGCCGCGGCGAACCAGACGACGCCGACCAGGAACACCTTGCGCCGGCCGAACCGGTCGCCGAGCGAGCCGCCGAGCAGCAGGAACGCGGCGAGCGTCAGCGCGTACGCGTTGACGGTCCACTGCAGGTCCGCGGTGCTCGCGCCCAGGTCCTCCGCGATGGTCGGCAGCGCGATCGTCACGACCGTGGCGTCGATGAAGGCGATCGCCGACCCGAGGACGGTCGCGAAGACGACCCAGCGCCCACGCCCGGACGCGTAGACGATGGCGCCTGCGCGCTCAGCGGGGGCGGTCACGGTCCTTGCTCGGCTGGACGCGCTTGGGCTCGCCGGGCATCTTCGGGTACTCCGGGGGATAGGGCAGGTCCCCCTCCCCGAGGTCCGTCTCCTGGCGGTCAGCCAGCTCCAGCAGCGACTCGATGGAGTACCGCGGCGCCGCGTGCGCGACCAGCGGGGCGAAGAGGTCACCCACCTCGGCGAAGCGGGCGGGCATCGTCGTGACGTCGAAGTCGTTCGGGTGCACGTCGGCGACCTCGTCCCACCGCAGCGGCGCCGACGTCGTCGCGCGGGGGTTCGTGCGGATCGAGTACGCGGACGCGATGGTGCGGTCGCGGGCCATCTGGTTGTAGTCGACGAAGATCTTGGCGCCGCGCTCCTCCTTCCACCACTTCATCGTGACCTCGGTGGGCATCCGCCGCTCCAGCTCGCGGCCGAACGCGATGGTGGCCCGACGGGCGTCGACGAACGACCAACGCGGCTCGATGGGCACGAAGACGTGGATGCCGCGCCCGCCCGACGTCTTCGGGGTGCCCTCCATGCCGTGCTCGGCGAGCAGCTCACGGACGCGCGGGGCCACCCGGGCGGCGTCCGAGAAGTCGGTGCCGGGCTGCGGGTCCAGGTCGATGCGGATCTGGTCCGGGTTGTCGACCTCGTCGCTCACCACGGGCCAGGGGTGGAACGTCAGCGTGCCGAGGTTGGCGGCCCACGCGACGACCGCCAGCTCGCTGGGCGCGACCTCGTCCGCGGTCCGGCCGCTCGGGAAGGAGATCCGGGCGGTCTTCACGTACTCGGGCGCACCCTGCGGCACGCGCTTCTGGTAGAACGCGTCGCCCGTGGAGTCCATGCGGGTGGCCAGCTTGGCGCCCTCGAACACGCCCTTGGGCCAGCGCTCGAGGGTGGTCGGGCGGTCGAGCAGCGCGCCGAGGATGCCGTCGCCGACGGCCACGAAGTACTGGACGACGTCCAGCTTGGTGAGCCCGCGCTCCGGGAAGTAGATCTTGTCCGGGCTGCTCACCCGGACCGTCCGGCCGCGCACCTCGAGCTCGACCGCGGGGGTCTTCGACGGAGACATGCTGCTCAACCTAGGCGCTGGTCAGGACTCGTGCCCATGCTCCGCGCGCGCCCTCACCCCGCACCGATCAGCCCTCGCTGGTGCGCGACCGAGACGGCCTCGGCGCGCCCCGAGACGCCGAGCTTGGCCAGGAGGTTCGAGATGTGCACGGACACCGTCTTGCCGGAGATGAAGAGCTTCTCGCCGATCTGCCGGTTGGACAGTCCCTGCGCGACGAGCGCGAGCACCTCGGCCTCTCGKGCGGTCAGCACGTCGGCGCCCCCGACCCGGACGCCCGGCAGGTCGAGCCGGCCGCGCCGCGCGAGACCCCGCACCGCCGTCGCCAGCGGAGCGGCGCCCATCGCGTCGGCCTCGCTCAGCGCCTGCCCGGCCTCGCCGAGCGCCGCCGCCCGGTCGCCGGACTCCAGCAGCGCCTCCGCCAGCCGGAACCTGCTGCGCGCGACCTCGTAGCGGTAGCCGTAGTCGAACTCCGTCACGGTGGCGCGCCAGAGGTCGACGTCGTTGACGCCGGTCAGGCGGGAGTGCTCCGCCCGGGCCCGCGCCAACCAGGCGCGACCCTCGGGCCCGAGCCGGCCGCCGCGGGGACGCCCACGCTCAGCCGTGGTCGTCGCGCGCTCCAGCAGCCGGTCGCCCAGCGCCACGCGCTCGGACACGTCCTTCCCCAGCAGACGTTCCTGCGCGGCCGCGTCGGCGAGCGCGCCCAGCGCCAGCGCGACCAGCCAGATGCCGCCCAGGAAGTAGTCCGACCAGGCGCGCCACAGGTGCTCCAGGAGCCGCAGGGCCAGCGCGATCGCCTCGTCGAGCTCGCCGCGCCAGGTGTGCGCGTCGATGGTGCAGCCGCCCGAGACCAGGGCGATCAGGCCGTCGCGCGGCCACGCCGGCTCGAGGGCGTGCCCGCGCTCCGCGGCGTCCTCGTCGCCCCGGGCCACGGCCGCGTACAGGCTCACCGCGACCAGCGTGTGGGCGAGCTCGTCGGGGACCGCCCCGATGGGCGCCGAGGTCAGGTCGCCCGAGACGTAGCGGATGAGCTGCGTGAACATGTGCAGCTCGACCCCGTAGACGCTCCACGTCATGCCCAACGAGCGGGCGCGCTCGACGCCGTCGGCCGTCACCTGCGTCGCACCCTGGAGGTCGCCGGCGTAGTACCGGTTGCTGGCGAGGTTGAACGTGGTCCGCAGCTCCGTGACGTAGTCGCACGCCTCCCGGGCGCGCGCCAGCGCCGTCTTCAGCAGCTCGGCCGCGCGGTTCTCGTCGTCGACCACGAGCACCGCCAGCGTGGTCAGCGCGTCCGACTCGGCGTCGGCCGCGGCCGCGGTGCGCGCGAGCTCGACCGCCTCGGTGGCGGCGACCTCCGCCTCCGCGTCGAGGTCCGCGTTGAGCGCGCTGCGCGCGTAGGTGGCCAGCGCCCACGCCCGAGCCGGCGTCGGCTCGTCGGGCAGGTCCGCCAGCGCGCGCGACGACTGCTCGAGCGCGTCGTGGATGCTCTCGACCCCGAGCAGGTAGCGCGCGAGGCTGGTGCGCAGGTTGGCCTGGCGGCCGACGTCGCCCGCGGACTCCTCCACGGCGGACCGGGCCAGCTGCACCGCGCGGTCGACCTGGCCGGCGCTGCTCGCCGCGGCCGCGGCCTCGACGAGGACGTCGATGTGGTCCAGGCGGGCTCCCGAGGTTCCCCCGCGGGCGGTGTCGGCACCCGCGCTCGAGGCGGTGCCGCCCGCGCCCGGACGCTCACCTCGGCCCAGTGCCGCCGTGACGTCGGGGACCGCCTCCCAGAGCCGGAGGACGACCTCGAGGTGGCGCAGCTCCTCGGCGGGCGCGAGCACCTCGCGTGCCTGGTCCGCCGCGTCGAGCGACGCCAGCAGGGCGGTCGTCAGGTCGGGGGCGCGCAGCGCGTGGGAGGCCAGCTGGGACGACGGCCCGAGCGACGGGTCGTCGCGCAGCACGCGCAGGTAGGCCCGGTGCAGCGACGACTGCTCGCCGGGCAGCAGGTCGGCGTACACGGCCTCCGCCAGCAGGGCGTGCCGGAACGCGATGAGCTCGTCCTCGCCGACGAGCACGTGGTGCGCGACCGCCTCCCGCAGGGCCGCGTCGACCGCGCCGGGCACGGCCAGCTGCGCGTCGCCGTCGGCGGACACCGCGGCGCGGAGCAGGGGCTCGGAGACGCGGCGACCAGCCGCCGACGCGATGCGGGCCAGTCGCTGGACCGACGGGTCGAGGAGCTCGAGCCGTGCGCGCAGGACGTCGGCGAGCGACCACGGCAGCTCGTCGGCCTCGGCGCCGGCCTCGAGCAGCTCCTCGGCGAAGTACGCGTTCCCCTCGGAGCGGTCGATGACCCGGCGCAGCGTGCTCTCGGTCAGCGGCGTGCCGCTCAGGGCTGTGGTGAAGTCGCGCAGCTCGTCGTCGGTGAACGGCGCCAGGTCGAGGCGCTCGACCCGCGCGTGCCGGGCCAGCTCCGCCGCCACGGGCCGCCACGGGTGCCGCCGGTGCAGGTCGTCCGTGCGGTAGCTGGCGACGACGAGCAGGTGCTGGTCCCGCAGACGCGACACCAGGAACCGCAGGACGTCCCGGCTCGACGCGTCCGCCCAGTGCAGGTCCTCAAGGACCAGCAGCAGGGGATGCCCCGGGCTCCCGACCGCGCCGAACGCCTCCACCAGGCCGTCGAAGAGCTGCAGCCGGTTCGCCTGGTCGTCCGGCGCCGTCCCCGAGCCGGACGGCCCCGGGAGCAGCCGGGCGAGTGCCGGGCGGTTGCTGACCACCGTGTCGACGGCGTCCGGTGCGAGCGCGCGGAGCTGGGACAGCGCCTCCGCGAACGGCAGGTACGGCAGCCCGATCTCGCCGAGATCCACGCAGTGGGCCACGACGACCGTCGCGCCGGCCGCGTCCGCCAGCTCGGCGACGTGCCGCAGGAGCCTGGTCTTGCCGACGCCCGCGTCCGCCCCGAGCAGGACGGCCGAGGGCTCGCCGACGCCCGCGCGCTGCAGTGCCAGCGTGAGCTGGTCGACCTGCAGCGCGCGGGCGACGAAGGGAGTGCTCATCGAGCCACGTGCCATGCCCCAGATCCTCGCAGCAGCCACCCACGCGCGGCAGTGGCCAGCGGGTGCGCCGGGCCGACGGGTCGCAGCGAGCCGTCCGGACGGGCGGTCGCCTCCAGACCCTCGGTCGGCTCGGCGACGGCGTGCGCCTCGTGCGCGGCGCTCCCGTCCCGCTCCGGGATGCCTCGGAGCGCGGTGAACAGACGCTCGTGACGGTAGGCGAGCTCGGCGTCGAGGGCGGGTCCCCAGAAGTCAGCCATGGTGTCCTCCTCATGAACGCCGGACGATCTGCCCGGCTCTCGTTGACAAGGACGACTGTCGTCGTGAGGCGGGGGTCATCGGATCGGGAGGTCACCCGGTTCTGAGGAGCAGATCGACCCAGGGGCCCCCTGAGGTGGGGCGATCGGCGTCTGAGGCCCCGGCTCGGGCGTCTGAGGTACCTCAGATGGCGCCTCACCTGGGCCGATGCCCTCGAACACTCGCGTCCCCGACCTCTCGGCCCACCTGGCCGATGCCCGCGGACGCTCGCGTCGCGGACCTCTCATTGCTTCCCCGGGTGGGTGACGGCCGTCGGCACGCCCGCCTCGTCGTCGCTCCGACCCGGTGCCAGGGACTGAGCCTCGGGTGGAGGATGTGCCCCATGGGACTCGCGCAGGTCGCCCAGCACGCGGAGGACCTCGACCGCGCCGCCGCCTTCTACGCCGACCTCCTGGGAGCGCCGCCGACCGCGCGCTTCGACCCGCCGGGACTCCTCTTCTTCGACCTCGACGGCGTGCGTCTGCTGCTCGATGCCGGGGCACCGTCTGCCCTGCTCTACCTGCGGGTCGACGACATCGGCGCCACCGTCGAGCGGCTGCGCGCGCGGGGCGTGGTCGTCGAGTCCGAGCCGCACGTGATCTTCCGGCACGACGACGACACGCTCGGGCCGGCCGGGACCGACGAGTGGCAGGCATTCGTGCGGGACTCGGAGGGCAATCTCGTCGGCCTGGTGAGCCAGCAGCGCTGAGCGCCGCACCCGCGGGGCCGCCGTTCACCCGGACGCGTCGGCGGTCCCCCCGAGCACGACCGGCCGCGGTCGGGCAGTCTGGACGTGTGGGCGATGTGCGAGACCTCCGGAGCGCTGCGAGCGTGCGTCGACGAGACGCTCAGGCCGTGGTCGGCGAGCTCGTCGTCGAGGCCGAGCGTTCGGCACCCCGTGCCGCGCGGCACTGGGTGATGCGGACCATCGCCGACGCCGGGGTCGGCGGCGCCTCCAACCAGGTGGTCGAGCTGCTCACAGGCGAGCTCGTGTCGAACGCGGTCGTGCACGGCCCGGAGGCCGGCGTCGTGCGCATCCAGGTCCGGATCGACCGCGGAACGGTCCGGGTCGGCGTGCGCGACACCGGCGGCGGCACCCCGACCGTCGGTCACCCGGAGCCGACGGCACCGAGCGGGCGCGGACTTGCCCTCGTCGAGGCGCTGTCCTCGGCCTGGGGCACGCAGACCCACGCCGACGGCAAGACCGTGTGGTTCGAGGTGCACACCGACGACTGACGGATCCGCCGCGCGTGCCGTCGTCCGGCGTCGGATGTCGACACGCCCGGGATGTCCGAAGGTGCCCGACGTCACCTCGCGCCGGATCCGGTTCCGTCCGACCCTGGTCAGCGGCGGCGACCGGGCGGGCCGTGGCGCCCGTCAGCGCGCTGGCCTGCGGTTCCACGATGCACGGATCCCGTGCGCGGCGTAGTTTCGGGGGCGGACGACCGCGAACGAGGGGCAAACTTGACCATGAGCGACCATGAGTGACGGAACCGATGGGCAGAACGCGTCGACGACGACGACGCGCCTGCCCGACATCCGCGCCGAGGTGCGCGAGGACGGCACAGGCGAGATCTCGGTGGACGGCGTCATCGAGCGCGTCCGCATGGCGAACCTCGCCGAGGCGGGTGCCGCGATCACGAGCCGCATCGCCGAGCTCGCCGGAACCGTCGGGCGCCCCGTGCCCGTGCAGGTCCGCGACCCCGACGGTGTGTGGTCCCTGCTGATCCACGCGGACGGGCTCGTCGACGAGGCTCCCGGAGCGCTCGAGGACCAGCCCGGCGCGACGCCGGACGCATCGGACGATTCCACCGATGCGTCTCCCGGCTCCGGCGCGATCACTGCGGTCGGCGGTTCCGACGAAGGTGCGCCGACCTCCGGCGCCACTCCCGCGGTCTCGGCGGACGCACCCGGCCAGGCGGGCACCGGTCGATCCGGCGCCGAGTCTGCATCCACGCCCGCCGTCGGCTCGACGGCTGCAGCCGCGAGCGAGTCGGCGCGGCGCCCCGACTCGGTCTCCTCGACTCCGTCGGCCGGCACACCTGCCGCGCCGTCGGCCGCCACGGCCTCGTCCGCAGCTGCTCCGGGGACCGCCTCCGCGCCGACGCCGGCAGGCGCAACGACCGGGTCATCGGCTTCCCGTGGGCCGGCCGCGACCAGGGGCTCCGGCTCGCGGTCGCCCGGCGACACCGCCGCCGACGTCCCGCCCGCGACCGGCGCGGGCACGCTGACCGGCTCCCGGCTCGCGACGACGGCCTCCTCGGCCTCCTCCTCGCAGCCGCTGCCGACGCTCGACGACCTCCTCGCCGCGCGTCACCCCGCGGCCGCCGGCGGCCCCGCCGAGCACGGCTGGCGCGCGGGCGTCCGACGGCTGACGTTCRGCGGCATCTCGCCGGGACCCGGTCGGGTCGAGCGTCGTCGGCGGGTCGCCGCCGCATCCGTGCGGCGGACCCTCGACGGCCCGAAGACCATCGTGGTCATCAACCCCAAGGGCGGCGCCCACAAGACGACCGCCACGATGCTGCTGGCGGCGACCTTCGGGCTGCAGCGCGGCGGCTACACCCTGGCGTGGGACAACAACGAGACGCGCGGCACCCTCGGATGGCGCTCGTCGCACGCCGACCACACCCGGACGGCCGTCGACCTGCTCAACGCGCTGCCCGCGCTCGGCACAGAGGGCACCGTCCGGATCGGCGACCTCGACAGCTACGTGCGCACCCAGCCCAGCGAGCAGTTCGACGTGCTGGCGTCCGACGAGAACTCCGCGTCCGCGTCCTCGGTCGACGCGCGCTCGTTCACCTCGCTGCACCAGGTGCTCTCGCGGTTCTACCGGGTCCTCGTGATCGACACCGGCAACAACATGCGGGCGTCCAACTGGCAGGCCGCTGTCGCGGCGGCGGACCAGATCGTCGTGGTGTCGACCGTGCGCGAAGACACCGCCCAGTCGGCCGCGTGGGCCCTCGACGCCCTGCGTGCGACCGGCCACGACGAGGCCGTCCGCCGCGCCGTGACCGTGCTGTCGGCCCCCGAGCCGAAGGTCGACAAGGACCTCCAGAAGCGGCTCCGCTCCCACTTCGGGGCACTCACGCGTGCCGTGATCGACGTCCCGCACGACAAGGCGCTGGTCGCCGGCGGCCCCATCGACTACGACGCGCTCAACACCACCACGCGCGACGCCTGGCTCCGCGTCACCGCGGTGGTCGCCGACGGGCTGTGAGGGCAGGGTCGGCGGGCTGATCGCCAGCGACAGTACGAACAGGACGCGCTCGAGCACCATGCATGGTGGTCGGACCCGCGTGACACCGTCGCCATAGCTGACGGTCTGGGAGGCGCCGACGACTGCTTTCCGAACCTGGCGCTCGACCTGCCCGTCGCGAAGTGGTCGGGCCCGGCGCCCGGACTGCGGTCCGACGGCTAGAAGGGCGGCGGTCCCGGGTCGGTGACCCGGACCGGCACAGGCAGGCGGCCCCGCTTTGCACCCCGGTCGACGCGCTCCACGGCGCCGTCGGCTCCGGGCGCGACGAGGTACCGCATTCCCGCCGGTGTCACCCACTCGAACCGTCCCGGGCTCGGCTGCGTCAGCCGGTGCCCGCCGTTCGTCTTCAGCCGGTGGTCGCGAGCGCAGAGCGGTCCGAGATTGGCGGCCGACGTCGCCCCGCCACCGCCGCCCCAACCGTGGAACTCGATCGTGTGGTCGAGGTCGCACTGCTCGGCGGGCACGGAGCAGTGCGGGCGGACGCACCGCTGGTCTCGCTGTCGGACGTGGTCGGCGAGGTCGGCCGGGGGCCGGTACCGCGTCCGGCCGACGTCGAGCACGGCCCCGCTCGTCGGGTCGGTGACCAGGCGGCGCCAGACACCGCCGAGCGCCAGAGCCCGAGCCTGCGTGGCCTGGAGCGGCCCGTAGCCGTCGAGATCGGCGGGGAGGTCGTCGAGCCCGAGCAGAGTCGAGAGCGCGACGGTGACGTTCACCTGGATCCGTGGGCGCCGAACGCGCAAGCCCGCCGGATGGCCGCCCTGAACGGGGAATCCTGCGGGGGATCCGAAGCCCTGACTGGGGAAACCTGCGGGGGACCCGTCGCCATGACCGGGGAAACCTGCGGGGGATCCGCCGCCCTGACCGCGGAATCCTGCGGGGGATCCGAAGCCCTGACCGGGGAATCCTTCGGAGGATCCGCGGTCCCGACCGCGGAAGGCCGCCGGGAGTCCGCCGTCTTCAGGCCCGACGCTGTCGCTCGAGGTCTGCCCGGGCGAGCCTCGGTGGCCGCTCTGCCGTTCCACTGCGGCATGCGGGCACCCCGCGCGGCCGGTGAGGATGTCGGCGAACGTGTCGGCGCGGAGCTGGTCCAGCGTGCGCGGGTCAGCGGCGGCACGGGCCGTGCGCGCGGTGGCCTCGAGGATGGCGTCGATCTCGAGCGCCGACTCGGCGGGCAGCACCGCCCACATGCCGGCCATGCCGTCGGGGAGGCGGCGCGGCCGATCGACCCGGCGGCCGGCGCGCGCGGCGTCGTGCCGAGTCTTCGCGTCGTCGGGCGAGAGGGCGATGAGCGCTCGCTCGACGTCCAGCGCGAGCTGCCTCGGCGTCCGGAGCTCGGCGCGGGGCAGCAGCTCGGCCTGGACGGCATCCGCGAGGTCGGGAGCGACGTTCCACAGGTGGTCGATGAGCACGAGCGCCTTCGGGATGTCGATCTCGCCGGCCGCGAGCGCGTCAGCCGTTGCGCCCATTGCGCCGTCCAGTGCGCGGCCGTTGCGGACCAGCCGTGCGCCGGCCCGTCGGGACCAGGCCAGGCGCATCGCGATCTCGTCGCCTGCTGTGCACGAGAGGTCCGATCGTGTGGCCTGGTAGGGCCACGACGGGTTCATCGAGGCGCGCTCGGACAGCGCCGAGGCTGCCCGCGCGCCGCCGAGGAACACCCATGCCGCCAGCCGTTGCCAGGCCGCGACGAGCTCCACGACTCCTTCGTCGTCAAGGCCGGCCGGATCGGCGAGAGCGAGGACTGCCGCGAGGTCCGGACCGGGTGGCGAGGAGGAATCGAACATGTGTACGAACCTATTCGGGCGGCGTCGGCCAGGCGACGCCGGGCGAGAGAAATTGTGGAGCGGGCGGCCGAGGTCGGGGGCTGTGGACGGCTCAGCGCAGCGCGGGCGCAAGCCCGTCCGCGAAACCCGTCGTCGAGGGGTGCAAGATCGCGTCGCGTCGCGACAGAGTGCAGGTGTAGGCCCTCACCCGACCTCGATCACTTGGGAGCACTGTGCCGTCGCGGACACCGAGCACGCCGGACCTCGAGCCCGACGACCCGCCCGTGGACGAGCCGGCACGCGGTCAGGGACACGGTGGCCAAGCCGGAGGCGACTCCGCGCCAGACGACCCGAACGAGCCAGACGGTCCGAACGAGCCAGACGACCTCAACGAGCCAGACGACCCGAACGAGCCAGAGGACCTGAACGAGTCCGACGACGCCAGCCCCGCCGATCCCGCTCGCGACGCGGCGTGGTTCGAGGCGGTGGTCCGCGAGCACGCCTCGGCGGTGCACCGGTTCGTGGTCCGTCGCGCGGGCCGGGACGAGGCGGACGACCTGACGGCGGATGTGCTGGCGACGGCGTGGCGTCGCCGCGCCGACGTGCCGTCCGGCGCCGAGCTGCCGTGGCTGTACCGGACGGCGGGGTTCGTCGTCGCCAACCACCGGCGCAAGGGGCGCCCGGTGCCGGTGGGTGACGTCCCCGACGAGATCGACGCGGACGACCCCGCGGTGCGGGCCGTGCAGGACGAACGCGTGCGCGAGGTGCTGGGCGCGCTCGGTGCCCGAGACCGGCAGATCCTGCTGCTCAACGCGTGGGAGGGGCTGACCGGCGACGCGCTCGCGGCGGTGCTCGGCATCAGCCGGGGCGGCGCCGACGCCGCGTTGAGCCGCGCACGCGCACGCCTGCGGGAGGCGTGGGCGGCCGCGGAGGGGTGATCGTCGCGCGGGCCGATCGGCGGAACCCGACTCGAGCCCGCGAGTACGAGCCGGGTGCACGCGCGTTCGCCCGAGCGCAGGGGTGCGTGCAGCCGCCGTGCAAGGTGACAGCGCCTCGGCACACAAGAGGGGTAGAGAGCAGCGCACCCCGAACCAGGAGGCAGGACCGTGGACGACCGCACCGAGCACGAGACCAGCGACGACGCCGCCGCCGTCGAGGATGTCGCCTTCGCCCGGCTGCAGGCCGCCGACCCGGCGGCGGGCAGCGAGCCGGACCTCACGGCCCTGACGGCGGCGGTCTCGGAGCGGGCGGGCGTCGACGTGACCGCTCCCGCCGACGAGCTCGCCGCCCGGCGACACCGCCGGACGCCCCGCTGGCTGCAGGTGGCGGCGGCGGTCGCGGGCGTGGCGGTGGTGGCCGGAGGCAGCTACGCGTACGGGCTCTCGAGCTCGACCGACCCGGAGACGATCACGGCGGCGCCGCCGATCTCGCTCACGGGTGGCGGCGACAGTGGGCGCGAGGCCGCGGCGCCGCAGGCGGCGTCGATGGCCGCGGGCGCAGCAGACTCCGCCAAGATGATGTACCCCTGGTACGGCGGCGGCCGGACGGTGTTCACCGCCAGCGGGCTGTCCTCGGAGAGTGGCTCGGGCAAGGCGTGGGGCTTCGACGCGGCGGGGACGTTCTCGCAGGAGACGGTGGTCGCGGCGGCGACCGCCCTCGGGGTGACGGGGCAGCCGCGGCAGGAGTACGGCACGTGGACCGTCGGCACCAACGACGGCACGGGTCCGTCTGTCTCGTTGTCTCCGGACGGGCTCGCGAGCCTGTCGTACTACGACCCCACGCGGGACCCGTGGAGCTGCGTGCGCTCAGCGCCGGACAGCATCGAGACGCCGGACAGCATCGAGTCGCCCGCGGCCGACGCGGCGGGCGGGGTCGCGATGCCGGAGCCGGCCATCGACAAGGGCGAGTGCACGACGTCCGACCCCGCACCCACGGGTGACGCGGCGATCGGGCAGGCGAAGGACACGTTCGCCGCCCTGGGCATCGACACCGCGGCGTTCCAGTACGCGGCGTCCACCGACCCGACGAGCCCGCAGGTCACCAACGTCACGGCGAGCCAGGTGGTCGACGGACAGCAGACGGGCGTGACCGGCAGCGTCACGATCGTCGCCGACGGGGTGCAGTCGCTGTACGCCCCGATGGCGCCGCTGGTCGCGCTCGGCACCTACGACGTGGTCAGCCCGACGGAGGCCGTCGCGCGGCTCGGGGACCCGCGGTTCGGGAGCATGGGCGGCGGTGGCGTGATGCCGCTGGCGGCCGAGGGCATGCGGGCCACCGACGACGTCATGGCGTCGGCCGGGCCGTCGTCGGACCCCACCGTCCCTGCCACGCCGGCCGCGGGCAGCCCGCTCGCGTGGCCCGTGCAGGAGGTCACGCTGGTGTCCGCACGCCTGGGGGTCGCTCTCACCACGCTGCCGACGGGCGCGTCGGTGCTGGTGCCCACCTACGAGCTGGCCGACGCCGACGGGGTCACCTGGAGCGTCATCGCGGTGGTCGACGACCAGCTCGACTTCGCGCCCGTCGGCTGACGGGACCGCAGCGAAGGCCGGTCGGCGTCGGAGGGGACGCCGACCGGCCTTCGTCACGCTGGACGGGGCCGACGCCTGCCAGACTCGCCCCCATGGCCGAACGCACCGAGAAGCTGTTGCTGCTGGACACCGCGTCGCTCTACTTCCGCGCGTACTTCGGGGTCCCCGACTCGGTGAAGGCGCCGGACGGCACGCCGGTCAACGCCGTCCGCGGGCTGCTCGACATGATCGCGACGCTCGTGACCGTGCACCGGCCCACCCGGCTGGTCATGTGCTGGGACGACGACTGGCGACCGCAGTTCCGGGTCGACGCGATCCCCTCGTACAAGGCGCACCGCGTCGCCGTCGAGGTGCCCGGCACCACGGGGATCGAGGAGGTGCCCGACACCCTCTCGCCGCAGGTGCCGATCATCGTCGAGGCGCTCGCGGCCCTCGGCATCGCGCGGGTCGGCGTGCCGGGGTACGAGGCTGACGACGTCATCGGCACGCTGGTCGCACGCGAGGTCGCGCGGCCCGACCGGGCGCCGGTCGACGTCGTCACCGGCGACCGCGACCTGTTCCAGCTGGTCGACGACTCGGTGCCGGTCCGGGTGCTCTACACGATCAAGGGCATCCGTGACCTGGGGGCGATCGACCAGGCGTTCCTGCACGAGAAGTACGGCGTCCCGTCGGGACCCGCGTACGCCGACATGGCGGTGCTGCGCGGGGACCCGAGCGACGGCCTGCCGGGGGTGCCGGGCATCGGCGAGAAGACCGCCGCGCAGCTGATCCACCGCTACGGCTCGCTGCAGGGGATCCTCGCCGCGCGCGACGCCGGCGACCCCGGCCTCACGGCCACGCAACGCAAGCGGCTGGTCGAGGCCGCGGCGTACCTGGAGGTCGCCCCCGCGGTCGTCCGGGTTGCCCCGGACGCGCCGGTCGGGACCATCGACGACCGCCTGCCGACGGTCGTCGCGGACGCCGACAGGCTCGTCGCGCTGGCCGAGCGCTGGGGGCTGTCGTCGAGCGTGAAGCGGGTCGTGGACGCGCTCGCGCTGGGCTGAGGCGCGTCACTCGAACGGGTGAACTACGCCGAACGGGTGGAAGTCGGGCGTATCAGACATCTGTGCCTGCCCTCTTGCTGTGACGTCGCTACCGACCGGTAGCCCGTCCCGCCGGAGATCACCGGCAGCCGCACCCCGACCAGGGGTCCGACCGGAAAGGCACGTCCATGTCCTCCGCCCCCACCCTGACGTCCAGCGCGCGACCCGCGGCCCGGACGTCGGCCCCCGTCCCGAGCAACACGCTCGCCCGTCCGACCGCCCCGGCGTCAGTGGTCGACCGTGCGGTCGCCACGCTCGCAGGCGTCCTCACCCGCCACTCGATCACGGCGCTGCGGATCAGCCTCGGCCTCGTGTTCCTGGGCTTCGGCGTCCTGAAGTTCTTCCCCGGCATGAGCCCGGCGGCGGAGCTGGCCGAGCGCACCATCGGCGCGCTGACCCTGGGCCACGTCGGCCCGACGGCTGCTCTGCTGCTCACCGCGATCATGGAGACCGTCATCGGGCTCACGCTGGTCACGGGCCTGTTCCTGCGGACGGGCCTGGTCGTCCTGGCCGGGGCGCTCGTCGGCATCATGTCGCCGCTCGTGCTCTTCTACGGCGAGCTTTTCCCCGCCGGCGGCCCGACCCTCACCGGCCAGTACGTGCTCAAGGACGTCGTGCTCGCCTGCGCGGGTGCGGTCGTCGGCGCCGCGGCTCTGGGTGCGCGCCTGCGCCTGCCGCAGGAGTGAGCGCAGTCCGCCAGGTCAGTCCTTCAGGTACACCTCGGGACCCGCCTCGTGCCAGCCGTCCGCGGCGGCCGGGGCGGGTCCTCCTGTCGTGACCAGCGTGAACGAGTCGTCGACGGTGAGGTCGACGCCGCGGGCGTCCGGCGCGACGCAGCTCGTCGTGGGCAGCTCGCCCGTGGTGAGCGCGAGCACGCAGAGCAGGTGCGTCCGGGACACCCCGGCGTAGTAGCGGGTGTCCGCGGTGTGCGCGACGAGGCGCGTGCTCGACGGCACGACCATGCTCCCCTCGAGGTCGTCGTCGTCCACCACGTCGCTCGAACGCTGCGGCTGGGCGAACACGGCGAGGGTCGTCGACGGGTCGACGACGGCGGCGGCGACCGGGTGCTGCGCGAGCCTGACCCAGACCAACCCGGCGGCCACCAGCGCCGCGGCGGCGACCAGCGCGAGGGCCGTCAGCAGCCCCGAACGACGTCGCGTGGCGTCGCCGACGCCCCGGAAGTCGCGGAAGGCATCGGTGAAGAGGTCCGTCTCGTCGAACGTCGTCATACCGAGCACATCGGCGGGATGAACCGGTCACCTGAGCACGAGTGGCCGAAATGACCCCGTTCGGGTGCAGGACCCTCTCGCCGGCAGGGCAGAATCACCTCCCGTGATCACGGTCAGCACGGACGGCTCCTGCCTGCGCAACCCCGGCGGGGCCATCGGCTGGGCGTGGGCCAACCACGACGGCTCCAGCGCCAGCGGCGGCCACGCGTCCGGAACCAACCAGATCGCCGAGCTCATGGCGGTCCTCGAGGCCATCCGCTCGCACCCCGGCGACGAGCCCCTCGTGATCCAGGCCGACTCCCAGTACGCGATCAAGTGCTCGTCGGAGTGGGTGCACGGCTGGAAGCGCAAGGGCTGGCGCACCGCCGCCGGTGGACCCGTGCAGAACCTCGCGCTCATCCAGTCCATCGACCGGGCCATCGCCGACCGGCCCGGGCCGGTCACGTTCGTCTGGGTGCGCGGTCACCGCGGGGACCAGTTCAACGAGCGTGCCGACGAGCTCGCCGGCATCGCGGCCCGAGAGGTGCGCGACGGCGCGCCGGCGAACGCGGCTCCTGTGGTGCCGACACCGGTCAGCACGGCGGCGGCAGCTCCCGTGCTGGAGCCCGACGTCCTCTTCTGACAGGCCGGCGCGACCGGGCGGTCCCGTCAGTGCGCCTGGCGTTCTCCGGCCAGGGTCGCGAGCGCCTCGCCCGACGCCTCGTGCACGTACTCGGCCACCCAGCCGACCGGGGCGCTGCCCCAGCTGGCGGCCACGGCCCCGAGGGGGAACACGACGAGGTCGTGCTCCTGGTGCGTGAGGACCAGCTCGGGCGCGCCGTCGCCGTGCGCGGACCCCCACACGAGCCCGGGGACGCGCTGCGCGACGAGGTCGCCGACCGACACCCCGAACGCGTGCACCAGGGACTCGGGGTCGGTGCGGTCCTCGGACTGCAGCCAGATCGCCTGGACGCGGTCGAAGAGGTCACCGAGGGACTGGGTGTCCACGGTCCCCGAGCACAGGCCCGTGATGATCTCCCGGTGCTGCGCCGCCCAGACGATCTCGGCGGCGTTGAGGGGGTCGACCCGTACCGTGCGGATCTCGTCGGCGGGCGTGTGCGGGTGCGGAACCTCCGAACCGTCGGACGGCCGCGCTGCGCGTCGGAACATTGCCATGCCTCACTATCGACGGGCGCGGCGCGGTGCTTGACCCGCCGCGCGGCTGAATCGCCAAGGTCTCTCGTCGAACCCGACGTGGGTGCCGCCTGCAGGGCGGTCGGCGGCACCTGTGTCGGGTTCGACGCCGCGAGACCGGCCGGGGACGCGCCAGGGCCGCGCCGACCCGGAGGTCGACGCGGCCCTCGTCGGGTGCGTCAGCGCTTGACGGTCAGCGCGTGCGCGGCGACGGTCGGCAGGTAGCCGCGGTCGCCGTTGTAGACCGCCAGCACCACGGCGGACCGCTGCGCGGCCGGCAGGGTGACCGTCGCGGTGCCGTCGGCGAGCGGCACGTTGGCCACCCGCTGCAGGCCGACGAGGATCGCCACCGAACCGGTCGGCTCGGGTGCGCCCGCCGGGCCGGACACGGTGACGGTCACCGACGCCTTGGTGCCCGGGGTGACGGTCCACGACGACGCGGAGAGCGACGCCCTCGACACGGCCGGGGTCACCCGGAAGGACCGCTGGCTCTGCGAGCCGGTGACGTCCGCGCTGCCCGCGTACACGGCGGTCAGCTGGTGCGTCCCGGCGGCGAGGTCCGTCGGCAGGGCGATGGTCGCGGTGCCCTTGAGCCCCGCGACCGTGAGGGGCCCGGACGCGATCGTGACGCCCTTCTCCTTGATGTCGACGGTGCCCGTCGGAGCGGCGGACGAGCCGGTCACCACGACGGTCGCGGTGACCGCCGTGCCGTAGGAGGCCGAGTTCTTCGACAGCGTGATCGCCGTCGTCGACCCCGACTTCTTGACGTCGACCGTCACGGCGGCGGACGTGGACGCCGCGTACTGGGCGGTGTCCGGCGCGAACGAGGCGGTCAGCGAGTGCTGCCCCCCGCCGAGCTTGACCTTGACGCTCGCCGTGCCACCCGTGACGGGGGCCGAGCCGATCGTCGTGGTCCCGTCGAGGAACGTGACGGTGCCCGTCGCCGCGGACGGCGCGACGGTGGCCGTGAGCGTGAGCTCCTTGCCGGCCGTCTTGGTGCCCGTGACCGCCAGCGTCGTGGTCGTCGGCGTCGCCACCGGGACCGTGACGTCCACGACCTGCACCCGCGACACCGGGTCGGCGTTCTGGTGCTGGAACACGAGCAGCTGCCCGTCGGCCGCCCCGGTGCCCTTGTGCACCGGGATGGTCACGCCGTCGTCGCCGAGGGTGGAGAACGAGCCCGCGATGTCGTTCTCGAACCAGAACGGCGGGTCGTACGGGTTCACGGTGAACGACGGGGCGCTGTCGAGGACGCCGGAGCCGGCGGCCGCGTAGTCCGACAGGGTCCGGACGGTGACCACCGGGGTGGCACCGGCCGGGATCCCGGCGGCCCCCAGGTCGATCGGGGCGACGAGCACGTTGTTGTCGAAGACCCCGGACTCGATCTCCCCGGAGAACCCGTTGATCAGCTGCACGTCGACGAAGTCGCCCGTCGCGAGGTCCTGCGTCGCGGCCACGGTGACGTCCGCCGCGTCGTCGTACTTCTGCACGGTCGTCTCGAGGTCGTTGGTGCCGTCCCCGTCGATGTCGATGTCGATCACCGGGATGACGTACCGGCCGAGGGTCGCCCACTCACCGTCCGTGGCGATGCCGACGCCGAGCAGCCCGGTGGTCGGGTCGCCCCCGGCCGCGGCGATCTGCGGAGCCGTCGAGGCCCAGCCCACGTACCGGATGTCGCCGGCCTTGGTGGCCGACGGCGACGTGACGAGCCCGGGGACGTCCTCGAGCTTCGGGCTCGTGGCGCCAAGGATCAGCGGCGACGTGAGCGAGTACCAGCCGCCCGACGCCACGCCGCGACCAGAGAGCGCGAGGCCCGCCGTCGACGCCGCGGGGTCGGCGAATGCGACCGGCGCCGCCTTGAGGTCGCTGACCAGCCGGGGTGCGGCCTGCAGCGGCACCCGCAGCTGGTGGTCACCCGAGGTCAGGACGAGCCGCCCCGACACCTCGGCCACGTACTCGCGCGTGACACCGGCCTGGGTGTCGGCGGAGGTCGGGTCGAGCTCGCGCTGCAGCGTGGCGGGGTCGGCCGTGAGCGTGAGCGTGACGACGGCCGACTTGCCGGCGCCCAGGGTGACCGACTTCGGCGACGCCGTGATGGTGGCGCCGCCCGCGGTCGAGGACTTCGACACGGAGGTCTTCCACACCGCGGTCGCGTTGCCGAGGTTCTTCACGGTGACGGTCTTCTTCTGGACGACCGTGCTCGCGCCGACCGGGACGACCCCGAAGGCGACCGAGGTCTGCTCCGGGTCCTGCGTGTTGTACGCGATGGTGCTCGTCGAGACGGCGTCGAGCGCGTCGACGCGACCCGACCCCACGCGCTCCGGGCCGTAGGCCGTGCCGGTGCCGCCGGGACCGGTCCACACGTCGTGCGTCGCGGTGTTGACGACGGCCGCCTTGACCTGCACGGCCTCCCAGCTCGGGTGCGCCGAGCGGACCAGGGCGGCGATGCCCGCGACGTGCGGGGAGGCCATCGAGGTGCCGCTCAGGGACTGCGGCTGGTTGCCGGTGCCCGAGGCCGCGGAGAGGATCTGCGTGCCGGGCGCGGCGACGTCGGGCTTGCCCTGCCCGAGCGAGCCGTGCACGCCGCGCGACGAGCCGCTGTTGAGCATGTCGCCGGCGATGTCCTCGATGACCGTGCCGGCCAGCGACGGGCCGATGTGGACGACGAGGGTGCCGGCCGTGATCTCCGGCAGCAGGGCGTCCGTGGTGGGCGCCGTCATCTGGAAGCCGGGGATGGTGGCGTTGCCCGCGATCCCGGCGGAGAACGGGGTGAGCTCGGTGGGCAGCAGCACCCCGACCGCTCCGGCAGCCTGGGCGTTGTTGAACCGCACGGCCGAGCCGCAGCGACGCGACGTGTCGTCGTCGTCCCACCACAGGTAGGCGACCTTGCCGGCCACCGCCGCGGCCTGCGCGGGCGTGAAGGCCGTGCAGCCGTCAAAGTTGCCGCCCGGGTTGCCGACGGGCGCCGTGACGTCCGCGCCCGCGTAGCTGACCGAGTTCTGGCCGGAGTGCAGCCCGACGAGCGCCGGGTTCGACGCCTGGGTCACCTCGATGCCGTCGTAGGTCTGCGGGGCGCCGACGGAGTTGGCGACGGTGAGCGCGCTGGCCGCGTTGCCGGGGCCGCCGCCGATGTCGGTGATGTCGCCGGCGTTCCCGGACGAGATCACGACGACCGTGCCGAGCGCGGTGAGCTGGTCGACCAGGAGGTTGTCCGGGTCGTCGGCGGGGGTGCCGTCGGAGCCGAGCGACATGTTGATGATGTCGAGGTGGTCGCTCAGGTCGCCGTCGTCGTTGGGGTCGGCGGCGCGGTCGAGCGCGAGGGACGTCAGGTTCGTCGACCCGCCGATGTCGCCGAAGACCTTGAGCGAGTACAGCTGGGCGCCCGGCGCGGAGCCGGGGCCGACCTGCCAGTCGGAGACGTCCGTCAGGCTGGAGTAGTCGCCCCTGAAGGTGGTCCCGTCGGGCTGCACGCCGAAGCCGGCGGCCGTCCCGGCGACGTGCGTGCCGTGGCCGACGTTGTCGGACGTGTACAGGGAGTCGATGGGGTTCTCGTCCGGCGCCGGCACGTCCGTCGCGCCCGGGAGCGTCGAGGCGGGGTCGGCGTCGTAGAGCGGTCCGGCGAAGTCGTAGCCGCCGATGAACTTCGCGGGGTCGAACAGGCCGGCGGGGACCGGGCCGCTGCCGTCGGTGCCGTAGGCCGCCTGGTAGGCGGCGACCGTGCCGGGGCCGCCGAAGTCGGCGTGCGTGTAGTCGAGCCCGGTGTCGATGATGCCGATGCGGACGCCCTGGCCGGTCTGGCCGGTGTCCTGCCATGCCTGCAGCGCGCGCGTGAACGCGACGGTGTGCGCGTTGGTGGCCGTCTTCGGGGTCACGCGGTAGACGGCGACCACGTCGTCGGACCCGGCGAGCTTGCGCACCTGCGCGGCGTCGCCCGTGACGAGCGTGCCGGCGACCAGGTTGGTGAGGGTGGCCAGCTGCTTCGGCGCGTCCGACCCGGCGGTGCGGGCGGTGAGCTGCTGCGGGACGACCTCGTCGGCGAGCGCCTCGGTGTCCGCCGCCGCCGCCTTGACCTCGGCGGGGCTGCCGCCGTCGGCGGTGACGTCGGTGCCGGACTTGGCGTCGAGCTGGACGAAGGCGGTGACAGTGCCGCTCGCGTCGGCCAGGTCGTCGGTGACCTTGCCGTCCAGGATGCCCGTGAGCGCCTGCGGGTCGCCTGCGGTGGGTCGGTCCGTCGGTGGAGCCGCCGATGCCCCTCCGGCGCCCAGTAACGCGGTGCTGACCGCGACGGAGAGGGCGGTGAACGCGGCGAGGACGGGTCGACGTGGCATGTGCGCATCCCTGGCTCGAGGAAGACCGGCAGACGTACACGACAACGTGACGGTAGTCACAAGGTGGCGCACGCCTCGCGTACGTTACTGGCAGGTACGGCATTCGTCACCTTGAGGTGGATTGCTCGATTCGCCCGATGCCGGACCCTCAGCGCAGCGGCACGAAGACGTAGGAACCGTGCGTCGTGATCTCCGTGCGCCCGTCGCGGCGGACCACGAGGTGCATCGTCGACCGGACCGGGATCACCATGCGGCCGCCGTCGGCGAGCTGGTCCACCAGAGGCTCGGGCAGCTCGCGCGGCGCCGCGGACACGAGGATCCGGACCCAGCCTCCGTCGACCGGGCGGCCCAGCACGCCGGGCGTCGCCGGCTCGAGCGTCGCCCAGCGCATCCGGCACGCGGCGAGGTTGGCCGCACCCCACGCGGCCAGGGACGGGTCGAGCTCGAGGCCGAGGACGACGCCGTCGGGTCCGACCAGCCGCGCCAGCAGCGCCGTGGTCCACCCCGACCCGGCCCCGACGTCGAGCACGCGCGACCCGACGGGGACCTGCAGCAGCCGCAGCATGGCCGCGACCGTGCTCGGCTGCGAGCTGGTCTGCCCGTGCCACAGCGGCAGCGGGTGGTCCTCGCCGGCGCGGGCCCGCTGCTCGGGCGGCAGGAACCGTTCGCGCGCGAGCTCGCGCATCGCGTCGGCCACGTCGGCGGCGCGCTCCGGGTCGGCGGCGCCCTTGCGCATGCCTCGAGCCTACGATCGGGCCCTCAGCGACGAGGAGGGCACGCATGGCCGAGTACGACGTCGTGGTCGTCGGCTCCGGGTTCGGCGGGTCCGTGGCCGCGCTCCGGCTGGTGGAGAAGGGCTACCGCGTCCTCGTCGTGGAGGCCGGACGCCGGTTCACCGACGCCACGCTGCCCCGCACGTCGTGGGACGTCAGCCGGTTCCTGTGGGCACCCCGGCTGGGCTGGCTCGGCATCCAGCGCATCCACGTGCTGCCCGACGTCGTCGTGCTCGCGGGCGCGGGCGTCGGAGGCGGGTCGCTGGTCTACGCCAACACGCTGTACCGGCCGTCGTCGGACGCCTTCTTCGCGGACCCCCAGTGGGCGGGCATCACCGACTGGCGGGCGGAGCTCGAGCCGTTCTACGACCAGGCGAGCCGCATGCTCGGCGTCGTCGACAACCCGACCTGCACGCCCGCGGACGACGTCGTGCGCCGGGCCGCCGACGACCTGGGCGTCGGCTCCTCGTTCCGGCTCGCACCCGTCGGCGTGGTCTTCGGTACGCCCGGCGCGCGCGTGCCCGACCCGTTCTTCGGCGGTGCGGGGCCGGAGCGCCGCGGCTGCCTGCAGTGCGGCGAGTGCATGACGGGCTGCCGGCACGGCGCCAAGAACACCTTGCCGACGAACTACCTGTGGCTGGCCGAGCGCGCCGGCGCGCGCGTGGTCGCGGAGACCACCGTGACGTCCGTGCGTCCTCGCGGGCAGGAGTGGGAGGTCCGGACCGCCCGGACGGGCCGGCGTGGCGGTCGGCGGACCGTGACGGCGGGCCAGGTGGTGCTCGCCGCGGGGACGTGGGGCACGCAGGAGCTGCTCCACCGGATGAAGGCGGACGGCACGCTGCCCGCGCTCTCGGACCGCCTGGGCGCGCTCACCCGGACCAACTGCGAGTCCCTCGGCGGCGCGGCGAAGCGCTGGCGCGGCTGGCGTCGGCGCCCGGACATGACGCGCGGCGTCGCGATCACGTCGTCGGTGTACCTCGACGAGCGCACCCACCTCGAGCCCGTGCGCTACGGGCGTGGCTCCAACCTCATGGGCCTGCTCAGCACCGTGCTCACCGACGGGGGAGGCCGCGTGCCCCGGCCCCTGCGCTGGGCCGGCAACGTCGTGCGGCACCCCGGGCAGGTCGCCTCCCTGCTGCTCGGTCTGGGCAGCTGGTCGCAGCGCACCGTGATCGGGCTGGTCATGCAGACCGGCGCGTCGTCGATCACCGTGCGGCCCCGCCGGACGTGGCGCGGGGCCGTCCGGCTCACGTCGGTGCCCGGGGAGGGGGAGCCCACCCCGACGTGGATCCCGGCCGCGAACGCCGCGTACCGACGGATGGCGGCGCACCTCGGCGGGTTCGCGGCGAGCAGCCTGGGGGAGGTCGCGGACGTGCCGATGACGGCGCACTTCCTCGGCGGCTGCACGATCGGGTCGTCGGCCGCGACCGGCGTGGTCGACGCCTACCACCGGGTGTTCGGCTACCCGGGCCTGCACGTGGCGGACGGCTCGACCGTCTCCGCGAACCTCGGCGTGAACCCGTCGCTCACCATCACCGCGCAGGCGGAGCGGGCGTTCGCGCTGTGGCCCAACGCGGGTGGGGTCGACCCGCGACCGGCGCTCGGGGAGCCGTACGAGCGGCTGCGACCGGTGCGGCCGGTGCGGCCCGCCGTGCCCGCGAGCGCCCCCGGAGCGTTGCGGCTGACGGTCCTCTAGCTGGTCGGCTGGGCCGTCCGCGCGGCGACCACGGGGATCATGCCGGTGCGCGGCACGCCCGCCGCCGACGGGTCGGGGACGAACTTCGGCTTGCGCCCGGGACGGCCGCGCTCGCGGCGCATCTCGATGCCCTCGAGCGTCGTCGCCCGCCACACCGCACCGCCGTTCAGGCGCCCGTCGGGCTGCGGGAGCCACGGCACCTTGCGGGAGAGCCAGACCCGGATCGTCGCGTGCTCGACCCCGAGCCGGTCGGCCAGCCGCGCGATGTCGTAGAGGTCGTCGAGGCCGCGCATGGGCGGTGTCGTCTGCGGCTGGGCGGGGGCCGGTTCGGGGGGCACGGCGGAAGCGTAACGGCCCGGAGCCTATGAATTGTGTGACGGAGCCGTGACGAGATCCACACGAGATCTCCCCCCGCGAAAGGGCTCAAGTGTCCTGGACGCCCGTCCGATGAACTTAACGTGTTACGCGTGAGTAACAAGATTCCGTCCCGAGGTCGGCCCAGCGGTGGCCGGCACGCTGCAGCGCGCCCCGCGCCGGCACGCGCCACCGCGCACCCGGCCCGGCTCGCCCAGGGTGGTGTCGTCGCCGCGCTCGCACTGAGCATGTGCGCGATCGTCGCCGTGTCGGCCAACGCCGAGGACGGTGGGAGCGCGTTCACGGCGATCCGCCCCGGCAACGCCGCCCAGGTCCAGAAGGCGCGGGCGGGTGCGGTCGACGTCGCCACCGACGCCATCGAGGTCGCGCACACCGTGCAGACCGAGGCGTCGCAGGCGCAGGTCGACGCGGCACAGCTGACCGCCCTGCAGGAGGCCACCGCGAAGCTCGACCAGCTCGTCGCCGACGCCACCGTCGACGGCGACGCCGTCGACCGGGGAGCCGCCACCTCGCGCTCCGCCGACCGCACCGAGACGACCGACACCCCCACCGACGCCGCCCCGGCCGCCGACGCGCCCACCCCGGAGGCGTCCACGCCCGACGCGACCCCGGACCCGGCCACGGTGTTCGAGACCACCCCCGCGCCGCCCACGGTCCCCACCATCCCCAAGGCGGCCGGCAAGGAGGACGCGACGACGACCAAGCTGCGCGAGGCCGTCGCCACGGTGGCCACGCTCGCCACCACCGTCCGGCAGAGCGCCGACGCCAAGAAGGCGGCCGATGCCGCCGCCGCGCAGGCCGCCGCGGACGCCGCTGCCGCGC
>NZ_JBFUKJ010000039.1:0-28592 GCF_056400905.1 Cellulomonas sp. P4_H12
GGCCAGCAGGTGGCCGGCGTCGTTGGAGCCGCCGCCGCTGGTGCCGAGCCCGACGGCGACCCCCGCGTCGAGCAGCGCGGCCACCGGCGCGRCGCCCCAGCCCATCGGCAGGTCGCAGCCGGGCGCGTGCGTCGCCGTCACCCCGCTCGCCGCGAGGCGCGCGAGCTCGTCGTCGGTGATGCCGCACAGGTGCGCGAGCGTGACGTCGGGCGCGAGCCAGCCCCACTCGTCGAGCAGGTCCAGCGGGCGTCGGCCGTACCGCTCGACCGCGGCGACCACGTCGACCTGCTCGTTCGCCTGCGTGCGCCGGCGCAGGCCGTGCCGGGCCGCGACCTCCCCGAGCAGCCGGAACGTCTCAGGCCCGTCGCTGTGCACGCCCGCCGGTCCCACGGCCAGCTGCAGCATGCCGTCCTGCGGGAGGGCGGCCACGATCGCCTCGGCGGACAGCGCCGCACGCTCCGGGTCGTCGCGGGCGCTGCCGCGCA
Organism: Cellulomonas sp. P4_H12; assembly: GCF_056400905.1. Taxonomy (NCBI): domain Bacteria; kingdom Bacillati; phylum Actinomycetota; class Actinomycetes; order Micrococcales; family Cellulomonadaceae; genus Cellulomonas; species Cellulomonas sp. P4_H12. The sequence goes on from NZ_JBFUKJ010000039.1 coordinate 486, forward strand.
CGAGCACGAGCCGGGCGCCGAGGCGCTGCGCGGCGTCGGCCGTGCCGCGGGCCACGTCGACCGAGGCGTCGACGTCGTCGGGCCAGGTGAGGTGGTGGTCGGCGACCGTCGTCACGCCGCTGAGCAGGGCCTCGGCCAGACCCGCGGCCGCCGCCGTCTCCGCGAGCTCGCCGTCCACGCCCGCGGCGGCGTAGGCCGCGGCCATCGTCGGCAGCCACGACGCCATGGGGACGCCGCGCGTGCCGGGCAGCGTGCGGAACGCCGTCTGCAGCAGGTGGTGGTGCGCGTTGACCAGCCCCGGCGTGACCACGCAGCCACCGACGTCGAGCACCTCGGCGCCGGGCGCGGCGTCGTGCGTGATCAGGCCGTCGGTCACGTGCACGTCCCCGACGCGCTCGGTCTGCGTATCGACGACGACGGCCAGGGCCCCGGAGAGTGTCAGCATGGGGACTTGCTAGCACCGCCACGTTGCGGGGAGGTGACCTGAGTGCTGGAGATCGCGGACCGCCTGCTCGCGCGTCTGACCGCCGGGCACCGCGTGGCCGTCGCCACGGTCGTGTCGATGACCGGCAGCGCGCCCACGGTCGTCGGCACCTCGATGGCCGTGGACGACACGGGCGCCGCCCTCGGCAGCGTGGCCGGCGGGTGCGTCGAGGGTGCCCTCTATGAGCTGTGCACCGCCGTGCTGGCCGGCGCCGCGCCCGGGGTGCAGGAGTACGGCGTCACCGATGAGGACGCGTTCGCCGTGGGCCTGACCTGCGGAGGAGTCCTGCGGGTGCACGCGCGCGAGCTCGGCGCCGCGGACCTCCCGCCGCTGTCCGCCGCCGCGCAGGGCAGGGACGCCGTCGTGGTCACGCCGCTCGACGGGGMGCTGCCGGCCGGGTCGGTGCCGTCGCTCGACCGCTCGGGACTGGTGCGCGTCGCCGGCCCGGACGGCGGCGTCGAGGTGTTCGTCGAGGTCGCCTCCGCGCCGCCGCGCATGCTCGTCTACGGCGCGCTCGAGTTCTCCGCCGCGCTCGCCTCGGCCGCGCGCGCCGTCGGGTACCGCGTGACGGTGTGCGACGCCCGCGCCGTGCTGGCCACGCCCCGTCGGCACCCGGGGGCCGACGAGGTCGTCGTCGACTGGCCCGTCCGCCACCTCGGCCTGCAGGTGCTGGGCCCGCGCGATGCCGTCTGCGTGATGGCGCACGACGACCGGTTCGACGCCGACCTGGTGCTGGCCGCGCTGCGTTCCGGCGCCGGCTACGTGGGAGCGATGGGCTCGCGGCGGACCCAGGACCGGCGGACCGCGGCCCTGGTCGAGCGCGGCGCCGTGCCCGAGGAGCTCGGCCGCCTGCACGCGCCCATCGGCCTGGACCTCGGCGCCTCGACCCCGGCCGAGACGGCGATCTCGGTGCTGGCGGAGATCCTCGCGTCCCGCGCGTCGTCCTCGGGCCTCCCCCTGACCACTCGCCGAGGCCCGATCCACGCCCCGCACCCCTGACCCTCCCCGCAACGTCCGCACAAAGACGGGTCCTGACCCCACTAAGCGCGGACGTTGCGCCTGCCTACTCCGTAGCGTCCGCACGAAGACGGGTCCTGACCCCTCTTTGTGCGGACGTTGCGCCTCATCTGTTCGTGAGGCGCCACAGGCGGTCGGCCGTCATCGGGAGCTCGGTCGGGCGGAGGCCCAGGGCGTCGCGGACGGCGTTGGCGAGGGCCGGGGCGACCGGGTTGTAGGGCGCCTCGCTCATCGACTTGGCGCCCAGCGGGCCGAGGTCGTCGGTGGTCTGGGCGAACAGCACCTCCGTGCGGGGCAGGTCGATCATCTGCGGCACGTGGTAGCTGCGGAACGAGGCGGTGGTCACGCGGCCCTCGTCGTCGAGCCGCATCTCCTCGTACAGCGCGCTGCCGACCGCCTGGCCGGTGCCCCCCTCGACCTGCCCGCGCAGCTGCTCGGGGTGCAGGACGGTCCCGGCATCGACGGCCTGGATCGAGCGCAGGACGGTCACCTCGCCGGTGTGCGGGTCGACGGCCACCCGGAAGGCGTGCACGTTGAAGGCCACGGACCGCGGGGAGCCGTCGTGGTTGCCCTGGCCGGTCAGCCCCGGCACCGCGCGCGCGATCTCCGTCAGCGGGACCCCGGCGGCAGCGTCGGGCGTCAGGCCCTCGTCCCACGTCCGCGGCTCGTCGCTCGGGTGGTCGCGCAGCGCCGCTGCGGCCGCCAGGACCTTCCCGCGCAGCTGGAGGGCCGCCCGATGGAGTGCCAGCCCGGCGACGACGACCCCGGCCGACCCGAACGCGCCCGTGTCGTACCCGGCGACGTCGGTGTCGGACTGCCGGATGACGATCCGGTCGACGGTCGTGCCCAGCGCCTGCGCGACCAGCTGGCCGTGCACGGTCGTGGTGCCGTTGCCGAACTCGGTGGTGCCGACGCTCGCCTCGTACCGGCCGTCGTCGAGCAGCCGGACGGTCGCCTCGGCGTAGTGCCCGCGCGGGGCGATGGTCGCGATCATCGCCACGGCCATCCCGTCCCCGACGAGCGTGCCGTCCGGCGCCGGCGGGTCGAGGGTGCGGTCGGCCAGAGCCCGCTGCGCGAGGTCGAGGCACTGGTCCAGGCCGTACGAGTTGATGCCCAGGTCGCCCACCTCGTCGGCATCGGTGACCAGCAGGCGGTCGCCCGGCACGACGACGTTGCGACGGCGCAGGTCGAACGGGTCGATGCCCGCGGACCGTGCCAGGTCGTCCATCGCGGACTCGATCGCGAAGATGATCTGCCCGAGCCCGTACCCGCGGAACGCGCCGCCGGGCAGCGTGTGGGTGTAGACGGCCTCGGCGTCGACGCGCTTGTTCGGGCAGCGGTAGACGGCCATCGACTCGCTCACGCCGTGGAACATGACGCCCGGGCCGTGGTTGCCGTACGCGCCGGTGTTGTTCAGCACGTCGATGCGCATCGCGGTGAGCACGCCGTCGGCGTCGGCGCCCAGCTCCACCTCGACGCGGACCGGGTGCCGGCTGGGCACGATCGTGAACTCGTCGGCGCGCGTCATCTCGTACTGCACGGCGCGGCCCGTGCGCAGGACGGCGAGTGCGACGACGTCCTCGGTGAGCAGCTCCTGCTTGCCGCCGAACCCGCCGCCGACCCGGCCGGTCAGCACCCGCACCCCGTCCTCCGCGAGGCCGAAGATGTGGGCGATCTCCTTGCGGACCAGGTACGGGACCTGGGTGCTGGTGCGCAGGACCAGCCGGCCGTCCTCGTCGAGCCAGCCGCGGGTCGCGTGCGTCTCCAGCGCGGCGTGCGAGACGCGGCTGGTCCGGTACGTGCCGCTCACCCGGTGGGCCGACGACGCCAGCGCCTCGGTCACGGAGCCCATCTCGGCGTGCAGCTGCGCGACGACGTTGCGGCCCGGCTCCGAGATGCGCGCCTCGGGGCCCTTGTCGCCGTGCACGAGGGGCGCGCCCGGCTGCCGCGCCGACTCGGGGTCGACGACCGCCGGCAGCACCTCGTACTCGACGCGCAGCAGCGCCCGCGCGCGCTCGGCCTCCCGCAGCGACTCGGCGACCACGATGGCGACCCGCTGGCCGCGGAACCGCAGGACGTCGTCGAGCACGCGGGTGTCGTCGGGGTCGTCGAGGCGGGACTCGTGCCGGGCGGTCGAGAAGAGCGTCGCGGGGGAGTCCTCGTGGGTGAGGACGGCGAGGACGCCCGGCGCGGCGAGCGCGTCGGTGGCGTCGATCGACACGATCAGGGCGTGCGCGTGCGGGCTGCCCAGCACGGCGAGGTGCGCGAGGTCCGTGGCGGGGACGTCGAGCGTGAACGGCTCGCGACCGGTGACGATCCGGCGGGCGGCGGGCGAGCGGACCGACCGGCCGGCGTCCTGCCCGGCCAGCGGCTCGACGGTGTTGCGCCGACGGGCCACGGCGTCGCAGATCGAGCGGTACCCCGTGCACCGGCAGAGGTTGCCCTTGAGCAGCCGCGCGGTCTCGTGGTCGTCGCCCTCGGCGAGGTCCAGGCCCGCCACGGTCGTGACCATCCCCGCCGTGCAGAACCCGCACTGGAAGGCGGCTGCGTCGACGAACGCCTGCTGGACCGGGTGCGGCTCGTCGACCGTGCCGAGCCCCGACACGGTGGTGACCGAGCGCCCGTCGGCGCGGTAGGCGGGCACCAGGCACGAGTGGGTGGGCCGGCCGTCGAGCAGCACCGTGCACGCGCCGCAGTCGCCCGTGTCGCAGCCCTTCTTGACCTCGACGTGCCCGTGCTCGCGCAGGAGCGTGCGCAGCACCTGGCCCGGCGCCGGGTCGGCGTCGAGCGGTGCGCCGTTGACCTCGAACCTCATGCGAGCTCCTCCCGCACCTGCTCGGCGAGCCGCAGCGTCATGGCCCGCCGCCAGTCCGGCGCGCCGTGGGGGTCGTCGTACCAGTCGTCCACCCGCTCGACCGCGGCGCGCAGCTCGTCGGCCGAGGGCACGTCCGCGAACGCGAGCCGGTGCGGGTGCGTCACGCCGGCGGTGAGAGTGACGACGAGCCCGTCGCCTGACCGGCGGCCGACGACGATCGCGCCGGAACGGCCGTGGCGGGTCAGCGCGACGCGGCGGAACACCGCCCGCTCGGCCAGCACCGCCGCGTCGAGCTCGAGGGAGCGCAGCACCTCGCCGGGCGCGAGGGTCGTCGTCCGCACCCCCGTGACGAAGTTGGCGACCGGCTGCCGTCGCTCGCCGCCGTCCGGCGCCCACACGACCGCGGTCGCGTCGAGCGCCACGGCGAGCGTGGTGAGCGCGCCGGCGGGCAGCGCCACGCAGACGTTGCCGCCGACGGTCGCCCAGTCCCAGATCTTCTCCGACGCCACCAGCGAGCGAGCGCACCGCGCGACCAGGTGCTGCGACGCCCAGCCCGGCACGGGCGGGTGGTCGACCAGGGTGCGGATCGTGCACGTGGCCGCCACGGAGAGGCCACCGGGCGTCACCTCGATCGCCGGCCAGCGCAGCGTGGTGAGGTCGACCAGCTCCGTCAGGTCCGGCTGCGGCTCGGAGAACAGCCACGTGCCGCCGGCCAGGGGCGCGCCGCCGGGACCGAGCGCGAGGTCGGTCCGGTCGTGTGCCGCGCGGATGCGGTCCAGCGAGGTCAGGTCCATGGTCTGCCGAGTGAACCGTACCCACGTGTCGGGGATGTGACGCGGCCCAGGGCCGCGACGGTCAGCGGATGTTGTCGCTCGCCCCCGTCGCGCGGACGGCGCCCCGTCGGCGCGTCGACGTGAGCGGGTCGGCGATGTCCTCCAGCGACTTGCGTTCGGCGTCGACGCCGATGAACCACGCGACCAGACCGCCGGTGAGCATGAGGGCCGCGCCCAGCAGGTAGCCGAGCGTGAGCGGCCCGCGGGAGTCGCCCTCGCCCACCAGCGCCGCGTACAGCGCGGCGGCCGCGGCACCTGAGAGCTGCGCGATGCAGAAGAAGAAGGCGATCGCCTGCCCGCGCAGCTCGAGCGGGAAGATCTCGCTGACCGTGAGGTACGCCGAGGACGCGCCCGCCGAGGCGAAGAAGAAGCAGATGCACCACAGGATCGTCTGCGTGACGGCGGTCAGCATGTCCGCGGCGAACAGCGCCGCCGCCACGGCGAGCACGACGGACGAGATCCCGTAGGTCAGCAGGATCATCCTGCGGCGACCCCACACGTCGAACAGGTGCCCGAGGAGCAGCGGACCGAGCAGGTTCCCGAAGGCGAACGGGATGAAGTAGAGCGGGACCTTGCCGCTCGGGACGTCGAAGAAGTTGGTGAGCACCAGCGCGTAGCTGAAGAAGATCGCGTTGTAGAGGAACGACTGCGTGATCATCATCGTGCCGCCGAGGATCGCGCGGCGTCGGTACTCGGAGAACATGATCCTCGCGACGTGCAGGATCGGGATCGACTTCTCGCTGACCACCTCGATGGCCTTGCTCTCGTCGACCGGCGGCAGCTCGACGCCCTGCCCGCGGACCGTCTCCTCGATCCCGTCGATGGTGGCCTCGGCCTCCTTGGCGTACCCGTGCGTGAGCTGCCAGCGCGGGCTCTCGGGGATGTGCCGCCGGATGTAGATGATCACCAGGCCCAGCACCGGTCCGATGAAGAAGCAGATCCGCCAGCCCCAGAAGATGGGCACGAGGTCGGGGTTGAGCAGCACCAGCGCGCCGAGGGACCCGATGAGCGCGCCGGCCCAGTACGTGCCGTTCACGGCGATGTCCACCCGGCCGCGGAAGTGCGCGGGGATCAGCTCGTCGATGGCCGAGTTGATCGCGGTGTACTCCCCGCCGATCCCCATGCCCGCGATGAACCGGAACACGAGGAACGACGTCAGGTTCCACGAGAGCCCGCCCAGACCGCTGCCGACCAGGTAGATCACGAGGGTCAGGATGAACAGCCGCCGCCGACCCAGCCGGTCCGTCAGCCGACCGAAGACCAGGGCCCCGACGACCTGTCCGACGAGGTACGCCGAGGCCAGGAGCCCGACCTGCGCCGGCGAGATGCCCAGCCCGCTCTCCGGCTCCGTGAGGACGGATCCGACGTTCGCGACGAGCTGGATCTCGAGCCCGTCGAGGATCCACGAGACGCCGAGCCCGACGACCACCATCCAGTGGAACCTCGTCCAGGGGAGCCGGTCGAGGCGGGCCGGGATGAGGCTCCGCACCGCAGCCGGCTGTGCTTCACCCGTGGTTGTGCTCATGCGCGCTCCAGCGTCCTGTCTGGATCGACGCGCCGCTGCTGGACCTCGACCCGGGGAACGTATGACCGTCCCGGGGTGCTCGCAACAGATGAGCGACGCGCCGCGCCCGGCTAGCGTCGGTCCATGACCATTCACCTGCGCCAGCCGACGGTGGACTGCGCGGAGCCCCGCGACCTGGCGGAGTTCTACCGCGGGCTCCTCGGGTGGGAGTACGCGCCTGGGCACGAGACCGTCGACCCGGACGGCGACGAGTTCCTGCTGCTCGTCGACCCCGAGCTCGGCACCCGGCTGGGCTTCCAGCGGTCCGACGCCGTCGTCCCGCCGTGGCGCAGCGACGCCCGGGTCCACGTCGACTTCACGGTCCTGGACCTCGCGGCGGCCCACGAGCACGCCGTGCGGCACGGCGCGCGCCCGTTGACCGGCACGCCCGAGGAGGAGGGCCACCCCGAGGACCCGTTCCGGGTCTATGCGGACCCGACAGGGCACCCGTTCTGCCTCTGCCTCGAGCACGGGTGACGGCTCAGGCCGGCACGAACGGCCGCAGCTCCTCCTGACCGTCGTCGATCACCAGGTATGTGCTCTCGGGCACCTCGTGCCACGCGCCCTTGAGGTCGCCCAACGGCTCCGACACGACGATCCGCGTGGTGTCCGCGAGCCCGTGCAGGAGCGGGTTCTCGGGGTACTGCTCGCGCAGCACGGCCACGTCGGCATTGCGGAACAGCGAGCGCGACTGGCCCTCGGTCGAGTAGCGGAACGCCCAGAGCCGCGTCCCGTCGGTGGTCGCGACGGTCATCTGCACGGGGAACGCCACGTCGTGCCGGCCGGCCACCTCCTCGACGAAGCCGACCGCGCGGGCGACGGCGGTCGGCGGGTCGTCCTCCAGGCCGAACGTGAGGGCCAGGTAGAACAGCAGCTCGGAGTCGGTCGACCCCTCGATGAGCGGGAACAGGTCCGGGTCCACCGCCATCGCCATCTCCCGCTTGTAGCTCGAGAACCCGGCGAGCAGCCCGTTGTGCATCCACAGCCACCGTCCGTGGCGGAACGGGTGGCAGTTGGTCTGCTGCACGGCGGACCCGCTCGTCGCGCGGATGTGCGCGAGGACCACGCCGGAGCGGACGTGGGCGGACAGCTCCTGCAGGTTGCGGTCGCTCCACGCCGGCTCGATGCTCCGGAAGACGCCGGGCGTGGGGGAGTGCTCGTCGTACCAGCCGAGGCCGAACCCGTCCCCGTTGGTCGCCTCGGCCCCGAGCCGGCTGTGCAGGCTCTGCACGATCAGCGAGTTCGTCGGCTTGTAGAGCAGGTCCTCGATGAGGACGGGCGATCCGGTGTACGCGAGCCAGCGACACATGTCGGCCTCCTTGCCGTGCGGCTGCCCCCAGCACACCAGGTGCGCGCGCGGATGTCTGCACCCTGTGGCCGCGCGGCTGTCACCAGGGCGGCGTCGGCAGACCCTCGTCGTAGGCGCCGCCCGGCCCGCAGCCACCCACGTACCCGTCCGGCATCCGCGGGTACACCTCGGTCCAGTAGGTGCGCGCGAGGTGCGCGGCCTCGAGCGGCGACGCCCCGAGCGCCGCGGCCATCGACGCGTCCCGCTGCACGGCGGCGCACTCCGCCCGGGCCTCGTCCGTGATCCCGACCATGTGCATGGTCTCGTGGGTGAGCACGTGCACGGCGATCACCTGGTCGAGCGTGGGCGCGGCCTTCGACGACCACAGCCACGCGCGCACGTGGGCGCACGGCTCCCGCTTGATCAGGGTCTGGTGCTCGGGAATCCCGTCCGGGCCCCAGCGGACGAAGCCCAGCTCCGGGCCCAGGTCGAGGAACGCCTGCCCGAGCCCCTGGCAGTGCACCCGCACGGGCTCGCCCGCGACCTCGGCGGCGGCGCGCTGCAGCCGGTGCTCGACGACGGACTGCACGACGAGCGGGACGGCGCAGCAGAGGGCGAGGACGAGGGACAGCCCGACGCTGATCGTCGGGAAGGGCGCGACGCGACCGAGGGCGTCGACGCGGTGCAGCACCCAGCGCACCGCGAGGCCCGCGGCGAGGGTGAGGAGGCCGATCAGCGTGAGGGTGAGCAGCACACCTCAGTCATCGGCCGTCCCGGGCGCCACCATGACGTGCGCGGGGTCGAGGACCTCGAGGATGCGGCCCATGATCCGGTCGAGGTCGGCCACGTCGGTCGCGGTCAGCGGGTCGATCACCGTGGCCAGCACGGTGCCGGCGTGGCCCGGGGCGGCGGCCACGACCGCGTCCCAGCCGGCGGGCGTGAGGACGGCGTTCGTCGCCCGGCGGTCGTCCGCGCAGGCCTCGCGCCGGACCAGCCCGCGCTTCTCCAGGCGCGACACCACGTGGGAGAGCCGGGCGAGCGTCGCGTTGGTGTGCGCGGCGAGGGCGGTCATCCGAAGCGTGCGGTCGGGTGCCTCGGAGAGCATGGCGAGCGTGAAGTACTCGAAGTGGCTCAGTCCGGAGTCGCGCTGGAGCTGGGTCTCGAGCGTGCCCGGGAGCAGCTCGACGACGGCGATGAGCTTCTTCCAGGCGCGCAGCTGCTCGTCGTCCAGCCATCGCACCTCGCCCATGCAAGAGACCCTATCAAATACTTGACGCTACAAGTATTAGAGGTACAGTTGTTGAAGCGACAACCAATCACTCAGGAGGACGCTGTGAGCACTGTGACGATCATCGGGGCGGGCAACATGGGCTCGGCCATCGCGTGGCGGGTCATCGCCGGCGGCAACGACGCGCAGGTGCTCACGCGGCAGCCGCTCAAGGTCGCCATCCCGGGTGCGACGCACGGCACGGTCGGCGACCCGCTCACCGGCGACATCGTGGTCCTCGCGCTGCCCTACGGGGCCTACGACGAGGTCCTCGCCCGGTACGCGGGCCAGCTCGACGGCAAGGTGCTCGTCGACCTGTCCAACCCCGTCGACTTCGCCACCTTCGACGAGCTCGTCGTCCCCGCCGGCAGCTCAGCGGCGGCGGTGCTCGCCGAGGCGGTGCCGGGGGCGTCCGTGCTCAAGGCGTTCAACACCACGTTCGCCGCCACGCTGCGCAGCGGCGAGGTCGGCGAGGAGAAGACGGCCGTGCTCATCGCGGGCGACGACGGGGACGCCAAGTCGGCCCTCGCCGGGATCGTCGAGGCGGGCGGCCTGCGGGCCGTCGACGCGGGCTCCCTCAAGCGGGCCCACGAGCTCGAGGCCGTGGGCTTCCTCCAGATGACGCTGGCCGCGGCGGAGAAGACGTCGTGGACCGGCGGGTTCGGGCTGACGGCATGAGCGAGATCCTCGACGCCCGGACCGACGTCGGCGCCGTCACCCTCAAGGTGGGCGACCTCGACGCCATGACGGACTACTACTCCCGCGGCATCGGCCTGCAGGTGCTCGGCGCCGAGGGGGACCGCGTGACGCTCGGACGCCAGGGCGTCCCGGCGGTCGTGCTCGAGCACACGCCGCTGCTCAAGCACGCGCCGTCGTCCGCCGCCGGCCTCTTCCACACGGCGATCCTGTTCGACCAGCAGGCCGACCTGGCCTCGTCGGTCTTCTCCGTGGCGCGGCACTTCCCCGCGTCGTTCACCGGCAGCTCCGACCACCTGGTCTCCAAGGCGCTGTACTTCGACGACCCCGAGGGCAACGGCGTCGAGCTGTACTGGGACCGGCCGCGCGAGCAGTGGGGCTGGGAGAAGGGGCGCGTGGCGATGGCCACCGAGTACCTCGACCCGAACGGGTTCCTGCGGGAGAACCTCGCGGACCCCGACGCGCTCGACGGCGCGGCCGCCGTGGGCCACGTGCACCTCAAGGTGGGCGACATCGCCACGGCCCACCAGTTCTACGTCGAGACCGTCGGCTTCGAGGTCACCGCCGAGTACGGCACGCAGGCGCTCTTCGTCTCCGCGGGCGGGTACCACCACCACCTGGCCATGAACACGTGGCAGAGCCGCGGCGCGCAGGGCCGGTGGCCGGCGCTCGGGCTGGGCGAGGTCACCATCGAGCTGCCGACGGCCGACGAGCGCGGGGCTCTGGCCGCGCGCCTGGCCAGCCGTGGCGTGGCGGTCCGCGACGCCGGCGACGTGCTCGCGTTCGAGGACCCGTGGAACAACGAGATCCAGGTCGTGGTCGCGGGCTGAGTCACGCCTCCGGCGGGACGGTCTCGACGGCCTCCTCGTCCCAGTTCTCCGCCGTCTGCAACGCCCAGAAGACGGCGAAGAGCACGAGCAGGACGGCCTCGACCACGAGGATCGTCGCGAACCAGAGCGTGCCGCCTGCGAGCACCGTGACCCCGTAGTTGACGCTCGCGACGACGATCGTCAGCACCATGAGCAGGCTGATCGCCTTGTACGCGCGGGCGTACCCGTCGGGCGTCATGCCGCGGCCGTTGCCCCGCTCGACCGCGCGCCGGCCGTTGATCCACGCGACGGCCGAGATGAGGACGAAGAACGCGATCGCCGCCGCGTAGTGGGCGCCGACCAGGAACGTGTCGAACGAGACGACGAACCAGAGGCCGAACGCGAGCCACACGCCGGTCGCGACGACGAGGGCGAGGGTGATGACGCGGCCGCGGGGCTGCGCGCTGCACCACGCGAAGGCCAGGCACACGGCCCCCACGACGAGGAGCGCGCTGACGTTGTTCCGTACGCCGGGCTGGACCTCGGCCGGCGTGCACGTCTCGACGTTCGCCGCGCAGCCGACCCGCAGGGGCGCCGGCACGAACGCCACCAGCGGGATGAGCATGCCGGCGAGGTCCAGCAGCGCGTCCTCCCAGCCGGGCCGGCCCTTGATCGCGATGAGCGCGGGGGCGAGGGCGACCAGCGACCCGACGAGCACGGCCCGCACGGGGGTGTAGTAGTACGCGCTGATCGAGCCCAGCCGGGGGCTGTCGCCCCAGATCATCTCGATCGCCAGGGACGTGACCAGGAGCAGGACCAGCACGAGGACCGACACGCGCAGGTAGCGGTAGGTCTTGCGGGTGGTCAGGTCGAGGGCGACGGTGCCCCCCGGCGCGTCGTCTGTCATCCGGCCAGGCTAGGTCCGGTCCTCGGCTACCGCGGGATGGCGCCCGCCAGCTCGCTGCGCGAGCGCACCCCGAGCTTCAGGTACACGTTGCGCAGGTGGTACTCGATCGTCTTCGGGCTGAGGAACAGCGCGGCGGCGGCCTCCCGGGTGGTGCGCCCGCCGGCGAGCATGCGGGCCACCTGCAGCTCCTGGGGCGTGAGGTGGTCGAGGCCGGTGGCGCTGCGCCGCTGGGCGGTCTCGCCCGTGGCGCGCAGCTCGGCGGCCGCCTGGTCGGCCCACGGGACTGCACCGAGCCGCTCGAACGTCGCGAGCGCGGCCCGCAGGTGCGGGCGGGCGTCGACCCGGCGCTTCAGCCGCCGCATGCGGGAGCCGTAGGCCAGCTCGGTGCGCGCCGTCTCGAAGTCGTCCGGGGTGTGGCCGTGGTAGCCGAGCGCGACCGAGAAGCACACGTCGACCACGGTGTCCGGGCAGGTCAGGCCGGCGGCGCGGGCCGCGCGGGCCAGCGACCACGGCTGGCCCTTGAGCTCGGCGCGCTCCGTCAGCGACGCCGCCAGCGCGTGCGCCTCGGCGTCCCGACCCAGGTGCACGAGCGCCTCGACCATCTCCGCCGCGGGGGACAGGTCGACGTCGACGAGCCCGAGCTCGGTGAGCAACCGGTCGAGGGCGACGTAACCGTCGAGCGCGGCCTCGACGTGCCCGGCGCCCAGCTCGAGCTCGGCCAGGGCCGTCATCGCCCACGCCTGGAAGAACCCGAGGTGGTGCGTGCGAGCGATGTCCAGCGCCTCGGCGGCGTGGGACCGGCACGCGTCGACGTCGCCGCGGCGCGCCTCGAGCCACGCCAGGCCCGCCAGGCAGGCCGCGACGTCCGTCGACTGGCCGGCCTCGCGGGCGAGCTGGACCGCCTCCGTGTAGCCGACGACGGCGTCGTCCCAGCGGTCGGTCGTCGCCTGGTCGCGCGCGACGTAGAACAGCAGGATCGGGAGGCCGCCGATGTCGGTGCGGGCGCGGGTGTGGCCGACGACGGTCGGGATCACGTCGCGCCCGACGGCGCTCTCGCGCAGGTAGAGCGGCCCGACGACGAGCCACGGCGCCAGCTGCGGGTCCGCGAGGAACTGCTCCGCCTGGGCGATCCCCGCCCGCAGCAGGTCGGGGCCGCCGTGCCCGGTGAGGACGCCGGCGACCGCGGTCGCCATCGTGCCCACCCACCTCGCCCGGGCCGTCTGCGGCTCGAGCTGTTCGATCCGGGCCGCGGCCGACGTCGCGGCGGCGATGTCCCCGGCGAACTGGCATGCCTGGATCCCGTCGGCGAGCAGCCAGGTCGCGGCGTCGGGGTCGTCGTCGGCGGCCGCGAGACCGGCCGTGATGAGGATGTCCCGGGCGCGTTCGATCGATCCCGTGCGCAGCGCGACCGCCCCGTCGAGCGCCGCGGCGCGGATCCGCAGGTCCGAGGTCTGCGGCAGCGAGGACGCGCGGGCGAGCAGGTCGACCGCGGCGTCCGGCAGCCCGGCGCGCCATGCGCTCTCCGCGGCCGACACCAGGCGTCGCGCCCGGTCGGCCGGGTCCGGTGTGAGCCGTGCGGCGCGCTCGAACCCGGCCGCCGCGACCGCGTGGGCGCCGCGCGCACGGGCGCGCGTCGCGGCGTCGTCGAGCACGGTTGCGACGGCGGCGTCGGGCTCGGCCGTCGCCTCGCCGAGGTGCCAGGCCMGCCGGTCGGCGTCGTCGGGCGGCACCGCCCGGGCGAGTGCCGCGTGGACCGCGCGCAGGGTGGCCGGCGCGGCCTCCGCGTAGATGCCCGAGCGGACGAGGTCGTGCCGGAACGTCACGCGGTCGGTGCCGACCGTCAGCAGCTGCGCCTGCGCGGCCTCGTCGAGGTCGGCCACGGAGACGTCGAGCAGCGCGCATGCCCGGGCGGTCACCGCGAGGTCGCCGCCGGCCGCCGCGGCGACGAGGACGGCGGTCCGCGAGGCCGGGGACAGGAAGTCCGCGCGACGGGCGAACGTCCTGGCCAGCGAGGCCGGCACCGGGACGGGCGCGCCGGGCGGGAGGGCGTCGACCCCCTCGTCCGTCAGCTCGAGGAGCGCCAGTGGGTTGCCCCCGGTCGCCGCGAGCAGGCGGGCGCGGGCGTCCGGAGACAGGCGGTGGCCCACCGAGCCGGCCAGCGACGCCGCGTCCTCGTCCGCGAGCCCGCCGAGCGCGAGCGTCGGCAGGCCGGCCGAGCCCACCACGGACGGACCCTCGTCGCGGACCGCCAGCAGCACGACCACGGGATCGGCCGTGAGCCGCCGGGCGGCGAAGCACAGCGCCTGCGCCGACGGCGGGTCGAGCAGGTGGGCGTCGTCGACGAGCACGGCGACGGGCCCGTCCTCGGCCGCCCGGCTGAGCAGGCTGAGCACCGCCGCGCCGACCGCGAACCGCTCGCCGCCGGAGCCTGGGACGAGCGCGAGCGCGGAACCGAGCGCCTCGGCCTGGGGCGCCGGGATGGCGTCGAGCAGGCCGAGCACGGGCCGCAGGAGCTGGAGCAGCCCCCCGAACGGCACCTCGCGCTCGGCGTCGATGCCCGCCGCCCGCAGCACGCGCATCCCCGCGTCGGCCACGGCAGCCGCGGCGTCCTCGAGCAGCGCGCTCTTGCCGATCCCCGCCTCACCGGTGAGCACGAGCGTGCCGCTCTCGCCCACGCGGGCCGAGGCCACCAGCTTCCCGATGACCTGGCGCTCGCGCTCGCGGCCGACCAGCACGGATCGAGTCTAGGGAGCGGACCAGGGGGGTCCCCTGATCCGACGACCCGCCCGTCAGGGCGAGTGTCGAGTCACGACAGATCCCCCCCTTCCAAGGAGCGCAGGACCATGACCGAGACCCTTCCTCAGCGGACCATCGACCCCGAGAAGCTCATGGGCTTCGTCTTCCGCGCCGTCGACGAGGTCGGCGCCACCTTGAACACGGCGCTGGTCGTGATGGGCGACAAGCTCGGCTACTACACCGCGATGGCCGACGGCCGGCCGATCACGCCGGCTGAGCTGGCCGAGCAGACCGGCACCAGCGAGCACTACGCGCGGGAGTGGCTCAACAACCAGGCAGCGGGCGGCTACGTCGAGTACGACGCCGAGACCCGCCGGTACACGCTGCCGGCCGAGCACGCCGTCGCGCTGACCGACGAGACCAGCCCGGCGTACCTGCCCGGGTTCTTCCAGCTGGCCTACGGCGCCGTCCGGGACGCCGAGGAGATCTTCTCGGTCGCCAAGGACGGCGACGGGCTCGGCTGGCACGCACACAACGGCGACGTCCACCACGGCTGCGAGCGCTTCTTCCGCACGATGTACAACGGGCACCTGCTCACCGAGTGGATCCCGGCGCTGGACGGCGTCCAGGCGAAGCTCGAGGCGGGCGCCCGCGTGGCCGACGTCGGCTGCGGGCACGGCGCCTCCACGATCCTGCTGGCCAAGGCGTTCCCGCGGTCCACGTTCGTCGGCTCGGACTACCACGCCGAGTCGATCGCGGTGGCGCGCGAGCGGGCCGTCGCGGCGGGCGTCGCCGACCGGGTCACGTTCGAGGTGGCGTCGGCGACCGAGTTCACCGGCACGGGCTACGACCTGATCGCGGTCTTCGACGCCCTGCACGACATGGGCGACCCGGTGGGGGCGGCCCGGCACGTTCGCGACGCGATCGCCGACGACGGCACGTGGATGGTGGTCGAGCCCATGGCGGGCGACCGCGTCGAGGACAACCTCAACACGGTCGGCCGGACGTACTACGGCTTCTCCACGCTGGTCTGCACCCCCGCCTCGCTCAGCCAGGACGTCGGGCTCGCGCTCGGCACGCAGGCCGGCCCGGCCAAGATCCGCGACGTCTCCACGGCCGCCGGGTTCACCGGCTTCCGCACCGCCGCGAGCACGCCGTTCAACAACGTGTTCGAGGTGCGCCCGTGACGCAGGGCACCCCGCAGGCGGACACTGCTCGGGTGACCCCGCGTCGCCCGAGCAGGTCCGCCGATCCCGACGACGTCGGCGTCGTGGTGCGGGACGGGGTCGAGCTCGCCTACGAGGTGTACGGCCAGGACCACGCGCCGACGGTGGTGCTGGTCCCCACCTGGTCGATCGTGCCGTCGCTGTTCTGGAAGGCCCAGCTCGGCTTCCTCGCGCGGCACTACCGGGTGATCACGTTCGACGGGCGGGGGAGTGGTCGCTCCGGGCGGCCCGAGGGCGCGGCCGCGTACACGGACGTCGAGTACGCCGCCGACATCGTCGCCGTGCTCGACGCGACGGACACCGCGGCCGCCGTGCTGGTCACCGAGTCGTGCGGGGCGTCGTGGGCTGTGCACGTGGCCGCGAAGCACCCCGCGCGCGTGACCGGGCTGATGGCCATCGCCCCGTCGTGCGGCCTGGACGTGGCGACGCCCGGCCGCGACCACGTGCCGTGGGACGAGCCGCTCGACGACACCCACGGCTGGGCCAAGTACAACAAGCACTACTGGCTGGGCGGCGGGTACGACGACTTCACGGCGTTCTTCTTCCGGCACATGTTCCCCGAGCCGCACTCGACCAAGCAGATCGAGGACTGCATCGGGTGGGCGCACGAGATCATGCCGCAGGTGCTCGCGGACACCACCGCCGGCCGGCTGGGGTGCGACGGCGCGGTGTGCGAGCCGATCGCGCCGCTCGCGCAGCAGGTCACCTGCCCGGTGGTCGTGGTCCACGGCACCGACGACCGGATCCGGCCGCAGGCGTTCGGCGAGAAGCTGGCCGAGCTCACCCGCGGCGACCTCGTCCTGCTCGAGGGAGCCGGTCACGGCCCGTCCGCGCGTGACCCGGTGAAGGTCAACCACCTCATCGCGCAGTTCATCGACCGGCTCCACCCGGTGCCGCCGCGGCGGACCTGGCGGCGTGCCGCGAGCCGGGCGCCCCGCGCGCTGTACCTCTCGTCGCCGATCGGCCTGGGCCACGCGCAGCGCGACGTCTCCATCGCCGCCGAGCTGCGCGCGCGGCGCCCCGGGCTGCAGATCGACTGGCTGGCGCAGAACCCGGTCACGCGCGTGCTCGCGCAGCACGGTGAGCGGGTCCACCCGGCGTCGGCGTGGCTGCGCAACGAGTCAGGGCACATCGAGCACGAGGCCGGGGAGCACGACCTGCACGCGTTCCAGGCGATCCGCCGGATGGACGAGATCCTCGTGCACAACTTCATGGTGTTCGACGAGGTCGTGGCCGACGGGGACTACGACCTGGTCGTCGGCGACGAGGCGTGGGACGTCGACTACTTCCTGCACGAGAACCCGGAGCTCAAGCGGTTCGCGTTCGCGTGGATGACCGACTTCGTCGGCTGGCTGCCGATGCCCGACGGCGGCGCCCGGGAGGCCGCGCTGACCGCCGACTACAACGCCGAGATGATCGAGCAGCGCGCCCGGTTCGCGCGCGTGCGGGACCGGTCGGTGTTCGTCGGCGACCCGGACGACGTCGTCGAGGACGACTTCGGCCCGGGCCTGCCCAGCATCCGCGCGTGGACCGAGGCGAACTTCGACTTCGCCGGGTACGTCACGGGATTCGACCCGGCCGCGGTGGAGGGGACGTCGCAGCTCCGCGCCGAGCTCGGGGTCGGGCCGGGGGAGAAGCTCTGCCTGGTCACCGTGGGCGGGTCCGGCGTCGGCACGTCCCTGCTGCGGCGCGTCATGGACACCGTGCCGCTGGTGCGCGAGGCGGCGCCGGAGATCCGGTTCGCCTTCGTCACCGGTCCGCGCATCGACCCCGCCTCGCTCCCGGCGTACGAGGGGTCGACGGTGCTCGGCTACGTGCCCGACCTGTTCCGCCACCTCGCGGCGTGCGACGTCGCCGTGGTGCAGGGCGGGCTGACCACGACCATGGAGCTCACCGCGCTGAACAAGCCGTTCGTCTACGTGCCCCTGCGGCACCACTTCGAGCAGAACATGCACGTGCGCAAGCGCCTCGACCGGTACGAGGCCGGCCGGCACCTCGCGTACGAGGACGCGCAGGACCTCGACGCGCTCGCGGACGCGATCCTCAAGGAGGCCGGGCGCGACGTCCGCTACCGCCCGGTGCGCACCGACGGCGCGGCGCGGGCGGCAACGCTGCTGGCCGACCTCGTCTAGGCCCCGGGGGTCGCGTGGGCAGTCGAAACTATCTGGTCGAGGGCCTGTCGGGCACGGGCAAGACGTCGGTGGCCGACGAGCTGCACCGGCGCGGGTACCAGGTGATCCACGGCGACCGCGAGCTGGCGTACCAGGGCGACCCGGTCACGGGTGAGCCGACCGCGGTGGGCGCGCACGAGAACCACCTCTGGGATGTCGACAAGGTCAGAGCGCTGGCGGCCGACCAGCGGGAGGCAGCGACCTTCTTCTGTGGCGGCTCTCGTAACTTCTCCCGCTTCATCGACCTGTTCGACACGGTGTTCGTCCTCCACGTCGACCTCGCCACGCTGCACCGGCGGCTCGACGCACGCCCGGACGAGGAGTGGGGCGGTGGGGTGCCGACCGACCGCGAGCGCATCGTGCAGTGGCACCACACGGGCGCCGACGTGCCGCAGGACGCGGAGATCATCGATGCGACCGCCCCGATCGAGGAGGTCGTCGACGAGATCCTGCGCCGGGCCCGCTAGAAGTCGACCAGGCTCAGCCGGACCCGGACCGTGTCGCCGACCTCCAGCGACTCGGCCCGCCGGACGGCCTTCTTCACCGGCAGCACGTAGGTGTCCGCCGACGGGAAGATCGACGTCCGCCAGACGGTGCCGCCCACGGTGACCTCGACCCGCACCGACCCGAACCCGCGCGTGCGGTCGCCCACCAGGTCGAGAACCTCGTCGGCAACGTCKGTCGGCAGGCTGACGAAGGTCCACGCGTCCGTGCGCCGCGCCTCCCACAGCCAGAGCGGCGCCTCGAACGCGTAGCTCACGACGCCGCCATGTCGCCGCCGAGCAGCGGCGGCCCGTCGTACGGCGCGACCTCGTCGGCRTAGCGCTCGGCGTCGTCCCGCGGCTCGTAGCCCAGCGCCCTCGCGCTGGTGAGGTCCCACCAGCCGCGCGTGTTGGCGGAGGTGCCGTACGCGATCGTCGGGCCGTCCACCGGCCCGCGCAGGGCGGCGTCGACCAGCCGGACCGCGTCGCCCGGGCTCAGCCAGATGCCCAGGTCGAACGTCGTGCGCGGCACGTCGTCGCACTGCCCGATGCGCAGGGACACGGTCTGCATCCCGTGCCGGTCGGCGTACAGGCTGGCCAGCGCCTCGTCGGCGACCTTGGAGACCCCGTAGAACGTGTCGGGCCGCGTCGGTCGATCCGTGCGGGCGACCTCGTCCGCCGGGTAGAAGCCCACCGCGTGGCACGAGCTCGCCAGGACCACGCGGCCGACGCCGGCGCGCCGGGCGGCCTCGAGCACCCGGTAGGTGCCGTCGATGTTGGTGCGCCGGATGGCCTCCCACGCGTCCTCGTGGGGGATGCCGGCCAGGTGGACCACGGCGATCGCACCGGACATGACCGCCGCGAGCCCGTCGAGCGCGTCCTCGTCGGCCACGTCGAGCCGGGTGAACGGCTCGCCCGGGTCCGCCACGTCCACGAGCACGGGCGACCAGCCGCGCGCCGCGAGGCCGCCGTCCGCGTGCCGCAGGTACTGGCCGATCCGTCCGGCCGCGCCGGTCACCACCACGGTGCCGCTCATCGATCCTCCTCGTCGAGGCCCTCGCCCGGCGCCATCCTTCCCCATCGCGCGGGACGCCGAGGCTCGACGTAGCGTCGGTGACCGTGAACATCTCCGAGCTGTTGACCGAGTCCTTCTCGCGCGTCGGGGAGGTGCTGGGCCGGGCCGTGGGTGGGCTGTCCGTCGACGAGCTGACGTACCGGCCGGACCCGGGCGCGAACACCATCGCGTGGCTGGCGTGGCACGCGGGCCGCGGCGAGGACGGGCAGATCGCGGACGTCGCGGGCGTCGAGCAGGTGTGGACCGCGCAGGGCTGGGCGGACCGCTTCGACCTGCCGTTCGACCGCGCCGCCAGCGGGTACGGGCAGAGCACCGAGGAGGTCGGGCAGGTCCGGGCGTCGGCCGAGCTGCTGCTCGGGTACTACGACGCGGTCGCCCAGCAGACCGCCGCGTACCTCCAGCGCCTGACGGAGTCCGACCTCGACGTGGTCGTCGACGAGCGGTGGGACCCGCCCGTGACCCTCGGGGTGCGGCTGGTCAGCATCGTCGGCGACAGCCTCCAGCACGCGGGCCAGGCGTCCTACGTCCGCGGGATGCTGGCGCGCGCACGTTCCTAGCCGCGGCCCTTCGACGACACCGCGCCGGTGAGCCCGCGCGAGTGCAGCACGTGCCGCTCGAGCGGCGCGAAGACGAGCAGCTCGATGAGGATGCCGACCAGGAAGATCAGGCTGATCGCCGCGATGACCAGGGACATGTCGCTGGTCTGGCGGCCGATGTCGAGCAGCTGACCGAGGCCGGTACCCAGCTGCGGCGAGTAGGTGATGAGCTCGGCGGCCATGAGCGAGCGCCACGCGAAGGCCCAGCCCTGCTTAAGCCCGCCGAGGAAGCCGGGCAGCGCGGCGGGCAGCAGGACGTACCGGATCCGCGTCCATCCGCGGGCGCCGAGCACCTGGCCGACGCGCAGGTACAGCGGCGGCACCTGGTCGGTGCCGGCGAGGAGGCCGTTGACGATCGACGGCACCGCGCCGAGCAGGATCACGGCGTACATGGTCGCGTTGCTGAACTGGAACCAGATGATCGCGGCGGGCACCCACGCGACCGACGGCAGCGACTGCAGACCGGTGATGATCGGGCCGAACGCGCGCCGCAGCAGGGGGGAGGCCGCGAGCACGACCCCGATGGCCACGCCGACCACGACGGACAGGATGAAGCCGACCGCGGCCCGCTGCAGGCTCAGGCTGACCGCGCGCCACGCGGAGCCGTCCTGGATCGAGTGCAGCAGGGTCTGCCACGTGTCGGCCGGGCTCGGCAGCGCGTACGGCGGCTTGAGCTCGAGGACGTAGGCGATCTGCCAGACGGCGACGAGCACCGCGAGGGCGCCGAGCACCGGCCAGATCGCGCGCCACGCCTCCTGCCACGGCGAGCGGCGCGGGGCGGCGATCGGGGTCTCGAGCGCGTCGAGCCCGGCGGCGAGGTCGCGCTCGCTCGGCCGGACGGGTGCGGCGGTCTCAGTGGCCATGGCGAGCGATCTCCTCACGCAGGTGCTCGGTGATCTCGGCGCTCAGGCGCGACACCCCCGGGTCCTCGATGCGCCGCGGCTGCGGCAGGTCCACGGTCCACTCCCGCACCACGCGGCCGGGCCGCGAGGAGAGCAGGACCACCCGCTGACCCAGCCGGACCGCCTCGCGGACGTTGTGGGTCACGAAGATGACGGCGCGGCCGGTCTCGGCCCAGATGCGCATGAGCTCCTCGTGCAGGACGTCCCGCGTGATCGCGTCGAGCGCCGCGAACGGCTCGTCCATGAGCAGCAGGTCGCCCTCCTGCGCGAGGGCCCGGGCGAGCGCCACGCGCTGGCGCATCCCGCCGGACAGCTCGTGGACGCGCTTGGGGCCGGCGCCCTCGAGCCGGACCAGCGCGAGCAGCCGCTGGGCCTCCTCGCGGCGCTCGGTGCGGCCGACGCCGCGCAGCCGCAGGGCGAGCTCGATGTTGGCGCCCGCCGTGAGCCACGGGTAGAGGGCCGGCTCCTGGAACATCAGCGCCGGCCGTCCGCCGGTGACCTCGACCGTGCCCGACACGGGCTTGTCCAGGCCGGCGACCAGCGAGAGCAGCGTCGACTTCCCGCAGCCGGACGCCCCGAGCAGGCTGACGAACTCCCCGCGATGGACGGTGAGGTCGATGTGCTCGAGCACGGGCGGTCGGGCCGCCTCGCCGAAGTGCTGGGTGACGTCCGTCAGGCGCGCCGCGACGGCGGCCCCGGAGTCGGTCACCGGGGTCGCCGTCGCGGTCGTCGTCGTCACTTGCTCGACACCCCCAGGCCCGCGTCGTCCGCGGGGTCCTCGTCGTGGGCCGCCAGGACCTGGTTGAGCAGCGTCAGGTCGTAGATGCCGTGCAGGTCGGTCTTCTTGGAGACGCCGGCGGCGACCCCGTTGTCGGCCGACGTCTGCAGGCTCGACGCGATCGGGTCGAGCGTGAGGCGCAGGTTGCCCCAGGCGCGGTCGAGCACGTCCTGCGACAGCGGCTTGCCGCTGAGCTTCTCGATCGCCGCGTTGGCCGTGGTCTTGGCCTCCTCGGGGTTCGCCGCGATCCACTCGTTGGTGTCGTACTCGGCCTCGATGAGCTTCTTCACCGTGCCCGGGTACTTGGAGAGGAAGTCGGTCGAGACGATGAGGTGCGTGGTGACGAAGTCGCCGTCCGGCCACAGGTCCAACTCGTCGACGAGCACGTGCGCGCCCGCGTCGACCACCAGGCGCGACGCCCACGGCTCCGGCAGCCAGGCGCCGTCGAGCTGCCCGGCCTTGAACGCGTCGAGCGTCTGCGAGTTCTCCTGCGGCGCGATGGTCACGTCGCTCTCGCCGCCGGTCAGCGACGTCTTGAGGCCCTGGTCGTCGAGCCACGCGCGCAGGGCGACGTCCTGCGTGTTGCCCAGCTGCGGCGTCGCGAGCGTGGTGCCCTTGAGGTCCGCCGGCTTGTCGATGCCGTCGCGGACCACCAGCTGCGCGCCGCCCGAGGTGGCGCCGCTGACGATGCGGATCGCGTCGCCGTTGGACTGCGCGTACGCGTTGATGGCGGGGTTGGGGCCGACGAACGACGCGTCGATCGCGCCGCCGAACAGGCCCTCGACGGCCGCGGGGCCGGCGTTGAAGATCTGCGTGGTCAGCTTCGTGTCGCCGAGCGCCTTCTGGTAGGTGCCGTCGTCGACGCCGACGAGCGCGTTGGCGTGCGTGAGGTTGGCGAAGTAGCCGAGCCGCAGCTCGGGGGCCTCCGCCAGCGGGGCGTCGGCGCTCGGCGTGGTGGCGTCGGTGGCGGCGTCGTCGCTGTCCGCGGCGGCACCCGACGAGCAGGCGGCCAGCGAGGCGGTGAGCAGGGCGGTCAGTGCGAGGGCGACGCGGCGCGTGGTCCGGGCAGTCATGGCAGGTCCTTGGGGTGTCGAGGGCGAGCGGGTCGGTGAGCGGCGAGGCTCAGCGACATCGCTCGGGCGACACGCGGGCAAAGGCGTGGGTGGACGCCATGAGGCGTGACCTCCGTGGGGGACGGGGGTGGCGGGGCGTCGAGCCGCCGTCGGAACGCGGCGGGCGTCGATCGCTTCGCCGGGGGACGGGCGGAGCTGGGGTCAGACGGTCCGCGGACAGCAGGGGCGCGCGGCGACCGTGACGACGGGACAACACGTCGTGACGGGGCGGCGGGCGGTGTGCATAGGGACGAGGATGACGGCTGAGGGCGCCCCCGGACACCCTCGTCTCGTATGTTGATCAGGTTACTCAGGATTTGGGCAGCCGTTCAGCCGCCGAGCGTGACCGCCGCCTCCGGTCGGTGGACGCCGCGGGGCCGGTAGCCGAGGGCGTCGGAGGCGTCGAGCAGGTCGGCCGCGTACCAGAGCGTCGCCAGCCACATCTCGGTGCCCTGCAGCGTCGGGGTGCTCCCGGCGCGGGTCTCGAACGCGAACCCCCGGCCCGGTTGCCAGCGCTCGACGATGCGCTCGGCGTGCGCCCGCGCGAGGCCCTGGATCTCCGGCCAGCGGTGCCGCCGGTCGTGCCGCGTGAGCCACCAGAGCGGGTGCAGCACGTCGAGGGCGTCGCACGCGGTCTCGCGTCCCGGCCCGAACGTCAGCGGGTCGGCGGCGTGCCGCAGGACCGCGTCGATGGTGGCCTCGGTGTTCGGCAGGTCGACGCCCAGCTGCGCGAACGTGCCGCGCACGGTCCGGTAGAAGCCGTTGACCGGGAGCCGCAGTCCGTCCACGCCGGCGCGGCCCCACAGGCCCGTGCCGGGGTCGCGGTGCGTCAGCAGCCAGCCGAGCAGGGCGTCGACGACGCCCGGCGGGACCGGTCGGCCGGCCCGGAGCTCCCAGGTCAGCGCCGTCCCGAGGGCGTCGGCCCGGTGGCCCGCGGACCACGCGTCGTGCGGGAAGTCCAGGGCGTCCAGGGCCGCGACGACGGCGGCGGGCTCGAGGTCGGCGACGGGCGCGATCGGCGCGCGCCAGGTCGAGCCGAGCACGTCGAGCGCGTAGCCGACGCAGAGCAGGTGGTAGACGTCCGTGTCGTCGCCCAGCCCGGGCAGCGGCAGGTCGGGGACGCCGCCGGCGGCGCGGCCAAGCTCGTGCACGAGGCCGTCGTCGGCCTGCCAGCCGCGCAGCCGGGCCACGTGCTCCTCGCGCGCGAGGGGTCCGGGCGGGGCGCCCAGCAGCAGGTCGGCGATCTCGACGGCGTCGCAGTGGGCGCGCACGGTCGGCGCGCCGCCCGGTCGGTCGGTCCAGTGCTCGCCGTCCCAGTGGCGCGCGAGCAGGTCCGACGCCTCCGCGCGCGCCTGGTCCGCGAACCGGCGCAGTCGTGCGGCCGGGCCGTCGTCGGCGCGCCCGTTCGGGAGACGACGGTCGCGGACGACGCGGGCCGGGTTGCCGACGACGACGGCCCAGTCGGGCACGTCGCGGGTGACCACGGACCCGGCGCCGACGACCGCGTGCGACCCGATGGTGACGCCGTCGAGCACGACGACGTGCGACCCGACCCAGACGTCGTCGCCGACCGTGATGCCGAGCGACGACATCGGCTGCCGGAAGATCGGCACCGTCAGGTCGGCCGTGCCGTGGTCGAACCCGAGCAGGCTGGTGCGGCTGCCGATCCGGACGGCGTCGCCCAGCGTGACGGTCCCGCGCACCACCGTGCCGACGTTGACCGTGCAGTCCGCGCCGATCGCGAGGTCGCCCGTGAGATGGGCGTGCGCGGCGACCGTGGACCGGTCCCCGAGGGTGAGGGAGTCCGGGTGCACCGCCGCCAGCCGGGACACCACGCAGTCGGCCCCGATGGTGTGCCCCCGGGCGCGCAGCTCGTCCTGGTACGCGGCCTGGTCCGCCTTGGCGGCCGGCGAGGCCAGCTCGGCGAACGACCAGGGTGCGAAGTCCTCGCGCAGCGCGATCTGCTCGGTCCCGTGCATGCGGCTGTCCCTTCGTCGCGACTCGGTGAACCCTTTCACGAGGTGGTGCCCGTGCGCACGGGGTGCCGGGGACCGCGACGTAGAGTCGCGCCCATGCAGTGCCCCTACTTCGACGCGCACCGGTGCCGGTCGTGCACGTGGATGGGACGTCCCCACGGCGAGCAGGTGGCCGACAAAGAGCGGCACTGCCAGGACCTGCTGGGCGATCGCGACGACCTCGCGTGGCTGCCGCCGGTCAGCGGGCGGGAGTCGGGATACCGGAACAAGGCGAAGATGGTGGTCGGCGGCACGGTGGCCGAGCCGACGCTGGGGATCCTCGACGCCGAGGGACGGGGCGTCGACCTGCAGGGCTGCGGCCTCTACCCCGACACCCTCGCCGCCACCTTTCCGGTGCTCGCCGCCTTCGTCACCCGCGCGAGCCTGACGCCGTACGACGTCCCCGCGAGGTCCGGCGAGCTGAAGAACCTCCTGGTCACGCAGTCACCCGACGGCGAGCTCATGCTCCGGTTCGTGCTGCGCTCGCAGGAGCCCGTCGCGCGGATCCGCAAGCACCTGCCGTGGCTGCTCGAGGCGCTCCCCGAGCTGCGCGTGGTGTCGGTCAACCTGCTGCCGGACCACAAGGCCGTGCTGGAGGGCGACCGGGAGATCCTGCTGACCGCCGACGAGACGCTGCGGATGCGCCTCAACGGCGTCGATCTGCACCTGCGCCCGCAGTCCTTCTTCCAGACGAACACCAAGATCGCCGCGGCGCTGTACCGGCAGGCCAGGGCGTGGGTCGACGAGCTCGCGCCGACCTCCGTCTGGGACCTGTACTGCGGCGTCGGCGGCTTCGCGCTGCACTGCGCCGCTGCCGGCCGCGACGTCATCGGCATCGAGACCAGCACCGAGGCGATCGCCAGCGCGACCCTGAGCGCGCAGGAGGCCGGCCTGTCGCGCGTCCGGTTCGCGGCCGGCGACGCCACCGCCTTCGCGCTCGGCGCCGCGGCCGCCCCCGAGCTCGTGATCGTCAACCCGCCGCGCCGCGGCATCGGCGAGGACCTCAGCCGATGGCTGGAGGCGTCGGGCGTCCGGCAGGTCGTCTACTCCAGCTGCAACGCCGCCTCGCTGGCACGGGACCTGGCGGCCATGCCGTCGTTGCGACCTCGCCGCGCGCAGGTGCTCGACATGTTCCCGCAGACCACGCACTACGAGGTGCTCACGCTGCTCGAGCGGGCGTAGCTCAGGCGCGCGTCGCCTCCAGCAGCGCGATCACCTCGTCGGTGGTCCCCGTCTCGCCGAGACGCGGGAAGATCCGCCCCACGCTGTTCTCGTGCGCCTCGGCGCTCATGTCGGTCATCGCGTCCACCGCGAGCGTGACGTGGAGCCCGTGCTCGTGGGCCGCGCGGGCGGTCGACTCGACGCCGGCGCTCGTCGCGACCCCCACCACCACGACCTGGGTGACCCCGAGCCCCGCAAGCAGCTCGCCGAGGCCGGTCTCGTGGAACGCGCCCCACGTGCGCTTGGCGACGACGTGGTCGCCCGGCTGCGGGGTCAGCTCGGTCACGAGCTCGGCGGCCCCGTCCGGGATCGGGCCGCCGCCGAGGCGGCGCGGGGCCTCGGTGCGGCCGGGCGCGCCGCCGAGGGCCCTGACCAGCACGACGGGCAGGCCGTGGCGCCGGAAGGCGTCGGCGAGCTGCGCGGACCGGCGGACCACGTCGTCGGTCAGGTGCGCCGTCGGCAGGGCGACGACCGCGTTCTGCAGGTCGATGACGATCAGGGCGGTGACGGGGTCGAGCGTCGTCAGGGTCACGTGAGGTGCCTTTCGGGGGTGAGCGAGCGGTCGATCAGGGAGACGAGGAGCAGGGCGACGCCGCAGGCGAGCATGAGGGCGGCGAGGTGGTGCAGCCCTCCGGTGTGCGCGCCCGTGGCGTACGCGGCGGCGACGACGGCCGCGGCGACGATCGCGCCGAGGTAGGTGAACGTCCGCAGCAGCCCCGCGGCCGATCCCATGCGCTCCGTCTCGGCCTGCCGGTAGAGCGCGTTCTGGTTGGCGAGGCCGTTGAGGCCCTGGCTCACGCCGACGAGGGCACCGAGCCCGACGAGCACCCCGGTGGCGGTCGTGGTGCCGGCGGTCAGCAGGAGCGTGCAGGCGGCGACGAGCGACGTGCTGCCGACGACGAGCTTGACGCGCAGCTCCCGGTACCGCCCCGACACGGCAGACGCGATGACGGCCGCGATTGACATGGGCAGGAGCAGCAGCCCCGCGGCCGCCGCGCTCATGCCGCGGCCGGCCTCGAGCCACTGCACGTAGCCGTACAGGAAGGCGTAGATCGCGGTCGAGTTGAGCAGCTGCCGCAGGAACGTGACCAGCAGCGGCACGTTGCCGCCCAGCAGCCGCAGGTCGAGGAACGGTTCGGGCACGCGCAGCTCGCGCCGGGCGAGGCCCGCGGCGGCCGCGAGGGTGATCGCGAGCAGGTACCAGTCCGCGGCCCGCGGGTTCATGAGGAAGAGCATCAGGGCCGTGAGCATGGCGGCGAACAGGCCGATGCCGGGCAGGTCCAGCCGGCGGACCGACCCGGCCGCGCTGGTCCGCGTGCGCGGCAGCCGCAGCCAGCCGAGCACCAGGCAGGCGACGGACAGCGGGATGTTGACGGTGAAGATCGTGCGCCAGCCGCCCGCGGCGATGAGCAGACCGCCCAGGGTCGGTCCGATGATGGCGACCACCTGGTTGGACACGGAGAGCGCGGTGAGGATGCCGGTCGGGCTCTCCTGACCCGTGCGCACCGACTCGCTGCGCAGGAGCGACATGGCCGCGGGGAACGCGGCGCACGTGCCCAGCCCGAGCAGCACGCGCGCGCCGACGAGCGTGCCGAGGTTGGGGGCGAGCGCACCCGCCACGCCCGCGACCCCGACCAGGGCCGTGCCGGTCAGGTAGAGGCGGCGCGGGCCGAAGAGGTCGACGAGCCGGCCGACGACCGGCTGCCCGACGGCCGTGGCCAGGTAGAGCGCGGAGACCAGCCAGACGGTCTGCGACGGGGGAGCGCCCAGGGCGAGGCCGATCGGGATGAGCGCGACGGCGATCATCGACGAGTTGATCGGGTTGAGCACCGACCCCAGGATCAGCGGGGCGGTGAGGCGACGGTCGAACCCGGTGGCGACCGCCGTCACGGCTGGGTCAGGCGGTCGAGCAGCACCAGTGCGTCGAGGATCGTCCGGCGCTCGGCGTCGGTGTAGCCGTCCTGCAGCGCCCGGGCCAGCCACTCCTCGCGGGCCAGCCGGTCGCCCGCCAGCCGCGCGCGGCCCTCGTTGCTCAGGGACACCAGCTGCCGTCGGCCGTCGTGCGGGTCCGGGTCGCGCCGGACGAGGCCGCGCGCCTCCAGGGCGGCCAGGG
>NZ_JBFUKJ010000040.1:0-26688 GCF_056400905.1 Cellulomonas sp. P4_H12
GGCGCCGACCCAGGGCGCCGCCGTCGGCACCCCCACGCCGACGGCTGTGGTCGACGCCGCGCTCGCGGGCGACGTGGACCGGTGCGGACGGCTGCTCGCCCTGGCGCAGAAGCTGCACGACGACTACGTCCGCAGCGGCCAGGAGGAGTCCGACCGGCTGGTCGGCGAGGCCAAGAGCCAGGCGAACCGCATCGTCCGTGAGGCCGAGGAGACGTCGCAGCGCACGCTCGGACAGCTCGAGCAGGAGCGGTCTCTCCTCGAGCGCAAGATCGACGAGCTCCGGGTCTTCGAGCGCGACTACCGCACGCGTCTGAAGAGCTACCTCGAGAACCTGCTCGGCGACCTCGACAACCGGGGCAACGCGCTGCCGCCCCGGTCAGGTCAGCCGCAGCCGGTGGGCGACGGCCAGAACCTCTGAGAAGGGTCGGCGACCACCCGCCGCACCCTCTCGCGCCCTGCATCACCACTGGTCAGGTCGTACAAATACCCCACGCCACGCCGGGTTTCACCCGGCGTGGCGTGTTGTGTCCCTGGCTTCGCCCGCATACAGTCACGTGACTTCGAGGACAGGGGGGCCCGCTCGTGGCCATCAATGACGCGCTGAGCACGGTCGATATCAGCACGGACACCAAGGAGCTCGCCAAGCTCGTCAAGACCTTCCCGGTGCGCGACGGCGAGAAGCCGTGGACCGCCCGCGAGGTCAAGGACGTCGCGGACGAGCTGACCAGCGACATCGACCGACTCACCAGCGAGCTCGCGGCAGCGGACGCGGAGCTCTCGGACCTGCTGCGCAACTCCGGCGACGGAGCGGGCGACGACCAGGCCGACTCCGGCTCGTCGGCGCTCGAGCGCGAGCAGGAGCTCACGCTGGTGAACAACACGCGCGACCTGCTGTCGCAGACGAGCCGCGCCCTGGCGCGGATCGCGACCGGCACCTTCGCCACGTGCGAGTCCTGCGGCAAGGCGATCGGCAAGG
This sequence comes from Cellulomonas sp. P4_H12, assembly GCF_056400905.1. Lineage (NCBI taxonomy): Bacteria > Bacillati > Actinomycetota > Actinomycetes > Micrococcales > Cellulomonadaceae > Cellulomonas > Cellulomonas sp. P4_H12. The sequence goes on from NZ_JBFUKJ010000040.1 coordinate 977, forward strand.
CCCGCCTGCAGGCGTTCCCCCGCGCGACCCTGTGCGTGGAGTGCAAGCAGCGCGAGGAGCGTCGCTGACGCGCACGTAGACTCCTGCGGTGCCCACCACCACGGACGACCAGAGCGCCGCGCCCTCGATCCATCCACGACGTCGCGCGCTCCTGATCACGCTCTTCTCGATCGCCGGCGTCGTGCTGGTGCTCGACCAGGTGTCGAAGGCGTGGGCGCTGGACGCCCTCGCCGACGGTGAGCGCCGGCAGGTGGTCGGGGACCTGCTCGGTCTCCAGCTGGTGTTCAACCCCGGCGCGGCGCTGTCCATCGCCACGGGGATGACCTGGGTGCTCACCCTCGTCGCCACCGTGGTGATCGTCGTGGTCGTGCGGGCCAGCCGCCGGATCGGCTCGCGTGCCTGGGCCATCGCGCTCGGGCTGCTGCTGGGCGGCGCGCTCGGCAACCTCGTGGACCGCTGGATCCGGGAGCCCGGACCCGCGCGCGGGCACGTCGTCGACTTCATCGCGTACGCGCACTGGTTCGTCGGGAACGTCGCGGACATCGCCATCGTGGTGGCCGCCGTGATGGTCGTGATCCTCGCGGCGACCGGCGTGCACATCGACGGGACGCGCGACGGCCACGGCGACCCCGAGCCGGACGGCGAGACCGAGCCCGCCTCCGACGCCCCCGTCGAGCAGACCGAGCAGAATGCCTGACACGCGCGCGATGCCCGTGCCCGACGGGCTGGTCGGCGAGCGCGTCGACGCGGCGCTGTCGCGCCTGCTGGGCCTGTCCCGCACGCGTGCGGCGGAGATCGCCGAGGCCGGTGGGGTGCACCTCGACGGCAAGGAGCTCGGCAAGTCGGACCGCCTCGCGGCCAACGGCTGGCTCGAGGTCGAGATCCCGGACGTCGCCCCCGCGGCGGGCATCGAGGTCGTCGCCGAGCCCGTGCCGGGCATGCGCATCGTCTACGACGACGACGACCTGGTGGTCATCGACAAGCCCGTCGGCGTCGCCGCGCACCCGTCGCCGGGCTGGACCGGCCCGACCGTGGTCGGCGCCCTGATGGCCGTCGGCTATCGCATCTCCACGTCCGGTGCGGCCGAGCGGCAGGGGATCGTGCACCGGCTCGACGCCGGGACGTCGGGGCTCATGGTCGTCGCCAAGAGCGAGCACGCGTACACGGTGCTCAAGCGGGCGTTCAAGGAGCGCACGGTCGAGAAGGTGTACCACGCGCTCGTGCAGGGTCACCCCGAGCCGACGAGCGGCACCATCGACGCCCCGATCGGCCGGCACCCGAGCTCCGACTGGAAGTTCGCGGTGGTGGCGGACGGCAAGCCCTCGATCACGCACTACGAGGTGCTCGAGATGCTGCCCGCGGCCTCGCTGGTCGAGGTCCACCTGGAGACCGGCCGCACGCACCAGATCCGCGTGCACTTCGCCGCGACGCGGCACCCGTGCGTGGGCGACCTGACCTACGGCGCGGACCCGACGCTCGCGGCCCGCGTCGGCCTGACGCGCCAGTGGCTGCACGCGATGCGGCTCGGCTTCCACCACCCGAGCACGGGGGAGTGGCTGGAGCTGACCAGCGAGTACCCGGAGGACCTGTCCCGGTCGCTGGCGGTGCTGCAGGACGGGTACGCGTGATCGACGTCGTCGTGGTCGAGACGCCCGAGCAGCGGGCCGCGATGACCGCGATCCGCATGGCCGTGTTCGTGCAGGAGCAGAACGTGTCCGCCGAGCGCGAGATGGACGCGCTCGACGACGACCCGTCGACGCTCCACGTGCTCGCGCTCGCCGACGACGGCACCGCGCTCGGGACCGCCCGGCTGCTGCCGCCGCACCACCCGGGTGAGCCCGCCCACATCGGCCGCGTCGCGGTGAGCGCCGCGGCCCGCGGTCTGGGCGTCGGTGCGCGGCTCATGGCGGCCCTCGAAGCCGCGGCGCTGGAGCGTTACGGCGCCGCGTCGGACAGCTCCCGGACCGTGTCCGTCGAGCTCAGTGCGCAGGAGCAGGCGCTCGGCTTCTACGCGCGGCTGGGCTACGTCGCGCGGCCGGAGCGGTACCTCGACGAGGCGATCTGGCACCGCGACGCCGTGAAGGTCGTCACCGCTCCGGCGTAGCGCGCGCGACACGCCGGGCGGCCGCCGACACGGGTCCGTGGCGGCTCAGGAGTGTCGGTGGCGCGACGTAGGATCGCCCGCATGGCATCTGCTGGAGGCTCCGACTTCGTCCACCTCCACGTGCACACCGAGTACTCGATGCTGGACGGCGCCGCCCGGCTGGGCGACCTGTTCGCTGAGGTCGAGCGGGTCGGCCAGACGGCGATCGCCACCACCGACCACGGCTACCTGTTCGGCGCGTTCGACTTCTGGTCGAAGGCCACGGCGGCGGGCATCAAGCCCATCATCGGCGTCGAGGCGTACGTCACCCCGGGTACCAGCCGGTTCGACCAGACCCGCGTGCGGTTCGGCCAGCAGGGCCAGGAGCAGGACGACGTCTCGGCGCGCGGCTCCTACACCCACATGACGCTGCTGGCCCGGAACAACGAGGGCCTCCACAACCTGATGCGCGCCTCGTCGCTGGCCTCGCTCGAGGGGCAGATGGGCAAGTGGCCGCGCATGGACCGCGACCTGCTGCAGCGGTACGGCAAGGGCCTGATCGCGACCACCGGCTGCCCGTCGGGGGAGATCCAGACCCGGCTGCGCCTGGGCCAGTGGGACGAGGCCGTCCGCGCGGCCGGCGAGCTGCAGGACATCTTCGGCAAGGACTTCTTCTATATCGAGGTCATGGACCACGGGCTCGACATCGAGACCCGGGCGATCAAGGACCTGCTGCGCCTCTCGGAGACCATCGGCGCACCCCTGCTGGCCACCAACGACCTGCACTACGTGAAGCAGGAGGACCGCGCGTCGCAGGACGCGCTGCTGGCCATCAACTCGGGCTCCACGCTGGCGGACCCGGACCGGTTCAAGTTCGACGGCGACGGCTACTACGTGAAGACCGCGGAGGAGATGCGCCGCGTCTGGGCCGAGCACCCCGAGGCCTGCGACAACACCCTGCTCGTCGCGGAGCAGTGCGAGGTCTCGTTCAACACCTCGGCCAACTACATGCCGAACTACCCCGTCCCGGCCGGCGAGGACGAGACCAGCTGGTTCATCAAGGAGGTCGAGACCGGCCTGCACGTGCGCTACCCGGACGGGATCCCCGACGAGGTGCGCAAGCAGGCCGAGTTCGAGACCGAGGTCATCACGGGGATGGGCTTCCCGGGGTACTTCCTCGTGGTCGCCGACTTCATCAACTGGGCCAAGAACAACGGCATCCGGGTGGGCCCCGGTCGTGGGTCCGGTGCCGGCTCGATGGCCGCGTACGCGATGCGGATCACCGACCTCGACCCGCTGCAGCACGGCCTGATCTTCGAGCGGTTCCTCAACCCGGACCGCGTCTCCATGCCCGACTTCGACGTCGACTTCGACGAGCGTCGGCGCGGCGAGGTCATCCGGTACGTGACCGAGAAGTACGGCGAGGACCGCGTCGCGCAGATCGTCACCTACGGCACGATCAAGGCCAAGCAGGCCCTCAAGGACTCCGCGCGGTTGCTGGGCATGCCCTTCGCGATGGGCGAGAAGCTCACCAAGGCGATGCCGCCCGCGATCATGGGCAAGGACATCTCGCTCACGGGCATCTTCGACCCGGCGGACAAGCGGTACAACGAGGCCGAGGAGTTCCGCCAGGTCCACGCGGCGGACCCCGACGCCCAGCGCGTGGTCGAGCTGGCGAAGGGCATCGAGGGCCTGAAGCGTCAGTGGGGCGTGCACGCCGCCGGCGTCATCATGTCGAGCGACCCGCTGATCGACATCATCCCGATCATGCGGCGCCCCCAGGACGGCGCGGTCATCACCCAGTTCGACTACCCGACGTCCGAGGGCCTCGGCCTGATCAAGATGGACTTCCTCGGGCTGCGCAACCTCACGATCCTCGACGACGCGCTCGAGAACATCGTGATGAACGACAAGGAGCCCGTGGTCCTCGAGGACCTCGCGCTCGACGACCGGGCGACGTACGAGCTGCTCGGCCGCGGCGACACCCTGGGCGTGTTCCAGCTCGACGGCGGCGGCATGCGCTCGCTGCTGCGACTCATGCGTCCCGACAACTTCGAGGACATCTCGGCGGTCGGCGCCCTGTACCGACCGGGCCCGATGGGTGCGAACTCGCACACCAACTACGCGCTGCGCAAGACGGGCGTCCAGCCGGTCACCCCGATCCACCCGGAGCTCGAGGAGCCGCTCGCGGAGATCCTGGGCACCACGTACGGCCTGATCGTCTACCAGGAGCAGGTCATGGCGATCGCCCAGCGCGTCGCCGGGTACTCGCTCGGCCAGGCCGACATCCTGCGCCGTGCGATGGGCAAGAAGAAGAAGTCGGAGCTGGACAAGCAGTTCGAGGGCTTCTCCGCCGGCATGGTCGAGCGCGGCTTCTCGATGGGCGCCGTGCAGACGCTGTGGGACATCCTGCTGCCGTTCTCCGACTACGCGTTCAACAAGGCGCACTCCGCCGCGTACGGGGTCATCTCGTACTGGACCGCCTACCTCAAGGCCAACTACTCCACCGAGTACATGGCCGCGCTGCTGACCAGCGTGCGCGACGACAAGGACAAGTCGGCGCTGTACCTGGGCGAGGCGCGGCACATGGGGATCACGGTCCTGCCGCCCGACGTGAACTCGTCGTCCGCCAACTTCACGGCCGTCGGCAAGGACATCCGGTTCGGCCTCACGGCGGTCCGCAACGTCGGCTCCAACGTGGTGGACGCGATCGTGCGGGCGCGCGAGGAGAAGGGCGAGTTCACGTCCTTCACCGACTTCCTCGACAAGGTGCCCGCGGTGGTCTGCAACAAGCGGACCATCGAGTCGCTCATCAAGGCCGGCGCCTTCGACTCCCTCGGGCACGCCCGCCGCGCGCTGCTGCTCGTGCACGAGCAGGCCGTCGACTCGGTGATCGGCGTCAAGCGCAAGGAGGCCGAGGGGCAGTTCGACCTCTTCGCCGACCTGCTGGGCGGCGACGACGGGGCGCAGGGGTTCTCGGTCGTCGTCCCGGACCTGCCGGACTGGGACAAGAAGCAGCGGCTGGCGTTCGAGCGGGAGATGCTCGGGCTGTACGTGTCGGACCACCCGCTCTCCGGGCTTGAGCACGTGCTCGCCGCCGCGGCGGACGTGTCGATCGCGACCCTGCTGGGCGACGAGCAGCGGCCCGACGGCTCCACGGTGGTGGTCGCCGGCCTCATCACGTCGCTGCAGCGCAAGATGTCGAAGCAGGGCAACCCGTGGGCCGCGGTGACCATCGAGGACATGGAAGCCTCGGTCGAGATCATGTTCTTCGGCGAGACCTACCTGGCGTACTCCACGGCTCTGGCCGAGGACGCGGTGGTCGTCATCCGCGGACGTGTGCGGCGTCGCGACGAGACCATGCAGCTGCAGGCCATGGAGGTGTCGCTGCCCGACGTCTCCCAGGCGGCGGACGCGCCCGTCGTCGTGTCGATGGCGGTCTCCCGCTGCACCCCGCCGGTGGTCGAGCGGTTGCGCGAGGTCCTCTCCACCCATCCCGGCGTCACGGAGGTGCACCTGCGGCTCACCAGCCCCGGTCGCGCCACGGTGATGCGGCTCGACCACGGGTTGCGGGTCGAGCGGTCGCCGTCCCTGTTCGGCGACCTCAAGGCGCTGCTGGGACCGAGCTGCCTGGCGTCCTGACCAGCCACGCAAGGACCTCGGCCGCGTGCCGGTCGGGCGGGAAGACGGGGTAGAAGACCTTCTCGACGACGCCGTCGGTCACGACCATCGTGAGCCGGCGCAGCAGCGTCCGGCCACCGGCGCCGAAGGTGGGCAGCCGCAGCGCCCGGGTGAGCGCGAACCCCTCGTCGCTGAGCATCGGGAACGGCAGGTGCAGGCGCTCGACGGCCTCGCGCTGGTAGGCGGTGTGCTGGGTCGACAGCCCGTAGACCGCGGACGCGCCGGCGGCGAGCAGGTCGGCGTGGTGGTCGCGGAACGCGCAGGCCTCCGCCGTGCAGCCGCGGGCGCCCGGGATGGCGTCCCAGTCGGCCGGCAGCTCGACCCCGGGGCCGCCGCCGGTCATCGGGTAGGCGTAGACCACCGTGCGGCCGGGCCCGAGCCCGTCGAGGGCGACGGCCGCGCCGTCGGTGGAGCGCAGGGCGACCGCCGGCATCGGGCTCCCGACGAGGTGGTCGGCCGCGCCGTCGTCGACGGGCACCGGCAGGTCGTCGGGGAGCCGTGTCAGGTCCATGGGCGCCACCCTAGTCATATGCGGCTTGCGTTATATAACCGAAAGTGGAAACATCGGTGCCATGCAGACCATGGACGCGCTGGGGGACCCGGTGCGGCGCCGGCTGGTGGAGCTGCTCGCCGACGGGGAGCGCAGCGCGGGCCACCTCGCGGCCGCGGTCGGCGACGAGTTCGGCATCAGCCAGCCCGCAGCGTCCCGCCACCTGCGGGTGCTGCGCGAGGCCGGGGTCGTGGACTCGGTGCCCCAGGGTGCCGTCCGCCTGTACTCGGTCCGACCCGAGGCCCTCGACGAGGTCGAGCGCTGGGCGCGCGGCATCCGCCGGTTCTGGGACGGCCGGCTGGACGCGCTGGAGACGGAGATCGCGCGGGGCGCCAGCGAGCGGCGCCGCTCGACCGGGACGACGAGGAGCCGAGATGACGACTGACGTGTGGGGCGTGCTGGTGCCGACCGGCGCGGACGTGACGGTCCGCTTCGAGCGCCGCTACCCGACCACTCCGGAGGACCTCTGGGCCTCGCTGACGGACCCGGCGCGCCTGGCGCGCTGGCTCGGCCCGGTGTACGGCGACCTGCGGGTGGGCGGCCGGTACGAGCTGCGGATGGGTGACGACGAGGCGGGGTCGCCGCAGAACACGGTCGGCGACGTGCTCGAGTGCGACGCCCCGCGGCTGCTCGTGGTCGGTTGGGGTTTCCCCGGCGAGGACCCGACCCGCGTCCAGGTCGCCATCCGCCCGGACGGCGACGGCTCCGTCCTCGTGCTGGAGCACCTGGGCCTGTCCGAGTCCGCGGCCCGGGGCTACGGCGCCGGCTGGCACGCCTCCCTGGGCCAGCTCGACGACCACGCTGCGGGGCGGCCGGTCCGGTCGTGGCAGGAGATCTTCGACGCGGCCCTGCCGCACTACCGGCAGGCGTGACCCGCCGTCAGCCGACCGTGGCCTCCTTGTAGCCGGTCGGCAGGTCCACCTCGACGACGTCGCCGCGGACCAGCTGGCGACCGCGGCGCGCCTCGTCCTCGCCGTTCACCGTGACGGCACCGTCCTCGAGCAGCTCGCGGGCGTGCGCCCCGGAGTCGGCGAGGTCGGCGAGCTTGAGGAACTGGCCGAGCCGGATCGAGTCGTCGGAGATGGGCACCGTGGTCATGGGAGCAGTCTGCCTGGTGCGCGGGGAGTGTGGCGCAGCGCACGGACCGCCCGGTGGTCGTGGTCAGGCCGCGCCCAGAGGTCCGTCCTATGCTCAGGAACGTGATCACCCGCATCGACCTGCGCGGTCGCACCCTGTCACGCCGGGAGCTCCTCGAGGAGCTCCCGCGCGCCGAGGTCGACGTCGAGCACGCCGCCGAGGTCGTCGCGCCCATCCTGGCGGCCGTCCGCGCGCGCGGCGCGGCCGAGCTGCGCGACCTCGCGGAGCGGTTCGACGGCGTGCGGCCGGTGCACCTGCGGGTCCCGACGGACGCGATCGCCGCGGCGGTGGACGTGCTGGACGCCGGTGTCCGCTCCGCGCTCGAGGAGACGATCCGCCGGGTGCGCGAGGTGCACGGCGCGCAGCGTCCCGCGGACTTCACCGTCGAGCTGGCGCCGGGGGCGCAGGTCCGGCAGCGCTGGGTCCCGGTCCGCCGCGTCGGTCTCTACGTGCCCGGCGGCCTGGCGGTGTACCCGTCGTCGGTAGTGATGAACGTGGTCGCGGCACAGGCCGCGGGCGTCGGGTCGCTCGCCGTGGCGTCCCCGCCGCAGAAGAACGACGGGGGCCTGCCGGACCCCGTGGTGCTGGCGACGTGCGCGCTGCTCGGCGTGGACGAGGTCTACGCGGTCGGCGGTGCGCAGGCGGTCGCGATGTTCGCCTACGGCGCGGCCGGCAGCGAGGACATCGACGGCGAGACCCTGTGCGAGCCCGTCGACGTCGTCACCGGTCCGGGCAACGTGTACGTCGCCGCGGCCAAGCGGCTGGTGCGCGGCACCGTCGGCATCGACGCGGAGGCCGGCCCCACCGAGATCGCGATCCTGGCGGACGGCACAGCGGATGCCACGCACGTCGCCGCGGACCTGGTGTCGCAGGCCGAGCACGACCCCCTCGCCGCGGCGGTCCTGGTGACCCCGTCGGTCGAGCTGGCGGGCGCGGTCGAGGCGAAGCTGATCGACCGGGTCGACGCCACGATGCACCGCACCCGCGTGACCACCGCGCTGCGGGGCGAGCAGTCGGCGATCGTGCTGGTGGACGACCTGGAGCAGGGGCTCGAGGTGGTCAACGCCTACGGCGCCGAGCACCTCGAGATCCAGACGGTCGGGGCCGCGGCGCTGGCCGAGCGCGTGACCAGCGCGGGCGCGATCTTCGTCGGTGCGTACTCGCCCGTGTCGCTGGGCGACTACATGGCGGGCTCGAACCACGTGCTGCCCACCGGCGGCTGCGCCCACTTCACCAGCGGGCTGGGCGTGCACTCGTTCCTGCGCGCCGTCCAGGTGATCGAGTACGACGCCGACGCGCTCGCGGAGGTCGCCGACCGGATCGTCGCGCTCGCGGACGCCGAAGGGCTCCCGGCGCACGGCGAGGCGGTGCGGGCCCGATTCTGACGCATCCCATCCGAGAGCCAGCGCGCCGACCGCGCCGACCCGCCGCCGGCCGCGCGTGCGACCTCAGCCCCCGTCGAGAGGACAGCCTGTGACAGGCAACGCGACGTTCCGCCACCGTGATGTCGCCCTCCTCGCGGTCGTCGGCATCGAGGCCCCGGTCGTGGTGCCGTCCACGGTGTTCGACGAGCGCCTGGCGCCGACGCTGACGCGACTGCGCCTGCCGCGGGGGCTGCTGTCCCGCGTGGCCGGGGTGCACGAGCGACGCTGGTGGGACGAGGAGATGACCTTCGACGACGCCGCGACGGCCGCCGGCGCCAAGGCGCTGGCCGAGGCGGGCATCGACGCCGGGAACGTCGGCCTGCTCATCAACACGTCGGTGACCCGGACCTTCCTCGAGCCGTCCGTCGCCTCGCGCATCCACTCGAACCTGTCGCTGCCGTCGAGCGCCCTCAACTTCGACCTGACCAACGCGTGCCTCGGGTTCGTCAACGGGATGACGCTCGCGGCGCAGCTCATCGACTCGGGCCAGATCTCGTACGCGGTCATCGTCAACGGCGAGGACCCGCGCCCGACGCAGGAGGCCACGATCGCGAGACTGACCTCGCCGGACACCACCCGAGAGTCCTTCCTCGAGGAGTTCGCCACGCTCACCCTCGGGGCGGGCGCCGCAGCCGCGGTCCTCGGCCCGGCGCACCTGCACCCCGGCGCCCACCGGCTCCTGGGCGGCGTGGCGCGGTCCGCCACCCAGCACCACGAGCTGTGCGTCGGCGGCGTCGACGGGATGAAGACCGACCCGAGCGGGCTGCTGGCGGGGGGCCTCGAGCTCGTCGTCGACGCCTGGAACGAGGCCCAGCCCGAGTGGGACTGGGCGGACGTCGACCGTGTCGTGACGCACCAGGTCTCGTCGGTGCACACCCGCTCGATCGTCGACGCGCTGGGGCTGGACCCCGAGCGCGTGCCGACGACCTTCCCCCGCTGGGGGAACGTCGGCCCGGCGGCCCTGCCGATGACCCTCGCGGAGCAGGCGGACTCGCTGCGCACGGGCGACCGCGTGCTGTGCATGGGAGTCGGCTCGGGCCTGCACACCGCCATGGCCGAGATCGTCTGGTGACCGCCGCGTCGACACCCCCGGCGGACGTCCTCGAGGCCGGCGGGATCGATCCGCGCTGGTCGCGCGTGGTGCGGGTGGGGTCGCGGACCTGGCACCTGCTCGACAACGGTCCCACCCTGGAGGCACCGCCGGTCGGGACGCTGCTCTGCGTCCATGGCAACCCCACGTGGTCGTTCCTGTGGCGCCGCCTGGTCGCGGCCGGTGCGCGACCCGAGCGCCCGTGGCGCGTGATCGCCGTCGACCAGCTCGAGATGGGGTTCTCGGAGCGGACGGGGGAGCAGCACCGGCTGGCCGACCGCGTCGCGGCCCTGGGCGACCTCACCGACGAGCTCGGCCTGACCGGACCCGTGGTGACGGTCGGTCACGACTGGGGCGGCGTGGTCAGCCTGGGCTGGGCGCTCGACCACCCGGACCTGCTGGCGGGCGTGGTGCTCACCAACACCGCGGTCCACCAGCCGTCCGAGGACCCGCTGCCGGGGGCGCTGCGGGTCGCGATGGCGCCGGGCGTGCTGCCCGTCGGCACCGTGACGACGCCCGCGTTCCTCGAGACGACGCTCGCCCTTGCGCACCCGCGCCTGGACCCGGCCGTCGCCGACGCGTTCCGGGCGCCGTACCGGACGGCCGAGCGGCGGGCGGGGATCGGCGGCTTCGTCGCGGACATCCCCGCGGCCCCCGACCATCCCAGCCGCGCCGAGCTGGACCGGATCGCCGAGGGCATCCGCGACCTCGCGGTCCCGGCGCTGCTGCTGTGGGGTCCGCGCGACCCCGTCTTCTCCGCGCGCTACCTGCGGGACCTGCGCGCACGCCTCCCGCACGCCGACGTGCACCGGTTCGAGGGGGCTGGGCACCTGGTGGTCGAGGACGCCGACGCCGCCKGCGGCGTTCTGCGCTGGCTCGACGCGCAGCCCACCTCGTCCRAGCCGGCGGCGAGCACCGAGCCCTTCCGGGCGCTCGGGGCGACGCTCGTCGAGCGCGCCGCCGACGAGGGCACGGCGCTCGTCGAGCTGGCCGGACCGCGCTCGCGGCGCGCGAGCTGGGCGGCGCTCGCGGCCCGCACCGACCAGCTCGCCCGTGGCCTCGCGGCGAGCGGCGTGCTGCCCGGCGACCGGGTGGCGCTGCTGGTCCCGCCCGGGGTCGACCTCACCTCGGTGCTCTACGCGTGCCTGCGGCTCGGCGCCGTCGTCGTCGTCGCGGACGCGGGGCTGGGAGTCCAGGGCCTCACCCGCGCGGTGCGTGCGGCCGAGCCGACGGTCGTCGTCGGGATCGAGAAGGCGCTGGTCGCCGCGCGCTGGCTGCACTGGGCACCGACCCTGGTCAGCGCCGGCCCCCTGCGGGCGGGCGTGCGGCAGGCGCTCGGCGTCGCGGCGTCCCTCGACGAGCTCGCCGCGCTCGGCCGGGCCTCGACCGAGGACCTCCCGTGGCCCGACCCGGACGCGGATGCTGCGGTGCTGTTCACGTCCGGCTCGACGGGGCCGGCCAAGGGCGTCGCGTACACGCACCGGCGGCTCGCGGCCATGCGCGACGCCGTCGCCCGCACCTACGGCATCGGACCCGACAGCCCGCTCGTCGCGGCGTTCGCGCCCTTCGTCCTGCTCGGCCCCGCGCTCGGCGCGACGAGCGMGAGCCCGCACATGGACGTGACCTCGCCGGGCACCCTCACCGCGGCGGCCCTGGCCGAGGCCGCGCGCGCGATCGACGCCGCGGTCGTGTTCGCCTCGCCGGCCGCCCTGCGGTCGGTGGTCCGCACCGCCGACGGCTCGGAGCGCGCCGCGCTGGCCGGCGTCCGGCTGTTCCTGTCGGCGGGCGCGCCGGTGGGTCGCGAGCTCCTGGAGGCCGCCGCCGACCTGATGCCCGCGGCCGAGGCGCACACGCCGTACGGCATGACCGAGGCCCTGGTCGTGGCGGACGTCTCGCTCGACGAGCTGCGGGCGCTGCCGCCGGGTGACGGGGTGTGCGTGGGCCGGCCCGTGCCGGGTGTGCGGGTGGCGGTCAGCCCGCTGGACGCCGACGGGCAGGCGACCGGCGCACCGGTGCAGGAGCCGAACGTGACCGGCGAGGTGCTGGTCGCCGCGGCCCACGTGAAGGAGCGGTACGACGGCCTGTGGCTCACCGAGCAGGCGGCGTCGCGCGACGCGGGCTGGCACCGCACCGGCGACGTCGGGCACCTCGACGCCGACGGCCGGCTCTGGATCGAGGGCCGGCTCGCGCACGTGCTGGTGACGGCGTCCGGCGTGCGGACCCCCGTCGGGCCGGAGCAGCGGGCGCAGGCCGTGGCGGGCGTGGTGGCCGCGGCCGTCGTCGGCGTCGGTCCGCGCGGCGCCCAGCAGGTGGTCGTCGTCGTGCAGCCCGAGGTCTACTCCCACGGCCCGGTCGTCGCGGACCCGTCGCTCGCCGCCGCCGTCCGGGCCGCGCTGCACGGCACGGAGGTCGCTGCCGTCCTCGTCGTCGAGCGGCTGCCGACCGACGTGCGCCACAGCTCGAAGATCGACCGGTCCCGCGTGGCGGCCTGGGCCGAGCGGGTGCTGGCCGGGGAACGGGCCCGCCTGTGACGCGCGTGCTGGTCACGGGCGCGAGCGGCATGCTCGGTCGGGCGGTCGCCGCGCGGCTGGTCGCGGACGGGCACGACGTGCGCACCCTGCAGCGCAGCCCGTCGCGGGTCGCGGGGGCGCGGGACGTCGCCGGCTCGGTCACCGACCGCGCCGTCGTGCCGGCGGCGGTCGCGGACCGGGACGCGGTCGTGCACCTCGCCGCGAAGGTCGACATCACCGGGCCGCTGACCCAGTTCGAGGCCGTGAACGTCGAGGGCACCCGCCACCTGGTCGAGGAGGCCGCGTCGGCGGGGGTGCGGCGGTTCGTGCACGTGTCCTCGCCGTCGGTGGCGCACGTCGGCCTCTCGCTGGCCGGGGCGCCCGCGGCGCCGGCGGACCCGGAGCACGCGCGCGGCCACTACGCGCGGACGAAGGCCGCCGCGGAGCTCCTCGCGCTCGCCGCGCACGATCCCGACGGCATGCGCGTCGTCGTGGTCCGGCCGCACGTGGTGTGGGGCCCGGGGGACACCCAGCTGCTCGGGCGGGTCGTGGACCGGGCGCGGTCGGGGAGGCTGCCCGTGCTCGGCCAGGGGGCCGCCCTCATCGACACCACCTACGTCGACAACGCCGTGGACGCGCTCGTCGCGGCACTGCACGCGGACGTCGCGGCCTACGGCGAGGCGTACGTCGTCACCAACGGCGAGCCGCGGCCCGTGCTCGAGCTCCTCGTCGGGATCTGCGTGGCCGCCGGCGTCCCGGTGCCCCGTCGGCACGTCCCCGCAGCGCTGGCCCGCGGCGCGGGCTCGGTCCTCGACGCCGCCTGGCGGACGCTCCCGCTGCCCGGTGAGCCTCCGCTGACCCGGTTCGTCGCCGAGCAGCTCTCGACCGCGCACTGGTTCGACCAGCGCCGCACGCGCGAGGCGCTCGGGTGGCACCCCGCGGTGAGCCTCGACGAGGGGCTGGCCCGTCTGGCGGACTGGACGTCCCGGCAGCCGGCGTCGGCGGCTCCCTAGACTCGGCACGTGACTGCTGATCTCCTGCGCGGCGCGCTCCCGCTGCGTCCCGACCTCGTCGGCCTCGAGCCCTACGGCGCACCCCAGCTGGACGTGCCGCACCTGCTCAACGTCAACGAGAACCCGTACGCGCCCGCGCCCGACGTGGTCGCCGACATCGCCGCCGCCGTCGCGCGCGCGGCGGAGGGCCTGAACCGTTACCCGGACCGCGACTTCGACGCCCTGCGCGCCGACCTCGCGGCGTACCTGCACGTGGAGTCCGGCGTCGCGCTGGCCACCGAGCAGGTGTGGGCCGCGAACGGGTCGAACGAGATCATGCTGCACGTCCTGCAGGCCTTCGGCGGGCCGGGTCGCACGGTGCTGTCGTTCGCGCCGACGTACTCCATGTACCCCGAGTACGCCCGCGACACGTTCACGGGGTGGGTGGCGGGGCGCCGCGAGGAGGACTTCGGGCTCGACCCGGACGTCGCGCGGGCCGCGATCGCCGAGCACGCGCCGTCGGTGGTGCTGCTGGCCAGCCCGAACAACCCGACCGGCACGGCGCTGCCCGCGGCCACGGTGCTCGCGGTGCTCGACGCCGCCGCCGCGGTGCCGGGCGGCTGCGTGGTCGTCGTCGACGAGGCCTACGGGGAGTTCCGCCGCTCGGGCACCCCCTCGGCGCTCGAGCTGCTCGCGGACCACCCGCACCTCGCCGTGAGCCGGACCATGTCGAAGGCCTTCGGCCTCGCGGGCGCCCGCGTGGGCTACCTCGCGGCCGCCCCGGCGCTGGTCGACGCCCTGCGTGTCGTGCGGCTGCCGTACCACCTGTCCGCGGTGACGCAGGCGGTGGCCCGCGCGGCCCTCGCGCACGCGCCCGCCCTGATGGCGCAGGTGGGGTCGCTGCGCGACGAGCGGGACGCCCTGGTGGTCTGGCTGCGCGAGCGCGGCCTGACCGTCGCCGAGTCGGACGCGAACTTCGTGCTGTTCGGCCTGTTCGACGACCGGCACGCGATCTGGCAGGGTCTGCTCGACCGGGGCGTCCTCATCCGTGAGGTCGGGCCCGACGGATGGCTGCGGGTGTCGGTCGGCACCCCGGACGACATGGTGGCGTTCCAGGACGCCCTGGTGGAGGTGGCAGGACTGTGAGTGCCCCGAAGGCTCGCACCGCGCGCATCGAGCGCGCGACCAGCGAGTCGAGCGTGCTCGTCGAGCTGGACCTGGACGGCACCGGCCGCACCGACATCTCGACGACCGTGCCGTTCTACGACCACATGCTCACGGCGCTGGGCAAGCACTCGCTGATCGACCTGACCGTCAAGGCGACCGGCGACACCCACATCGACGCGCACCACACGGTCGAGGACGTCGCGATCACGATCGGCGAGGCGCTGCGGGAGGCCCTGGGCGACAAGCGCGGCATCTCGCGGTTCGGCGACGCGACGGTGCCCCTGGACGAGGCGCTCGCCCAGGCCGTCGTCGACGTGTCCGGGCGGCCGTTCCTCGTGCACACCGGCGAGCCCCCCGGCCAGGAGTACCACCTGATCGGCGGCCACTTCACCGGCTCGCTGACCCGGCACGTGCTCGAGTCGATCGCGCACCACGCCGCGTTCAGCATCCACGTGCGCGTGCTCGCCGGCCGGGACCCGCACCACATCGTCGAGGCCCAGTTCAAGGCGCTCGCCCGGGCCCTGCGGTTCGCCGTGGCGCTCGATCCCCGGGTGGACGGGATCCCGTCGACGAAGGGCGCGCTCTGATGGCGGACGACCTGCCCGACGACTTCGAGGTCCCCGACGACCTCTCCTCGCTGCTGGACGCGCCCGCCGAGGAGCCATCGGTCGTCCTGGTGATCACGCAGGTCGCCGCGCCCGCGCCCCTGGCGGCCGCGTGCGCCATCGCCAAGGTCGAGGTCGACGTGGTGCCGACGGACATCGGCGCGATCGCGGTGCTGCGCGACCCACGCGCCGCCGCCGAGGGCGCGGGGGCGATCTCGAAGCTGTTGCGCACGCTGCCCGTGATCCTGCTCGAGCGGCGCGAGGGCCAGATCACGGCGACGCGCTGGACGGCCGGCGAGCGCGGCGACAAGCTGCCCGCCGGTCTGGTCCTGTCCGACGCGCCCGCGGTGCTCGAGGACCTGCTGCTGGGCTCGGTCGGGGCGGCCGACGTCGAGGGCGTCGTGACGAGCGTGGGCATGTCGCGCTGGCAGGCCATGCGGACGATCGCAGGCTCCGGCAAGAAGAAGTAAGGGAGCTGCTCCGCCGAGCGTGTAGCGGTAAAGAAAGAAACGTTTAGCCCGTCGCGGGACGTCGCCGCCGGTGCTTGCATGGCTGGCAACTGGTCGTCCCTCGCCCCGCACGCCGTGTCCGTCGGGTCGCCTCGAAGACGAGGCGCCGCCCCGCGCTCTGCTCCTGGGAGAGGAACCCCTCCGTCCTCCCAGGAGCACTCATGACACGCACACGAGGCAGCCTGCTCGGCCGCCTGCTGGGCGCCCTCGCGGTCGTCGCCCTCGCCCTCACCACCGTGGTCGCGACGACCCAGAGCAGCGCTGTCGCCGCCGCGAGCGGCACGGGATCCGGCTACCTCAGCACCCGGGGCAACCAGATCGTCGACGCCACGGGCGCGACGGTCCGCCTGACCGGCATCAACTGGTTCGGGATGGAGACGGACAACAAGACGTTCCACGGCCTGTGGGCGAGCGTGACGTGGAGGTCGATGATCGACCACATGGCCCAGCTGGGCTACAACACGATCCGGGTGCCGTACGCCGGTGACGCGCTCAAGTCCGGCGCGGTGGCCACGAGCGTCAACACCAACACCAACCCCGACCTGGTGGGCCTCTCACCGCTGCAGATCTTGGACCGGGTCGTCGACTACGCCGGCTCCCTCGGGATGCGCGTGATCCTGGACCGGCACCGGCCCACCTCGGCGGGCCAGACCGCGCTCTGGTACACCCCGACGGTGTCCGAGGCGAGCATGATCGCCGACTGGCAGATGCTGGCCCGGCACTACGCGGGCAACACGACCGTCGTCGGCGCCGACCTGTTCAACGAGCCCCACGCCGAGGGCACCTACCCCAACGGCACCGGCTCCTGCTGGGGCTGCGGTGACACCGCACGCGACTGGCGGCTGGCCGCCGAGCGCATCGGCAACGCCGTGCACGCCGCCAACCCGAACTGGCTCGTGCTCGTCGAGGGCGTCAGCTGCCTGGACGGCAGCAACGCGAACGTGTGGGACTCGATCCCCGACGACCCCAACGCGTGCAGCTGGTGGGGCGGAAACCTGTCGGGAGTGGCGAAGAACCCGGTGCGGCTGACCGTCCCGAACAAGCTGGTCTACTCCGCGCACGACTACGGCATCTCGGTGTACGACCACCAGGACTGGTTCGACACCACCAAGCACCCCGACTTCCCGGCGAACCTGCCCGCCGTCTGGGACTACTACTGGGGCTACATCTCCAAGCAGAACATCGCCCCGGTGCTGGTCGGCGAGTTCGGCAGCACCTTGCGCGACCCCCGCGACACCCAGTGGATGACCGCGCTGGTCAGCTACATGCGGACCAACGGCATGTCGTTCACGTACTGGTCGTGGAACCCGGACTCCGGCGACACCGGCGGCATCGTGCAGGACGACTGGGTCACGGTGAACACGAACAAGCAGTCCATCCTCCAGCCCGCCCTGGTGCCGCCGGTCAAGCCGGGCACGACGCCCACCGGCACCCCGACGCCCACGCCGACGGGCAGCACGACGCCGACCCCCACGCCCACCCCCACACCGACGACCTCGACCGGCAGCTGCACCGCGACCGTGACGATCTCGAACGCGTGGCCCACCGGCTACCAGGCCGCCGTCACGGCCAAGAACACGGGCGGCGGGTCGGTGAGCCCCTGGGTGGTCTCGTTCACGGTCCCGGCCGGCGTCACGATCGCCAGCGGCTGGAACGGCACGTTCACCCAGTCGGGCACGACGGTCACCGTCACGGCGCCCACGTACAACGCCGCGCTCGCGGCCGGCGCGACGGCGAGCGTCGGGTTCACGGCCAACGGCACGTCCACCCCGGCGCCCCGCGCCGTCCGGCTCAACGGAGCCACCTGCTCCTGAGAGCGCCACAGCCGGTCCCGGCCGGCAGGTCCGTGTCCCCACCCTCTGAAGGAGAGTCATGCCCCGTCGTCGCGTCCTCGCGCTGATCGCCCTGCTCTGCACGTTGCTCGGGATGTCGGGGGTCGCCGCCGCCCAGCTGGCGACCGCCGCACCCGTGCTGTGCGACCAGTACGCCAGCACGCCCATCCAGGGCGGCCGGTACATCGTCATGAACAACCGCTGGGGCACCAGCGCCACGCAGTGCATCGACGTGTCGAGCACGGGCTTCACGGTGACGCAGGCCGACGGCTCGGTCGCCACGAACGGAGCCCCCAAGTCGTACCCGGCCGTGTTCTACGGCTGCCACTACTCCAGCTGCACCACCAGCGGCAACATCCTCAGCCCGAACGGCCTGCAGGCGTCCGACCCGCGGTTCGCGTCGATCTCGACCAGCGTGAGCATGACGTACCCCGGCAGCGGGACGTACGACGCGGCGTACGACATCTGGTTCAACAAGAGCCGGCCGAGCACGACCACGCAGCAGAACGACGGCGCCGAGCTCATGGTCTGGTTGAACCACACCGGGTCGATCCAGCCCATCGGCTCCAGGATCGGCACGGCGAACATCGCCGGGGCGACCTGGGACGTGTGGTCGGGCAACACCGGCTGGAACGTCATCTCGTACGTGCGCCAGACGCCGACGTCGTCCGCGAGCTTCCTGGTGAACGACTTCTGGAAGGACGTGGTCAGCCGCGGCCTGGGGTCGACCAGCTGGTACCTCACCAGCATCCAGGCGGGCTTCGAGCCGTGGGTCGGTGGCGCCGGCCTGGCCGTGAACAGCTTCTCCGTGACCACGGACGGCACGCAGCCCACGCAGACCCCGACCCCGAGGCCGACGCCGACGGGCAACCCGACCACCGGCCCGGCGGCCTGCACGGCGACCGCGGCCATCACCGGGTCGTGGGGAGGCGGGTTCCAGGCGGCGGTCACGGTGAAGAACACCGGCTCGGCCACCCTGAGCCACTGGTCCGTCCGCTGGGCGTTCCCCGGCGGCCAGTCGATCAACAACCTCTGGAACGGGGTCGCCTCGCAGTCCGGCGCGAACGTCACGGTGGCGAACGCCCCGTACAACGGGCTGCTGGGCGGCGGCGCGTCGACGTCCTTCGGRTTCGTGGGCAACGGCTCCGCACCGGGGTCGCTGGCGCTCACCTGCACCGGGTCCTGACCCGCACCCCCTGACCTGCGCCGGTCCGTCTCGCGGACCGGCGCAGGTCCGGGCGGCACGACGGCCGCGGGTACCGTGGTCCGGTGCCCGCCCTGCCCCTCGTCGTCGTCCTCGACCACGGTCCCGACGACCACGCCCCGCTGGCCGAGGCCCTCACCCGCGCGGGCGCCCACGTCGAGATCACGGCCGACAAGCGCACGGCGCTCGCCGCCGACGGGCTGGTCGTCGCGGGGAGCCGGTCGTTCGCCGAGGTCATGGCCGGCGTGCTCGCGGTGAGCGGGGACCAGGTCGTGGACCGTCGGCTCGCCGGCGGGCGCGCCGTGCTCGCGATCGGCGTCGGGATGCACGTGATGTTCGCGGCGGGTCCGGGCGCCGAGGGCCTGGGGGAGTGGCCGGGTGTCGTCGAGCCCGTGGAGCCGGCCGCCGCCGCCCCGGTCGAGGTCACGGACGGCTCGAGGCTGTTCGCCGACCTCGACGAGGCCGAGTTCCACTTCGCGCACACCCACGCCGCCCGGACCTTCCCGTTGCTCGACGACTGGCCCGCGGACACGCGGCTGGTCGTCCCCGTCGTGACGTGGTCGGCGGGTGCCGACCGGTTCGTCGCCGCCGTCGAGAACGGCCCCCTCACCGCCCTCCAGCTGCGTCCCGAGCTCTCCGGCGACGCCGGCGCTCAGGTGCTCGCGCGCTGGGTCGCCGCCCTTCCTGCCCCAGCCACCACGGGAGACCCCGCATGACCGACCGCCTCGAGCTGCTGCCCGCCGTCGACGTCGCCGACGGCCAGGCCGTCCGCCTGACCCAGGGCGCCGCCGGCACCGAGACGGGGTACGGCGCCCCGCTGTCCGCCGCGCTCGACTGGTACACCGGCGGCGCGGAGTGGATCCACCTGGTCGACCTCGACGCCGCCTTCGGGCGGGGATCGAACGCGGTCCTGCTGTCGGAGGTGACCGCCGAGCTCGTCGCCAAGGGCGTCAAGGTCGAGCTGTCGGGCGGCATCCGCGACGACGCGTCGGTCGAGCGCGCGCTGGGTACCGGCGCGACGCGCATCAACCTGGGCACCGCGGCGCTGGAGAACCCGGAGTGGACCGCGCGCGTGATCGGGTCCTTCGGCGAGCAGATCGCCGTGGGCCTCGACGTGCGCGGCACGACGCTCGCGGCGCGCGGCTGGACCCAGGACGGCGGAGACCTGTGGGAGGTGCTCGCCCGGCTCGAGGACGCCGGGTGCGCCCGCTACGTGGTGACCGACGTGAACAAGGACGGCATGCTCAATGGCCCGAACGTCGAGCTGCTGCGCGAGATGTGCAGCCGGACCGACGCCCCGGTGATCGCCTCCGGTGGCGTGTCCAGCCTCGAGGACCTCCGTGTCCTGCGCACCCTCGTCCCGCTGGGCGTGGAGGGCTCGATCGTCGGCAAGGCGCTCTACGCGGGCGCGTTCACGCTGCCCGAGGCGCTGGACGTCGCCGGGCGCCCGTGACGGGACGCGAGCTCCCGCCCTCGTCCCCGTTCGCGGGTGACGACGGCACGGCTGACCCTGCCGTCGCCGCGGCGCTCGCTGCTCTCGGCACCGGCACGGGCTCGGTCGCGGACGTCGTGGCCGCGCTCGCGGGCACGCGCGTGCTGGTGCCCGTGCTCGCGGAGCTCGAGGTCGAGGACGTCGCCGTGCACGCGGGTCACGAGCACACGGTCGACAAGGAGGCCTCGGCGGGCATCGTCGCGCTGCGGGCGCCCGACGGCCGCACCGCCCTGCCCGTGTTCACGTCGGTCGCGTCGATGACGGCGTGGCGGACGGACGCCCGACCGGTGCCCTCGGACGTCGCCCGCGCCGCGCTGTCCGCCGTGACCGAGGGCTGGGAGGTGCTCGTCGTCGACCCCGGTGGCCCGACGACCGTCCTGGTCCCGCGGCCCGCCGTGTGGGCGCTCGCGCAGCAGGAGCGGTGGCGGCCCGCGGTGACCGCCGACGGCGTCGATCCGGAGCTGCGCGCCGCGATCGTCGCCGCCGTGGCACCCGTCGCCGGTGTGGTGTCGGTCGACGCCGTGCCCGGCACGCGGGCAGAGGTGGCGGTCGTCGTCGACCTCGTCGCGGGACTGGACCGCGCGGGCCTCGACGCTGTGCTCGCGCAGGTCAACGCCTCGGTGGCCGGCGTCGAGCTGGTGGCCACGCGCGTCGACTCCCTCGAGCTGCGGCCGCGCGCCGCGCGCTAGCGGCGGCGCTTGACCGCCCACGCGAGGGCGACCGTGCTGAACACGACCGCGGCGACCAGCTGACCGCCGAGGATCACGCGGTTGAGGTCGAGCGCGGGCCGCCAGTGCGCGCCGGACTCGTCGACGACGAAGACGCCGACCGCCTTGACGCGCACGCCGTACCCGCCGCCGCCGCCGTGCCCCATCTGCGCGCGGGGCCGGACGGCGTCGCCCTCGCCCTCGGCGTCGGGGGATCCGCCGGTCTCGCCGGAGCCGGCGCCGGACCCGGTGGCGCCCCAGACCTTGGCGACCGGGATGACGAGGGTGCCGGCGCGCTCGTAGGCGTCGCCGAACACCCGGCGGACGCTGAGGGCGTCGTTGGTGGCACGCGTGACGGACTCGGGGTCGAAGCGCGGGACGGGCATGGGATCCTCCGGAGGGTTCAGCCGGTGCAGGGCGCCGCGGGCGTGAACGACGCCTCGTCGTCCAGCATGGACCGCAGCGTGCTCACGGGCACCACAAAGCTGCGCCCGTTCTCGTCCTTGGCGTACACGACGCCGACCACGTGGCCGTCGGCGTCCAGCACCGCGGAGCCCGAGCTGCCGTGCTCGACGGGGGCGTCGGTGACCAGGACCTCGCCCAGGTTGTCGTTGAGCGGGTCGGTCTGGCTCGCCAGCACGTGCCCCGTCGTCACGGTGAGCGCCTTGCCCAGCGGGTAGCCGACCACCGTGACGGCGTCGCCGATCGCCGGGTCGGCCGTCGCGAGCTCCGGCKAGGTCGGCAGGGCGTCCTGCGTGTGCACGATCGCCAGGTCCGCCAGGCCGGCGGTGCTGGCCGCGGCTGCGGCGAGGTCGCGGCCGTCGTACGTGGAGATCTGCAGGGTCGACGCGTCCTTCACCACGTGCCGGTTGGTGACCACCGTGTGGTCGTCGAGCGCGAAGCCCGACCCCGTCGACAGGGCCCCGCAGCCGATGTTCCGGATGCGCACGGCCATGCGCTGCGCCGAGTCGAACCCGTCGGGGGAGAGGTTGCCGCTCGACGTCGGGGTGGGCCGCGGGAAGTCCGTGGGCACGACGCTCGTCGGCACCGGCGCGGGCATCGCCGGCAGCACGCTGCAGCCGGCCGTCAGCAGAAGCGCGGTGCCCACCAGCACGGCCCGCCGCCTCATCGCTGGAGCTCGCGCTGCAGCGCCGCGTTGGCGTCGGTCGCCTTCTGGCAGACCGTCTGCACGTCGGCGGTGAACCGGGCGAGGTCAGCCTGGTCGTACTGGGCCGAGTTCTGCAGGTAGCCGATGAGGCGCTGCTGCCCGTCGACGCAGGCCGCCAGCGCGGTGGCCACCTGCCCGGCCGCCTGCGACACCCGCGACTGGTAGTCGGCGAGCTGCTGCTGCGAGGCGCTCGTGTCGCCCAGCTGCGCCTTCTCGTCCGCCAGCTGGGTGATCCGCTCCTGGGCGGTCGCGAGCTGGCCCCGGGCGGCGTCGAGCTCCGCCTGCGTCGCCGCGAGGTCGGCCTGGGACGACGCCAGGTCGGTGCCGGTCGAGCGTGCGAGCGTCTCCCAGTCGTGGGCCGACGACTGCCACGCGTCGTTCGTCCGCAGCAGGTCCGCCACCAGCAGGCCGGCGCCCACGAGCGTGGCGACGAGCAGCACCGCGAGCACGGTCGTCGCGGTGCGCGGTCGACGCCGGGGCGGAGTCGGCGCACCGGACGATTCGGGCGGCGCGGCGAGCCACGGAGCCGGCGCGGGGGTGACCTCAGTCACGGGCTCCTTCCCCGTCGGGGGCGTCCCGGCGCTCGCGCGGGGGTCGTCGGGCTGCATCGCCCCAGGATAGGAGCCCTGCACCCTCGTCCATCCGCTCTTCCGGCGTCGACCGGCGGTCGACCATCCCGACCGGGGCACGGGTCGGCGGCAGCGACAATCGTCGGATGCCCTCGACGACCTACGGAGCCGTGCTGCGCCTGCCCGGCGTCGCGCGCCTCTTCGTCGTCTMGTTCCTGGCCCGTATCCCGGCGGCCATGGTGGGCGTCGTCCTCACCCTGCACGTCGTGACCACGCTCGACCGCGGCTACGCGCAGGCCGGGGTCGTGGTCGGCGCCGCGACGGTCGGGATGGCCCTCGGCGCGCCATGGCGCGGCCGCCTGGTGGACAAGCTCGGGCTGCGCCGCGCGATCGCCCCGTCGATCGCGGTCGAGTCCGCCGTGTGGCTCGCGGCGCCGCACCTCACCTACGAGCTGCTCACCGGCGCGGCGTTCCTCGCGGGCCTGTTCCTCGTCCCCGTGTTCTCCGTCAGCCGCCAGTCGCTGTCCGTCCTGGTGCCCCTGCAGCACCAGCGTGCGGCGTTCGCGCTCGACTCGGTCGCGGTCGAGCTCACGTTCATGCTCTCGCCGGTGGTCGGGGTGCTGCTCGCGACGCAAGCGTCGACGTCGCTCGCGCTCACCGTCGTGGGAGCCCTGACCGTCGGCGGCGGGCTCCTGCTCGTCTGGGCGAACCCCCCGACGCGCAGCGCGGTCGCAGTCGGGCCCGCCGCCGAGCTCCCCAAGGGCCGGCTGCTCACGCCGGGTCTGGTCGTCGTCCTGCTGGCGGGCGTCGCGGCGGCCTTCGTGCTGGTCGGCACCGACGTGTCGCTCGTCGCCACCCTGAACGACAGCGGTCGGTCCGCCGACATCGGCTGGATGATCGCGCTGTGGGCCGGCGGCTCCGTCGTCGGCGGGCTGGTGCACGGTGCCAGCCACCGCACCCCGTCACCGCTCCTGCTGGTCGCGATCCTCGCGCTGGCCACCGTGCCCGCGGCCTTCGCCACCGGTCAGGTCTGGCTCGCCGTCGCGGTGGTCGTCGCCGGCCTGCCGTGCGCGCCGGCCCTGTCGTCGATCAACGCGACCCTCGTCCGCCTCGTGCCCGAGCACCGCCGGGGCGAGGTGATGGGCTGGAGCGGCACCATGTCGACCGTCGGCAACGCCCTCGGCGCCCCCCTGTGCGGCGCCGTGATCGACCGTGCGACGCCGGKTGCCGGGTTCCTCACCGCGTCCCTGGTGGGCGGCGGCCTGGCGGTCGGCGGGCTCGCGGTGCTGGCCGTCGCCCGGCGCCGTGGCGCGACCGACCCGGAGCCGGACGTGCCGCCGGTCCCCGCGCGCCACGTCCCGGCCGGACGGCGCCGGGTCCGCCTGGTCCGGCACCGTGGCGCCGCTGTCCCGCGGCGCGCGCGGGTCAGACGACCGAGCCGGTGAACCTCTCCCCGGGGCCCTCGCCGGGGGCGTCGGGGAACGGCGACGCCTCGCGGAACGCGAGCTGCAGCGAGCGCAGGCCGTCGCGCAGGGAGCGGGCGTGCTGGTTGCCGATGTCCGGGGCCGAGGCCGTGACCAGCGCGGCGAGCGCCGTGATGAGCTTGCGGGCCTCGTCCAGGTCCAGGAAGTCGGCGCCGGCCCCCGTGGGTCCGTCCTCGGCGAGCCCGCACTTCACTGCGGCCGCGCTCATGAGGTGGACCGCTGCGGTCGTGATGACCTCGACGGCGGCGACGTCGGCGATGTCCCGCGTGGCGGCGGTCGTGGGGTCGGTGCTCTCGCTCATGGGCCGATCCTCTCATCGGGCCACGGCCCGGGCTGCGGTCCACTCCATCCCCCGGTCTCTGGTAACCTAGGCAGTCGACTGACCTGGGCTGTGCCCGCTCTCACGGGCGGACGCGGCTCCGGCGCACAAGTGGAGTCTCTCCCACCTGGGCCTCGACCGTTCGATGCGTATGACTGCGCACCGTCGACAGAGACCGGGTCACAGTCCGCACCGGGCGGCGCAAGCTGCTCCCGGTCGCGTGACACGGCTACGGCCGTGGGCACGTCGCGGACCTCGAGGCCTCCTCCTGTGCTCAGGACGGGGGCCTTCCTCGTTCCTGACGGTCGTCACGACGAACCTGAGGAGCACCACATCAGCGAGCCCCGCATCAACGATCGGATCCGCGTCGCCGAGGTCCGCCTGGTCGGCCCCAACGGCGAGCAGGTCGGCATCGTCCGCGTGGAGGACGCACTGCGCCTGGCGCAGGACGCCGACCTCGACCTCGTCGAGGTGGCCCCTGACGCTCGTCCGCCCGTCTGCAAGATCATGGACTACGGCAAGTTCAAGTACGAAGCAGACATGAAGGCCCGCGAGGCCCGGCGGAACCAGACGAACACGGTCCTCAAGGAGATCCGTTTCCGGCTGAAGATCGACCCGCACGACTACGGCACCAAGAAGGGCCACGTCGAGCGGTTCCTCACGGCCGGCGACAAGGTCAAGGTCATGATCATGTTCCGCGGCCGCGAGCAGTCCCGCCCCGAGATGGGTGTGCGCCTGCTGCAGCGGCTCGCCGACGACGTCTCGGAGCTCGGCTTCATCGAGAGCATGCCGAAGCAGGACGGCCGCAACATGATCATGGTGCTCGGCCCGAACAAGAAGAAGGCCGACCAGAAGCAGGAGCAGCGCCGTGCGGCGCAGGCTGCTGCGGCACGCGAGCAGAACGCTGCGGCAGCCGCTGCGGCCGCTGCTGCGGCGGCGAACCCGGCCCCGGCCGAGCCCGCCGTCGAGGCGCCCGCGGTCGTCGAGACCCCGGCCGTCGTCGAGACGCCCGCCGCGGTCGTCGAGACCCCGGCCGTCGTCGAGGCGCCTGCCGCGGTGGAGACCCCGGCGCCTGCCGAGGTCGAGGCTGAGGTCGAGACCCCGGCGCCCGCGCCGGCTGCCGCTCGCCCCGCCGCCTCGCGTCCGGCCGCCCCGCGACCGACGCCCGCCGCCGCACCCCGTGCGACGA
>NZ_JBFUKJ010000041.1:0-25962 GCF_056400905.1 Cellulomonas sp. P4_H12
ACGCCCGCTGCGCCCGTCGCAGCAGCACGCCCGCTGCGCCCGTCGCAGCAGCGCCGAAGCCCGCCACCCCCAAGCCGACCGGCACCCCGCGGCCCACGCCGCGGCCGGGCCCGGCGAAGGCACAGACCAGCACGACGGCCTCGGAAGAGGCCAGCTGAACCAGCACGAACGGACGGCCCGGCCCACCGGTCGGACCGCACCAGACGAGTCGTACGAACCCGTGCGATGTGAACGACAAGGAGACACGGCAGCCATGCCGAAGAACAAGACGCACTCCGGTGCCAAGAAGCGCTTCCGGGTCACCGGGACCGGCAAGGTCATGCGCGAGCAGGCCGGCGGTCGCCACCTGCTCGAGCACAAGTCGAGCCGTCGCACGCGCCGCATCGCCGGCGACGTCGTCGTCTCCGCCGCAGACGCCCCGAAGATCAAGAAGCTGCTCGGTAAGTGATCCCGGGGGCGCCCTGGCGCCCCGGTCACTCGGCCCGAGCCTGAGACAAGCAAGGAGCATCACGTGGCACGCGTGAAGCGGGCGGTCAACGCCCAGAAGAAGCGCCGTACAACCCTCGAGCGCGCTGCGGGCTACCGCGGTCAGCGGTCGCGCCTGTACCGGAAGGCGAAGGAGCAGGTCACCCACTCCCTCGTCTACGCGTACCGCGACCGCAAGGTGCGCAAGCAGGACTTCCGCAAGCTGTGGATCCAGCGCATCAACGCTGCGTCCCGCGAGCAGGGCCTGACCTACAACCGCCTGATCCAGGGCCTGAAGCTCGCGGGCATCGAGGTGGACCGCCGCGTGCTGGCCGACCTCGCCGTCAACGACGCCGCGACGTTCAACACGCTCGTGGCCGCCGCCAAGGCAGCCCTGCCCGAGGACGTCAACGCGCCGAAGGCTGCGTGACCCTCGTCTGCTGAGCCCGACCGCCCGCCCCGCCGCCGCGGGGCCGGGCGGCGGCTCGAAGCACCCGGAGCCCCCGGAGTCCACGGACTCGCCGGGGGCTTCGTCGTCCCCCGGGCATGATGTCCCCGTGGCCGACGAGATCCTGACCAACCCCCGCGCCGAGCGCGTCAAGGCCGTGCGCGCGCTGGCCGGACGCGCCGTGCGCCAGCGCGCGGGGCGGTTCGTCGTCGAGGGCCCGCAGTCGGTCCGCGAGGCCGTGCTCGCAGCGGACGTGCAGGACGTGTACCTCACCGCCGCCTCGGCGCAGCGCTACGCCGAGATCGTCGACGCCGCGCGCGAGCGCCACGTCCGGGTGCACGTCGGGACGGCCGAGGTGCTCGCCGCGATGAGCCCGGACGCCCAGGAGGTCGTCGCGGTGGCCGCCCTCACGACCCACACCCTCGGGTCGGTGCTGGCCGGCCCGCCGCGGCTCGTGGCCGTCCTGGCCCATGTGCGGGACCCCGGGAACGCGGGCACCGTGATCCGCGCCGCGGACGCCGTAGGAGCCGACGCGGCCGTGCTCACCGCGCAGAGCGTCGACGTGCACAACCCCAAGGTGGTCCGGTCCACGGCCGGCTCGCTGTTCCACCTGCCCGTGGTCACCGGGGTCGACCTCGCTCCCGCGATCGAGGCGTTCCGCGCCGCGGGGCTCGCCGTGCTGGCGGCCGACGGTGCCGGCGTGCACGACCTGGACGACCTGCTCGACGTCGCGGGGAACGCGCCCGACGGGGTGCCCGACCTCGCGCGCCCGACGGCGTGGGTCTTCGGCAACGAGGCGTGGGGCCTGCGCGACGAGGACCGCGCGCTGGCGGACGCGGTGGTCCGGGTGCCCATCCGCGGTCGGGCCGAGTCGCTCAACCTCGCGACGGCCGCGACCGTCTGCCTCTACGCGAGCTCGCGGGCGCAGCGGTGAGGCTCTTCGCCGCCGTCTGGCCCCCCGAGCACGTGCTCGACCACCTCGACCTCGCGCTCGCGTCCGTGCGCGGGGCGCCGTCCGGGCTGTCGTCCGCCGTGCGCTGGTCGGCTCGCCAGACGTGGCACCTCACGGTGGCGTTCTACGGGGACCTCCCGGACGGCGCGGTGCCGGGCCTGGTCGCCGACCTGGCGGAGGCCGCCGCGGCGATCCAGCCGTACCAGCTCGGGCTGCACGGCGCCGGGGTGTTCTCGCACCGCACCCTCTGGGTGGGTGTCGCCGGAGAGCTCGCCGCCCAGCGCGCGCTCGGCCTGGCGTGCGTCGAGGCCGGCGAGGCGGCGGGCGCCGCGGCCGACAATCGCCCGCGGGACCGTCCGCACCTCACGGTCGGTCGGGTGCGTCCGGGGAGCCGACCGCCGCGGCGGCGGTCGTCGCGCCCGGACCGTCCCGGTCAGCGGCCTGATCTGCAAGGACCGGGGGACGAGGACGTCGCCGCGGGGCTCGTCCGGGCGCTCGCGGTGTACGACGGGCCGCGCTGGCAGGTCGACGAGCTGGTGCTCGTGTCGTCGCGTCCCGGTGCCGGGCGCGGCGGCGGCCCGCTCTACGAGCCCGTCGAGCGCTGTGCGCTCGGCCGGTGACGGTGGTCGTGGCAGGATGGCCCGCATGACAGCGCGTGCGCAGGCGGCCGGTGGTCGTCGATTTCCCGGGCCCGTTCCCGGGCAGCGCTGACGCGCACCTGAGCAGGCCGTCCACCGCTGGACAGGCCGCACAGTCCCGGATCGGGCGCCTCTAGACTTGTCCGCTGGTCGGCGCGCCCTCGCGTGCGGGCCTCGGCCGTGCCGTGTGCCGGCCGCCCAAGAACGCACTGGAAGGTCAGGATGTCCGACGACACCGCCCTGTCCCCGCTCGACGCCGTGGGCGTCGAGGCCGCTGTCGAGGCCGCGCTGAAGGCCCTCGCGGCCGCCGACGACCTCGACGCCCTCAAGACCGCACGACTGGAGCACGTGGGGGAGCGCAGCCCGATCGCGCTCGCCAACCGTGCCATCGGCGGCCTCGCTCCCGCCGACAAGGCCGTGGCCGGCAAGCTGCTCGGCCAGGCCAAGGGCCGCCTCGCCACCGCCCTCGCGCAGCGGCAGGCCGAGCTCGAGGCGGAGCGCGACCTGCGCGTGCTCGTCGAGGAGTCCGTCGACGTCACGTTGCCCACCGACCGTCGACCGCGGGGCGCGCGGCACCCGCTGGAGACGCTGTCCGAGCGCATCGCCGACATCTTCGTGTCGATGGGCTGGGAGATCGCCGAGGGCCCCGAGCTCGAGGCCGAGTGGTTCAACTTCGACGCACTCAACTTCGGCGTAGACCACCCGGCGCGGCAGATGCAGGACACGTTCTTCGTCGACAGCCCCGGTCTGGTGCTGCGCACCCACACGTCGCCCGTGCAGGCGCGCACCCTCCTCGAGCGCGAGCTGCCCGTCTACATCGCCTGCCCCGGCAAGGTGTTCCGCACCGACGAGCTCGACGCCACGCACACGCCCGTGTTCCACCAGGTCGAGGGCCTGGCGGTCGACAAGGGCCTCACGATGGCGCACCTGAAGGGGACGCTCGACCACTTCGCGCGCGCGATCTTCGGCCCCGAGGCGCGCACCCGGCTGCGGCCGTCGTTCTTCCCGTTCACCGAGCCCAGCGCGGAGATGGACCTCTGGTTCCCGCAGAAGAAGGGCGGTCCCGGCTGGATCGAGTGGGGTGGCTGCGGGATGGTCAACCCGAACGTGCTGCGCGCGTGCGGCGTCGACCCGGACGTCTACTCGGGCTTCGCGTTCGGCATGGGCATCGAGCGCACCCTGATGCTGCGCCACGGCATCGCTGACATGCACGACATGGTGGAGGGCGACGTCCGCTTCTCCACGCAGTTCGGGACGGAGATCTGATGCCGCGCATCCCCCTGACGTGGCTCGCCGAGCACGTCGAGCTCCCCGTGGGCCTGACCGCCGAGCAGCTCGCGGCGGACCTGGTCCGCGTCGGGCTCGAGGAGGAGGCGATCCACCCCGCCGCCGTGTCCGGTCCGCTCGTCGTCGGCACGGTCGTGGAGCTCACGCCGGAGCCGCAGAAGAACGGCAAGACGATCAACTGGTGCCGCGTCGACGTGGGCCCGGACCACAACGAGCCGGGCGGTGCTCCCCGGGGCATCGTCTGCGGCGCGCACAACTTCACCGTCGGGGACAAGGTGGTGGTCGCGCTGCCCGGCGCCGTGCTCCCTGGGCCGTTCCCCATCGCGTCGCGCAAGACGTACGGGCACGTCTCCGACGGCATGATCTGCTCGGCGCGTGAGCTCGGCCTGGGCGAGGACCACGCCGGGATCATCGTCTTGTCGACGCTCGGGCTCGATCCCGAGGTCGGCACCGACGCGCGCGAGCTGCTGGGCCTCGGCGACGAGGTGCTCGAGATCAACGTGACCCCCGACCGCGGGTACTGCTTCTCGATGCGCGGGGTCGCCCGGGAGTACAGCCTATCGACGGGTGCGGCCTTCACCGACCACGGGCTGCCCACGTCGGACCTCCCGCCGGCGGGCGGGGGCTTCGCCGTCGAGATCGACGACGCCGCTCCGGTGAACGGTCTGCCGGGCGCCGACCGGTTCGTCGCGCAGGTCGTGCGCGGCGTCCGGGCGACCGACCCGTCGCCGGCGTGGATGCAGCGCCGCCTGCAGCAGGCCGGGATGCGGCCGATCGGGCTCGCGGTCGACGTGACCAACTACGTCATGCTCGACCTCGGCCAGCCCCTGCACGCCTACGACCTGACGCACCTGGCCGAGCCGATCGTCGTGCGGCGCGCAGCCCCGGGCGAGAAGATCCGGACGCTCGACGACGTCGAGCGGCTGCTGGACCCCGAGGACCTGCTCATCACCGACAGCCCGGACGGCGCGCGCGGGTCCCGGCCCATCGGGCTCGCGGCCGTCATGGGCGGCGGGGACAGCGAGGTCAGCGCGTCGACCACCGACCTGCTGGTCGAGGCGGCCCACTTCGACCCCATCACGGTCGCGCGCACCGCGCGCCGCCACAAGCTGCCCAGCGAGGCGGCCAAGCGGTTCGAGCGCGGGGTGGACCCCGCGCTGCCGCCGGTGGCGGTCGCGCGCGCGGTGGCGCTCCTCGTGGAGCTCGGCGGCGGCGTCGCCGACCCGACGCTCACCGACGTCGACGAGCGGGTGCCCGCGCCGCCGTTCGACCTCGACCTCGACCTGCCCGCGCGGCTGGTCGGTGTGCCGTACACGCCCGACCAGGTGCGCGAGACGCTCGCGGCGATCGGGTGCCGGATCGCCGACGCCGGCCCCGGCGTGGTGCGCGTGCAGCCCCCGTCGTGGCGGCCGGACCTCGTCGTGGGCGTCGACCTGGTCGAGGAGGTGGCACGGCTGCGCGGGTACGACGAGATCCCGTCGATCGTGCCCGCCGCACCGGCCGGCGCCGGCCTCACGGCCGAGCAGCGGACCCGCCGCTCGGTCGCGCGCGCCCTCGCTGAGTTCGGCCTGGTCGAGGTTCTCAGCTACCCGTTCGTCGGTACCGCTCAGCTCGATGCCCTGGGCCTGCCGGCCGACGACGACCGGCGTCGTGCCGTCCGCCTGGTCAACCCGCTCTCCGACGAGCAGCCGTTCCTGCGCACCAACCTGCTGGTCACGCTGCTGGACACGGCGCGGCGCAACGTCGCCCGCGGGAACGGCGACCTGGCGGTCTTCGAGCTCGGGCTGGTCACCCGGCCGGTCGTCGACGCGCCGGCCGCGCCGCGGCTGCCCGGCGGCGTGCGGCCGTCCGACGACGAGCTGGCGGCGCTGGACGCCGCCGTGCCGCCGCAGCCGCGC
The DNA here is from genome assembly GCF_056400905.1 of Cellulomonas sp. P4_H12. Classification (NCBI taxonomy): domain Bacteria; kingdom Bacillati; phylum Actinomycetota; class Actinomycetes; order Micrococcales; family Cellulomonadaceae; genus Cellulomonas; species Cellulomonas sp. P4_H12. Next base: position 5,689 of record NZ_JBFUKJ010000041.1, read on the forward strand.
CGCGTGGCCGGTGTCATGGCGGGGCAGCGGGAGCCTGYCGGCTGGTGGGGGAGCGGTCGTCGGGCCGACCACACCGACGCGATCGCGGCCGCCCGGCTGGTGGCCGAGGTGGTCGGCGTCGAGCTCGTCGCGACGGCCGACGCCGAGCACCCGCCGTGGCACCCCGGCCGGTGCGCGCGGCTCACCACGGTCGACGGCACGCTCGTCGGCCACGCGGGCGAGCTGCACCCGAACGTCGTGGCGACGCTCGGGCTGCCCGCGCGCGCGTCGGCGTTCGAGCTGGACCTCGACGTGCTGCTCGCGGCGGCGTCGCCCGAGCCGGTGCAGGCGGTGCCGGTGTCGACGTTCCCCGTCGCCAAGGAGGACATCGCCCTCGTGGTCGACGCGTCGGTGCCGGCGGCGGACGTCCTCGACGCGGTGCGGACCGGGGCGGGCGAGGTCCTGGAGGACGCCCGCCTGTTCGACGTCTACACCGGCGCGCAGGTGGGTGACGGTCGCAAGTCGCTCGCGTTCTCGCTGCGCCTGCGGGCCGACGATCGCACGCTGACCGCGCAGGAGGCGGCCGCGGTCCGCGCGGCGGTCGTCGCCGAGGCGCACCGCCGGTTCGGGGCGACGCTGCGCGCCTGACGTGGCCCGACGAAGGCCCCCGCGACCCGCCGGTCGCGGGGGCCTTCGTGCGTCGTAGCGGTCGGGACCGCGGTCATGGGAGGAGTTAACCCAATAGTTACCCGGGAGTAGTTGCGGCAAATCGGGCGATCACGGAGGGTGGTCCCCGGCCGCCACGAGCGGCCGCTGACGTTCCCCGACGAAGGAGAGCTCGACGTGCGCCGTGCCATGAAGTCGTTCAGCGGGGGCGTCGCAGCCCTCGCTCTGGCGTTGACGGGCGGTGTGATGGTGGCGGGCTCGGCCCAGGCCGCCGTCGGCACGACGCCACGGGTCCTGATCAACGAGGTGTACGGGGGCGGCGGCAACAGCGGCGCCACCCTGACCAACGACTTCATCGAGCTGGTGAACGCGAGCACCGCGCCGGTCGACGTCTCGGGCTGGTCCGTGCAGTACGCGTCGGCGGCCGGGTCGTCCTGGGCGACGACCGCGTTGACCGGGGTGATCCAGCCCGGCGCGGCCTACGTCGTCGTCGAGGCCGCGGGCGCGGGCGGCACCACGCCGGTGACCGGGGCGGTGACCGGCACGCTCGCCCTGAGCGGTACGGCGGGCAAGGTCGCGCTCGTCAGCTCCTCCACCGCGCTGTCCTGCACCGGGTCGGCCTGCCCCGCGCTCGACCAGGTGGTCGACTTCGTCGGGTACGGCTCCACGGCCACCGGGTTCGCGGGCAGCGGACCGGCCGTCGGCGCCTCGAACACCCAGGCCGTGACGCGCAACGCGACGTCGGCCAACACGGCGGACAACGCAGCGGACTTCGCCGCGGCCAACCCGACGCCGGGCGTCGTCGGCGGCACCGGACCGGTGACCCCGACGGTCGCGACGATCGCGCAGATCCAGGGCGCGGGCGCGACCTCGCCCCTCGCCGGCGCGACCGTCACCACGGACGGCGTCGTCACGGCCGCCTACCCCACGGGCGGCCTGAACGGCTACGTGATCCAGACCCCGGGACCCGACACGACGCCGGGAGCGTCCGATGCGGTCTTCGTCTTCTCGTCCGCGACCGCAGGGCTGGTGGCCATCGGTGACCACGTGCAGGTCACCGGCGTCGTCTCCGAGTTCAACGGGCTGACCGAGCTCACGGTCGCCGCGGCCGCCGACCTCGTGAAGCTCCCCGCGGCCGCCGCGGTGACGCCGGTCTCGGCCGCGTGGCCCACCACGGACGCCGCCCGCGAGGCGCTCGAGTCGATGCTCTTCCAGCCGACCGGCGACCTGACCATCTCCAACACGTACTCGACGAACCAGTACGGCGAGGTCGGCCTCGCGGCAGGCACCCTCCCGCTGCTCCAGCCCACCGAGGTGGGCCGGCCCGGGTCCGCCGAGGCGCTGGCCGCCGCCGCCGACAACGCCGCGCGCGGTGTCGTGCTCGACGACGGCTCGTCCACCAACTTCCTGTCGGCGGCGAGCTCGGGCCTGACCCCGCCCTACGTGAGCCTGACCAACCCTGTCCGCGTCGGCGCGTCCGCGACGATCACGGCGCCCGTGATCCTCGACTTCCGCAACAACGTGTGGAAGCTCAACCCGACGCAGCCCGGTCCCGCCGCCGTCACGTTCGAGAACGACCGGACGACGGCCCCGGCCGCGGTCGGCGGCGACCTGAAGATCGCGTCGTTCAACGTGCTGAACTACTTCACGACGCTCGGCGCGCAGACCACCGGCTGCACGTCCTACAACGACCGCACCGGCGACCCGGTCACGGTCAACTCCGGCTGCGCGCCCCGCGGGGCGTGGGACCCGGCTGACCTGAAGCGGCAGCAGGACAAGATCGTCGCGGCGATCAACGCGCTCGACGCGGACGTCGTCGGCCTCCTCGAGATCGAGAACTCCGCGACGGTCGACGGCGTGCCGGACGAGGCGCTCGGCACCCTGGTCGACGCGCTCAACACGGCGGCCGGCTCGGACGTCTGGGCATTCGTCCCGTCGTCGTCGGAGCTCCCGCCGGCCGCCGAGATGGACGTCATCACCAACGCGCTGATCTACAAGCCGGCCGCCGTGGAGCGCACCGGCCCGTCGCGCGCGCTCGGCACGCTGAGCGGCGACGACCAGGCGTTCGGCAACGCGCGCGAGCCGATCGGCCAGATCTTCACGCCGGCGGGCGGAGGCGAGCCGTTCTTCGTCRCCGTCAACCACCTCAAGTCCAAGGGCTCGGCGGGTCCGTGGCCGGGCGACGCCGACACCGGCGACGGGCAGGGCGCCTCGAACGAGTCGCGCGTCCGTCAGGCCCAGGCGCTGCGCGACTGGATCCCGACGGTGCAGGGTGACGCGAAGTCCGTCGCGCTCGTCGGCGACTTCAACTCGTACACGCGCGAGGACCCGCTGCAGACGCTGTACGACGCCGGGTACACCGACGCCGCGACGGCGCTCGCGGACGGGCAGTACTCGTACTCGTTCAGCGGCCTGTCCGGCTCGCTGGACCACGTGCTGCTCAACGGCCCCGCGCTCGAGCGGGCGACGGGCGCGGACATCTGGGAGATCAACGCCGAGGAGTCCATCGCGCTCGAGTACGACCGGTACAACTACCACGGCACGCTGTACTACGCGCCCGACGCGTACCGGTCCTCGGACCACGACCCGGTGGTCGTCGGCCTGGTGAACGGCGCCGCCAAGCCGGTGGACCTCACGCTGCTCGACATCAACGACTTCCACGGACGGATCGACGCCAACACGGTGAAGTTCGCGGGCACGGTCGAGCAGGAGAAGGCGGCGGCGATCGCCGCCGGCAACCCGGTCGCGTTCGTCTCCGCGGGCGACAACATCAGCGCCTCGCTGTTCGCGTCGGCGGTCCAGCAGGACCAGCCCACGATCGACGTGCTCAATGCCCTCGAGCTCAACGCGTCCGCCGTGGGCAACCACGAGTTCGACAAGGGCTTCGCGGACCTCACGGACCGCGTGGTCCCCAAGGCGAACTGGGACTACCTCGGCGCGAACGTCTACCTCAAGGGCACGACGACCCCGGCGCTGCCGGAGTACTCGATCCTCGACATGGGCGGCGTCAAGGTCGGCGTCATCGGAGCGGTGACGGGCGAGACCCCGTCGCTGGTCAGCCCCGGCGGCATCACCCAGATCGACATCGGCGACCCGGTCGACGCCGTGAACCGCGTGGCCGCGCAGCTGAGCGACGGCAACGAGGCCAACGGCGAGGCCGACGTCCTCGTGGCCAGCTACCACGAGGGCGCCAGCGAGGGACTGCCCAACGGCACCCTGGAGGACGAGGTCGCCCAGGGCGGCGCGTTCGCCAAGATCGTCGACGAGACCGCGGCCAGCGTGGACGCGATCTTCACCGGGCACACGCACCAGCAGTACGCGTGGTCCGGGCCGGTCCCGGGCGAGCCCGGCAAGACGCGTCCGGTTCTGCAGACCGGCAGCTATGGCGAGTACATCGGCGAGGTCGTGCTGACGTTCGACCCGAGCACCGGCGAGGTCGTCGCGCACACGCAGAAGAACGTGCCTCGCCTCGTCGCACCCGTCGTCGCCGGCAACACCCCGGCCCAGAACGAGGCGGCCTTCGCGGCGGCGCTCGTCGCGAAGTACCCCCGGGTCGCGCAGGTCAACACGATCGTGAACGCGGCGCTCGCCTACGCGAGCACGGTCGGGTCGGTCCCGGTCGGGTCGGTCACGGCCGACATCACCACCGCCTTCACGGGCGGAACCTACGGGCCGTCGGGGTACACGGCCGCGGTGACCGCGCGCGACGACCGCGCGAGCGAGTCGACGCTGGGCGACCTCGTGGCGAACGCGCTGCGGGACACCCTGGCGCCGGAGAACCTCGGCGGCGCGGAGATCGGCGTGGTCAACCCGGGCGGTCTGCGCGCGGAGCTGTACTACGCGCCGGACGGCGTCGTCACCACGGCCGAGGCCAACAGCGTGCTGCCGTTCGTCAACAACCTCTGGACCACGTCGCTCACGGGCGCTCAGTTCAAGGTGATGCTCGAGCAGCAGTGGCAGACGAACGCGGACGGCACCGTCCCGTCCCGGTCGTACCTCCAGCTCGGGCTGTCGGACAACGTGACGTACACGTACGACGCCGCGGCCCCCGCGGGATCGCACATCACGTCCATCACGGTGAACGGCGAGCCGATCGACCCGGCCGCCAGCTACCGCATCGGCACGTTCTCGTTCCTCACCACGGGCGGCGACAACTTCCGCGTCGTGGCGCAGGGGACGGACGCCCGCGACTCGGGCCTCGTCGACCGTGACGGCTGGATCGCCTACCTGCAGGCGCACCCCGGGCTGGCCCCGGACTTCGCCCGCCAGGCGGTCGGCGTGCCGGCGGTCCCGGCGTCCGTCACGGCGGGTGACACGCTCGCGTTCCCGGTCACCAAGCTGGACCTGACGAGCCTCGGCTCGCCGCTCAACACCAGCCTGGACGTGCGGCTCGACGACACGTCGATCGGGACGGCGACCGTCACGGCGGGCAACGCCGACGTGTCGGTGACGATCCCGGCCGGTACCAGCGCCGGCGAGCACACCCTGACGCTGGTGGCGAGCCCGAGCGGCACCACGGTGACGCTCCCGCTGACGGTGGAGGCCGGGGTGCCGTCCTCGACCACCACGCTCACGGCGGCGCCGTCGAGCCAGGTGTACGGCTCGTCGTCGCGGGTGGCGCTCACCGCGACGGTCACGGCCGACGTGCCGGTGACCGGCTCGGTCGAGTTCGTCGCCGGAGAGACGGTCCTCGGTACGGCGCCGCTGGACGGCGGCACGGCCACGCTGCGGCTGGCCTCGTCCACGCCGGCCGGCACCTACGCGGTCGTCGCCCGGTTCGCCGGCGACGCGACGGTCACCGGCTCCGAGTCGGCACCGGTGACGGTGACGGTGAACAAGGTGACGACGACGACCGGCCTGTCGGTCACCCGCGGGTTCCTGTTCGTCCCGTCGTTCGCGATCGCGACGGTCTCGGGCGACAACGGACGGGTGCCGTCCGGCACGGTCGAGATCCGCGAGGGCACCACGGTCGTCAAGCGGCTGAACGTGGTGCTGGGGGTCGCCGTCGGCACCGTGCCGTCGGGCAAGCACACCTACACGGCGACGTTCGTCCCGTCCGACACGGCCAACGTGTCGCCGAGCACGAGCGCGCCGGTCAGCACCCGCTGACCCGTACGCACGAAGGCCCGCGTCCCCTSAGGGGCGCGGGCCTTCGCGCGTAGCCGGCGCGATCGTCAGACGACGGCGCGCGACAGCAGCGCGACGACCACCGCGCCGCCCTTCGTCGCCTGCTCGCCCACGCGTCCGAAGCCCAGCCGCTCGTGGAACGCGAGCGACTGCGGGTTCGGGGGCTCGAGGTTGACCTCGCACGTCACGACGCCGAGGCCGAGCTCGCGGGCCCGGGCGTCGACCGCCTCGTACAGCCCGCGCCCGACCCCGCGACCGTGCGCGGCCGGCGCGACCACGATCCGGTCGACGTAGAGCGAGCCGGGCACGTGCCCCGAGAACCACTGGTAGTTCTCGCTCGCGTAGTCGGCGCCCGGGGCGAGCGCGAGGAGGAACCCGAGGAGCTCCCCGTCGGACTCCGCGACGAGCGCGAGCTCGCACACCGGGACGTGCGCCGTCAGCCCGGCGAGCCCGAGCGCGTTCACGGCCGGCGCGGCGGCGTCGTTGAGGTCGGCCAGCACGGCCAGGTCGGCGTCGACGACCTCGCGCAGCGTCAGATCGCGCACGAGTCGTCGACGCACGCGGCGGCGTCGGGGTCCGCGGCGGCCAGCGTCTGGAGCGGGTTCGCCTCGCGCCAGCCGGCCTCGAGCAGCTGCGTGAAGACCTCCGCGGGCTGCGCCCCCGAGACGGCGACGCGACGGTCGACGACGAAGAACGGCACACCCGTCACTCCGAGCGCGCGCGCCTCGTCCTCGTCGGCACGCACGGCGTCCGCGCCCTCGTCGCTGTCCAGCGCAGCGCGCGCTGCCTCCGCATCGAGCCCGGCGCCGCTGACGATCCGCACGAGGGTCTCGTCGTCGCCCAGGTCCGCACCGTGCTCGAAGTGCGCGGAGAACAACGCCTCGAGCGTCCGCTCGGCCAGGTCGGCGCCGCCCGTGCTGTGGGCGAGGTGGACCAGGCGGTGCGCGGCGAACGTGTTGACCGCGAGGGCCCGGTCGAAGTCATAGGCGAGCCCCTCGCCGGCGGCCACGGCGGTGACCTGGGCAAACATCTGCTTCACGCGGTCGACCGGGATGCCCTTGTGCTCGGCCAGCGCGTCCAGCTCGGGCCGACCGGGGCCGACGGGCGTGGTGGGCGACAGCTCGTACGACCGCCAGGTCACCTCGACGTGGTCGCGGTGGGGGAAGCCGGCGAGCGCGGTCGCGAAGCGCCGCTTGCCGATGAAGCACCACGGGCACGCGATGTCGGACCAGACCTCGACGGTGAGCGTGCGGACGGGGGACAGGACTGAGAGCGTCACGGGAGGAGAAGGACCTTTCCGGTGGTGGACCGCGACTCGAGCGCGCGGTGGGCGTCGGCCGCATCGGCCAGGGGGAACGTGGCGCCGACCCGCACGTCGAGCGCGCCCCCACGGACGGCGTCGAACAGCTCGCGCGCGCGCCACGTCAGCTCGTCGCGGGTCGCCGTGTGGTCGTCGAGCTTGGGGCGGGTGAGGAAGACGGAGCCCGCGGCGTTGAGCCGCTGGGGGTCGAACGGCGGGACGGCGCCCGACGACGCGCCGAAGAGCACGAGCGTGCCGCGTCGGTGCAGCGAGGCCAGCGACGCGTCGAACGTGTCCTTGCCCACCGAGTCGAAGACCGCGTGCACGCCGCGTCCGTCGGTCAGGGCCCGGACCTCGGCCGGCAGGTCACGGGTCAGGTCGTCGAGCTCGCGGTACCGGATGACCTCCGCGGCGCCGGCCTCGCGCGCGAGGCGCTCCTTCTCGGCGCTGCCCACGGTCGCGATGACGCGAGCGCCGCGCTGCGCGGCGAGCTGGGTGAGCAGGAGGCCGACGCCGCCCGCGGCCGCGTGCACGAGGATGTCGTGCCCGTCGTCGACCGGGAACGTCGAGGTGACCAGGTAGTGGGCGGTCATGCCCTGCAGCGGCAGCGCGGCGGCGACCTCGTCGGAGACGCCCTCGGGCACGAGCAGGGCCTGCGACTCACGGACCCTCACCAGCTCGGCGTACGAGCCCGGCGACGCCGACCACGCCACGCGGTCGCCGACGGCGATCTCGGCGACGTCGTCGCCGACGGCGACGACCTCTCCCGCGCCCTCCGAGCCCACCACGTGGGGGAACGGCATCGGGTAGGCCCCGCCACGGCGGTAGGTGTCGATGAAGTTGACCCCGGCGGCGGCGAGGCGGACGAGGACCTCGTCGGCGGCCGGCTCGGGGTCGGGGAGGTCGACGAGCTCGAGGACGTCGGGACCGCCCGGGGCGGAGGCCTGGATAGCGCGCACGTTGGCGGCAACGCGGGGGCCCGACGGCATCTTCCCGGAACGGCGTTCGTATCTTCGTACATCCGCGTGTATGTTCATGCACATGACGTTCACGGTCGCGGTCGCGGGTGCCAGCGGGTACGCCGGCGGCGAGATGCTCCGCGTGCTCCTCGCCCACCCCGAGGCCCGGATCGGGACCCTCACGGCGCACTCCAACGCGGGCACCCTGCTCGGGGCCCACCAGCCGCACCTGCGCTCGCTGGCCGACCGCGTCCTCGAGCCCACCGGCGTCGACGCCCTCGCCGGCCACGACGTCGTCGTGCTCGCGCTCCCGCACGGCGCCAGCGGAGCCATCGCCGCCGAGCTGGCCGCCCGGGGGGACTCGGCCGTCGTCGTCGATCTCGGCGCGGACCACCGGCTGGTCGACGCGGCCGACTGGGAGGCGTTCTACGGCAGCGCGCACGCGGGCACCTGGCCCTACGGGCTGCCGGAGCTGCTGCACCACGGCGAGCGGGTAGCCACAGGGCAGCGGTCCCTGCTCAGCGGCGCACGCCGGATCGCGGTGCCGGGCTGCAACGTGACCGCCGTGTCCCTCGGGCTGCAGCCGGGCGTCGCCGCCGGCCTGATCGAGCCGACGGACCTCGTCGCGGTGCTGGCCAACGGGTACTCGGGCGCGGGCAAGTCGCTCAAACCGCACCTGCTGGCGGGGGAGGCCCTGGGCAACGCGCAGCCGTACGCGGTGGGCGGCACGCACCGGCACATCCCCGAGATCGCGCAGAACCTGCGGTCGGCGGGCGCGGCGGACGTGACGATCTCGTTCACGCCGACGCTGGTGCCCATGAGCCGGGGCATCCTCGCGACCGCGACCGCCCGCCTGGCCGAGGGCGTCGACCCGAGCAGCGTCCGCGCCGCGTGGGAGCAGACCTACGCCGACGAGCCGTTCGTCCACCTGCTGCCCGAGGGGCAGTGGCCGACGACGGCGGCGACGCTGGGCGCCAACACCGCCCTCGTGCAGGTCGCGGTCGACGAGCGCGCCGGCCGCGTCGTCACCGTCACCGCCATCGACAACCTGGTCAAGGGCACCGCGGGAGGCGCCCTGCAGTCCCTCAACCTCGCGCTCGGGCTCCCCGAGACGCTCGGCCTCTCTCTGGACGGAGTCGCACCGTGACCACCGAGACGTTCGCCCTGCCCTCGCCCGGCGTCACCGCGGCGGCGGGGTTCCGCGCGTCCGGCGTCACCGCCGGGCTCAAGGCGTCGGGTCGCCCCGACCTCGCGCTCGTCGTCAACGACGGACCGTCCCAGGCGGCCGCGGCGGTCTTCACGACGAACCGCGTCGTCGGCGCGCCGGTCGTCTGGTCCCGTCAGGTGATCGCGGACGGTGTCGTGAGCGCCGTCGTCCTCAATTCCGGCGGCGCGAACGTGTGCACCGGCCCCGACGGCTTCCAGGACACGCACGCGACGGCCGAGAAGGTCGGCGCCGCCCTGGAGATCTCGGCGGGCGACGTCGTGGTCTGCTCCACCGGCCTGATCGGTGAGCGGCTGCCCATCGACACGCTCCTCGCCGGGGTCGACCTCGCAGTCGAGGCCCTGTCGCCCGACGGCGGCCCGGACGCCGCGGTCGCGATCATGACCACCGACACCGTCCCCAAGACCGCGCACCTGCACATCGACGGCGACCGCGGCGAGTGGACCGTCGGCGGCATGGCCAAGGGCGCGGGCATGCTCGCCCCGGGCCTGGCCACGATGCTCTGCGTCCTCACCACGGACGCCGTCGTGGACGCCGAGACCGCCGCGGCCGCGCTGCGCACCGCGACGTCCCAGACCTTCGACCGCGTGGACTCCGACGGCTGCATGTCGACGTCCGACACGGTGACCCTCCTGGTGTCCGGCGCCAGCCGGTCTGTCCCCGACCCCGCCGGCTTCACCGCGGCGCTGACCCAGGTCTGCGGCGAGCTCGCGAGGGCCCTGGTGGCGGACGCCGAGGGCGCGTCGCACGACATCGCGGTGACCGTCATGGGCGCCGAGACGGAGGAGGCCGCGCTCGCGGTCGCTCGGGCCGTCACCCGGTCCAACCTGTTCAAGGCAGCCATCTTCGGCAACGACCCCAACTGGGGACGCGTGCTCGCGCAGGTCGGCACCGTGCCGGAGAGCATCGCGGCGTTCGACCCGGCCCAGCTCGACGTCTCGATCAACGGCGTCCAGGTCTGCCGGGCAGGCGCCGCGTTCCGGCCGCGCTCCGAGGTCGACCTGGCCGCGCACCGCGAGGTGCACGTGCTCATCGACCTGCACGCGGGCGGCGAGGTGGTCACCGTCTGGACCAACGACCTCACGCACGACTACGTCCTCGAGAACAGCGCGTACTCCACATGACCGACTTCACGTTCAACACCCGCACGGACCTGCGTGCCGACCAGAAGGCGGAGGTCCTCATCGAGGCCCTGCCGTGGCTGCAGAAGTTCGCCGGCGCGCTCGTCGTCGTGAAGTACGGCGGCAACGCCATGATCGACGAGGACCTCAAGCGGGCGTTCGCCGAGGACATGGTGTTCCTGCGGCAGGTCGGCCTCAAGCCCGTGGTCGTGCACGGCGGGGGACCGCAGATCAACGCGATGCTCGACCGGCTCGGCATCGAGTCGGAGTTCCGCGGCGGCCTGCGCGTGACCACGCCCGAGGCCATGGACGTCGTCCGGATGGTGCTCACCGGACAGGTCTCGCGCGAGCTCGTCGGGCTGCTCAACGCCCACGGACCCCACGCGGTCGGGCTCTCGGGCGAGGACGGCGGGCTGTTCCAGGCCCGGCGTCGCAGCGCGGTGGTCGACGGCGAGAGCGTCGACATCGGCCTCGTCGGCGACGTGGTCAAGGTCAACCCGGGCGCCGTGCTGGACCTGCTCGACGCCGGGCGGATCCCCGTGGTCTCCACGGTCGCGCCCGACCTCGACGACCCGACCACGGTGCTCAACGTGAACGCCGACACGGCCGCCGCGGCGCTGGCGGTCGCGCTCGGTGCCCGCAAGCTCATCGTGCTCACCGACGTCGAGGGCCTCTACACGCGCTGGCCGGACAAGGGCTCCCTGGTCCGCCGCCTGAGCGCCAGCGCGCTCGCCGAGATGCTGCCCGGGCTGGACGCCGGCATGCGACCGAAGATGGAGGCCTGCTGGCGTGCCGTCGAGGGCGGCGTCGGCCGTGCCCACGTCATCGACGGGCGCGCCCCCCACTCGATCCTGGTCGAGGTGTTCACCAGCGACGGCATCGGCACCATGGTGCTGCCCGACGAGGAGCCGGCCGACGCGCCGTTCACGGCCCCGATCCCCGTCATCCCCCACGACCCCGAGGTGACCTCATGACCGTCGAGAACGTGCGGGCCCGGCACCGGTCCCCGGAGAGCGCCGACGCGTCGCTCCCGGTGCCCGCCTCCGACGGCTCGGTCGCCCAGTGGACCGACCGCTACACGCACGCCCTGATGGACACGTTCGGTGCGCCGCAGCGCGTGCTGGTCCGCGGCGAGGGCCCCTACGTCTGGGACGCCGACGGCAACCGGTACCTCGACCTCCTCGGCGGCATCGCGGTCAACTCGCTCGGTCACGCGCACCCGACCCTGACCGCGGCGATCAGCGCCCAGCTGGGCACGCTCGGCCACGTCTCCAACTTCTTCGCCAGCCCCACGCAGATCGCGTTCGCCGAGCGGCTGCTCGGCCTCGCGGGCGCCCCCGCGGGCTCGCGCGTGTTCCTGACCAACTCCGGGACCGAGGCCAACGAGGCCGCGTTCAAGCTCGCCCGCCGCAACGGTGGCACGGACCGGCCCCGCATCCTCGCGCTCGAGGGCGCGTTCCACGGCCGGTCGATGGGCGCCCTGGCGCTGACGCACAAGGCTGCGTACCGCGAGCCGTTCGAGCCGCTCCCCGGCGGCGTCGAGTTCGTTCCGTTCGGCGACGCCGACGCGCTGCGGGCCGCGTTCGCCGACGGGGGCGACCGCGTCGCGGCACTCTTCGTCGAGCCGATCCAGGGGGAGGCCGGCGTCCGGCCGCTGCCGCCGGGGTACCTCGAGCTCGCGCGGCGACTCACCACCGAGCACGGTGCCCTGCTCATCCTCGACGAGGTGCAGACCGGCATGGGCCGCACCGGCGCCTGGTTCGCGCACCAGCACCCGCACATCGGCGGCGGCATCCTGCCCGACGCCGTGACCGTGGCGAAGGGGCTCGGCGGCGGGTTCCCCGTCGGGGCGCTGATCGCCTACGGCGACCGGACGGCGACGCTGCTCGGCCGCGGCCAGCACGGCACCACGTTCGGCGGCAACCCGGTGGCTTCCGTCGCGGGCCTGGCCACGATCGCCGTGATCGAGCGCGACGGGCTGCTGACCCACGTCGGCCGGCTCGGAGCGGCCCTGCGCGAGCAGATCGCCGCGCTCGGGCACCCCCTCGTCGGGGAGGTGCGCGGCGAAGGATTTCTCATCGGGATCGAGCTCACGGCACCGGTCGCCGCCGACGTCGCCGAGCGCGCCCTGCAGGCCGGGTTCATCGTCAACCCGTGCACGCCGACGACCATCCGGCTCGCCCCGCCGTTCCTGCTGACGCAGGAGCAGGCCGGCACGTTCGTCGACTTCCTCGCCACCCTCCCGCGGGACCTCGCATGACCCGCCACTTCCTGCGCGACGGCTGTGCTCCCGGCGACCTGGGCGGCGGTGACCTGGCGATCCGCCAGTTCCTGCGCGACGGCTGTGCTCCCGGCGACCTGGGCGGCGGTGACCCGGCATGACCCGGCACTTCCTGCGCGACGACGATCTCACCCCCCGCGAGCAACGCGACGTCCTCGAGCTCGCCCTGGCCTTCCGCGACGACCGGTTCATCCGGACGCCGCTGACGGGCCCGCGCGCGGTCGCGGTGATCTTCGACAAGCCGACGCTGCGCACGCAGGTCTCCTTCACGGCCGGCATCGCGGAGCTCGGCGGCTTCCCGCTGAGCGTCGACGGCAAGCTGGCGCGGATCGGGGAGCGCGAGTCGATCGAGGACACGGCACGCGTGCTCGGCCGGCAGGTCGCGGCGATCGTCTGGCGGACGTTCTCCCAGCACCGGCTCGAGCAGATGGCGGAGCACGCGGGCGTGCCGGTGGTGAACGCGCTGACCGACAGCTTCCACCCGTGCCAGATCCTCGCGGACCTCGCCACGATCGCGCAGCACCGCGGGGGAGTCGGCGGCCTCGCGGGCCGCACGCTCGCCTACGTCGGCGACGGCGCCAACAACATGGCGCACTCGTACCTGCTGGGCGGCGCGACCGCCGGGCTGCACGTGCGCGTCGGCACACCGGAGGGCTACCTCCCGGACGCGGCGATCCTCGCCGACGCCGCGGCCATCGCGGCCACGACGGGCGGGTCGGTCACCGTGGTGCACACGCTCGCCGAGGCCGTGGCCGGGGCGGACGCCGTCGCCACGGACACGTGGGTCTCGATGGGTCAGGAGGCCGAGGCGGCCGATCGGGAGACGCCGTTCGTGCCGTTCCGGGTCGACGCGGCGGCCATGGCCCTCGCGCAGCCGGACGCGCTCGTCCTGCACTGCCTGCCCGCGTACCGCGGCAAGGAGATCACCGCCGAGGTGCTCGACGGACCGCAGTCGGTCGTCTGGGACGAGGCGGAGAACCGCCTGCACGCGCAGAAGGCGCTGCTCAGCTGGCTCGTGGAGTCCGCATGAGCGTCACCGCCCCGCACACCAAGGCCGCGCGGCACGCGCTCGTCACGTCGCTGCTCACCCGCGGCACCGTCCACTCGCAGCAGCAGCTCGCCGAGCTGCTCGCCGCCGAGGGGGTCACGGTCACGCAGGCGACCCTGTCGCGCGACCTGGTCGAGCTGCGCGCCGTGAAGATCCGCACGCCGTCCGGGGCGCTCGCGTACGCGGTGCCCGCCGAGGGCGGTCTGCGGGCCCCGGCGGCGGGACCGGACGACGAGATGCTCGCCGCCCGCCTCGCCCGGCTCTGCGCCGAGCTCCTGGTCACGGCGGAGGCGTCGGGCAACCTGGYCGTSCTGCGCACGCCGCCGGGCGCCGCGCAGTTCCTCGCCTCGGCCATCGACCACTCGATCCTGCCCGCGATCCTCGGCACCATCGCCGGCGACGACACGGTGCTGGTCATCGCCCGCGAGGGCGAGACCGGCTCGGCCCTCGCCGCGCGCTTCCTCGCGCTGGCCACCGACGCGCCGTCGCGCACCCGTCCGTCAGACTGACCGCAGCACCCTCCCCAGCAGCACGCACACATCGAAGAGAGAAGAACAATGACTGAGCGCGTCGTCCTCGCGTACTCCGGCGGCCTCGACACCTCCGTGGGCATCGGCTGGATCGCCGAGGCCACCGGCGCCGAGGTGATCGCCGTGGCGGTCGACGTCGGCCAGGGCGGCGAGGACCTCGAGGTCATCCGCCAGCGCGCGCTCGACTGCGGCGCGGTCGAGGCGTACGTGGCGGACGCGCGCGACGAGTTCGCGACCGAGTACTGCATGCCGGCCCTCAAGGCCAACGCGCTGTACCTCGACCGCTACCCGCTCGTCTCGGCGCTGTCCCGTCCGGTCATCGTCAAGCACCTGGTCCGCGCGGCCCGCCAGTTCGGCGCCACCACGGTCGCGCACGGCTGCACGGGCAAGGGCAACGACCAGGTCCGCTTCGAGGTCGGCATCACGTCGCTGGCGCCCGACCTCACGTGCCTCGCGCCGGTCCGCGACCTCGCGCTGACGCGCGACAAGGCCATCGAGTTCGCGACGCGCAACGCGCTCCCGATCGAGACGACGAAGCACAACCCGTTCTCCATCGACCAGAACGTCTGGGGCCGCGCGGTCGAGACAGGCTTCCTCGAGGACATCTGGAACGGCCCGACCAAGGACGTCTACACCTACACGGACGACCCGACGTTCCCGCCGGTCGCCGACGAGGTCGTCATCACGTTCGAGGCCGGTGTCCCGGTCGCCCTCGACGGCGTCCCGGTGACGCCGCTGCAGGCCATCCAGGAGATGAACCGGCGCGCCGGCGCGCAGGGCATCGGCCGGATCGACATCGTCGAGGACCGGCTGGTCGGCATCAAGTCCCGCGAGGTCTACGAGGCCCCCGGCGCGATCGCCCTCATCGCGGCGCACCAGGAGCTCGAGAACGTCACCGTCGAGCGCGAGCAGGCGCGGTTCAAGCGGGGCGTCGAGCAGCGCTGGACCGAGCTGGTGTACGACGGCCAGTGGTTCTCGCCGCTGAAGAAGTCGCTCGACGTGTTCGTCGACGACACGCAGCGCTACGTGTCGGGCGACGTGCGGATCGTCCTGCACGGCGGTCGCGCGACGGTCACCGGCCGCCGCTCGGACGCCAGCCTGTACGACTTCAACCTCGCGACGTACGACACCGGCGACACGTTCGACCAGGCGGCGGCCAAGGGCTTCATCGAGATCTACGGCCTGTCGTCCAAGCTGGCCGCGGCGCGCGACGTGCGCTTCGGCAACGGCGTGGACCTCGGGTCGCAGGGCGGGATCAGTGGCTGACCAGCTCAGCCCGGCGTCCGGCGGACCGGTGGCACCCGCCGGAAACGTCTCCCTGTGGGGCGGGCGGTTCGCCGGCGGCCCGTCGCAGGCGCTCCAGGCGCTGTCGCAGTCGACCCACTTCGACTGGCGGCTCGCGGGGCACGACATCTCCGGCTCCGTCGCGCACGCCCGCGTGCTGCACGCCGCCGGGCTGCTCACGGACGACGAGCTCGTCGGCATGGTCGATGCGCTCGAGCGCCTGCGCACGGACGTCGCCGCCGGCGACTTCCTGCCGGTGCTCGAGGACGAGGACGTGCACACCGCCCTCGAGCGCGGGCTCATCGAGCGGGCCGGGGCGGACCTCGGCGGCAAGCTCCGCGCCGGCCGGTCCCGCAACGACCAGATCGCCACCCTCGTGCGGATGTACCTGCGCGACGAGGCGCGCACGCTCGCCGGTCTGGTGCTCGACGTCGTCGACGCCCTCGTCGCGCAGGCCACGGCCGCCGGCGACGCGCCGATGCCGGGCCGCACCCACCTGCAGCACGCGCAGCCGGTCCTGCTGGCCCACCACCTGCTGGCCCACGCCTGGCCGCTCATGCGCGACGTCTCCCGCTGGATCGACTGGGACGCGCGCGCCGCCMGGTCGCCGTACGGCTCCGGTGCGCTCGCCGGCTCGTCGCTCGGGCTGGACCCGGCGGCCGTCGCCACCGAGCTGGGGTTCGCCGGTCCGGTGGAGAACTCGATCGACGGGACGGCATCCCGGGACGTCGTCGCCGAGTTCGCGTTCGTCGCCGCGATGCTCGCCGTGGACGTCTCGCGGCTCGCCGAGGAGGTCATCCTCTGGTCCACCAAGGAGTTCGGGTTCGTGCGGCTGCACGACGCCTACTCCACGGGGTCGAGCATCATGCCGCAGAAGAAGAACCCGGACGTCGCCGAGCTCGCGCGCGGCAAGGCCGGGCGCCTGATCGGCGACCTCACCGGCCTCCTCACCACCCTCAAGGGCCTCCCGCTCGCGTACAACCGCGACCTGCAGGAGGACAAGGAGCCGGTCTTCGACCAGGTCGACCAGCTGACGATCCTGCTGCCCGCCTTCGCGGGCATGGTCGAGACGCTCACCTTCGACACCGACCGCATGGCGTCGCTGGCCCCGCAGGGCTTCTCGCTGGCGACGGACATCGCCGAGTGGCTGGTGCGCCAGGGCGTGCCGTTCCGCGTCGCGCACGAGGTCGCGGGCGCGTGCGTCCGCGCGTGCGAGGAGCACGAGCCGGCGATCGAGCTGTGGGACCTGACCGACGACGAGCTCGCGGCGATCTCGCCGCACCTCACGGCGGGCGTGCGCGACGTGCTCACGGTCGAGGGGTCGCTCGCGTCCCGCTCCGCGATCGGCGGCACGGCTCCGTCCGCGGTCGCCGTGCAGCTGCGCGACGCTCGCCGCCGTGCCGAGGACCTCCGGGCGTGGACGACGGCCTGACGTCTGCCGCCGGGTCGGTAGTGGCGGCGGCCCTGGGCAGCGCGCCCCGACTCGGTCCCGTGCGCGTGGTCTGCGTCGACGGGCCGGCAGGCTCCGGCAAGACGACGGCGGCCGCCGCGATCGCCGCGGCCGCGGCTCCCGGATCCGCGGTGCTCCACCTCGACGACCTCTACGAGGGGTGGTCGGGGCTCGAGGGCTCGCTGTGGCCGCGGCTGTCGGCGCAGGTGCTCGAACCGCTGCGCCGCGGCCGGCCGGGCCGCTACCAGCGGTACGACTGGACCGTAGGCGCCTTCGCCGAGTGGGTCGACGTGCCGGTCCCCGGGCTCCTGGTCCTCGAGGGCTGCGGGTCGGCGCGGCGGGCGGCCGACGAGATCGCCGTCGTGCGGGTCTGGGTCGAGGCACCCCCCGAGCTGCGCCTCGAACGTGGCCTGGCCCGCGACGGCGCCGACGCGCGCGAGCACTGGGTCGCGTGGATGGCCGACGAGGCCGCGCACTTCGCCCGTGAGCGCACGCGCGAGCGGTCCGACCTCCGTCTGGACGCGTTCGGCGCGGTGGTATCCGACAGCGTGCGGCCGCAGGCGTACGGCAGGATGGGCGCGTGAGCACGTCGGAACCGCTCGAGACCCCGGACGCCGCTGATCCGCGTGCGCTCGTGGCCGTCCCGGCGCGCGTCTGGTTCAGCCGCGAGGTGAACGCCGTCGCCCGTGACCTGCTCGGCGCCTACCTCACGACCCGGTCGCCCGAGGGCGACGTCACGCTCCGGATCACCGAGGTCGAGGCGTACGGCGGTGCCGACGACCCGGGCTCCCACGCGTACCGCGGCCGCACCTCGCGCAACGCGGTGATGTTCGCGGAGCCGGGCCGGCTGTACGTGTACCGGCACCTGGGCCTGCACCACTGCCTCAACATCGTCACCCAGCCCACCGGCAGCCCGTCGGCAGTGCTCCTGCGCGCCGGCGAGATCGTCGAGGGCACCGCCCTGGCGTGGCAGCGTCGCGAGGCCGTCGGCGTCGTCGACTCCGAGCGCCAGCTCGCGCGCGGCCCGGCACGCCTCGCGGTCGCGCTCGGACTCGACATGCGCGCCAACGGCGCGGACCTCACTGAGCCCGGCGGCGACATCGTGCTGCACCGCCACCAGGTCGTCGCCCAGCCCACCCACAAGAGCGGCCCCCGCGTGGGTGTCTCGGGCGTGGGCGGGGAGGGCACCCGGTTCCCCTGGCGCTACTGGCTCACCGACGAGCGCACGGTCTCCGCGTACCGCCCGGCGTATCGCGCGCCGGCGTCGGTAGACGTCCCGTGAGGGACGACGACGCCGGCCGCACGCCTCCGCCCCCCTTCCTCGCCGCGCGCACGCCGGCCTACTGCCTGGAGACCTCGTGAACCACATCCTCGACGAGCTCGAGTGGCGCGGGCTCATCGCCCAGACCACCGACCTCGACGACCTGCGCACCGCACTGTCCGACGGCCCCGTCTCGCTGTACTGCGGCTTCGACCCGACCGCGCCGAGCCTGCACATCGGCAACCTCGTCCAGATCCTCACCGTCCGGCGCCTGCAGGACGCCGGCCACCGCCCGTTCGGCCTCGTCGGCGGCGCCACGGGTCTCATCGGCGACCCGAAGATGGCGGGGGAGCGCACGCTGAACGACCGGGACGTCGTCTCGGGCTGGGTCGAGCGCATCCGCAAGCAGATCGAGCCGCTGCTCCGCTTCGACGGACCGAACGCCGCCACCATGGTGAACAACCTCGACTGGACGGCACCCCTATCGGCCATCGACTTCCTGCGGGACATCGGCAAGCACTACCGGCTGGGCACGATGCTGGCCAAGGACACGGTGGCGCGCCGCCTGCACAGCGACACGGGCATCAGCTTCACCGAGTTCAGCTACCAGATCCTCCAGGGGATGGACTACCTGGAGCTGTTCCGACGGCACGGGATCACGCTGCAGACCGGCGGCAGCGACCAGTGGGGCAACCTGCTCTCCGGGGTGGAGCTCATCCGCAAGGCCGACGGGGTGTCGGTGCACGCGCTCACCACGCCGCTGATCACCAAGTCGGACGGGACCAAGTTCGGCAAGACCGAGACGGGCACCGTCTGGCTGGACCCGGAGCTCACCAGCCCGTACGCGTTCTTCCAGTTCTGGCTCAACGCCGACGACGCCGACGTGATCCGCTACCTCAAGGTGTTCTCGTTCCGCTCGCGGGAGGAGATCGAGGAGCTTGCCGACGCCGTCGCCGCCCGCCCGGCGGCGCGCGAGGCCCAGCGGGCCCTCGCCTACGAGGTCACGGCGCTCGTGCACGGGTCGCACGCAGCGGACCAGGTGGTCGCCGCCAGCCAGGCGCTGTTCGGCCGCGGGTCGCTTGCCGACCTCGACGCCGCGACGCTGGCGGCGGCCGTCGCCGAGCTGCCGTCGGCGTCGGGCGCAGCCGGCGACGGCATCGCCGACCTGCTGGCGGCCACCGGGGTCGTCACGAGCAAGGGCGCAGCCCGGCGGGCGATCGCCGAGGGCGGTGCCTCCGTCAACAACGTGCGCGTCGCCTCCGAGGACGCCGTCCTCACGCCCGACGACCTCCTGCACGGGCGTTGGGCGGTCCTGCGCCGCGGCAAGCGCACCCTCGCCGTGGTCGACGCGCACGCCTGATCCCGGCATACCGCCCGGCGAACCCCCGCGCCCACCCCGGGCCGCGGGGGTTCGTCGTCGCTCCCGGGCCCGTGACCTGCGGATATGCTCCCAGAGCCGGTCTGGTGACCGGGGTCACCGCGGCGGGATTTGCCACCCGCCGCAACACCCGCGTAATGTTCTCGATGTCGCCCGAGAGGGAGGAACGGACACCGCGGATCGAACCACGGTGGCTGGTCCCTAGGGTGGCCACCCCCGCTCGTGTTGACAGGCGCTTCGTGCGCCCTGAAGCCGGATGGGGACGGGCTCCCGGCCCGCAGCCAGCTCGCCCGAGAGGGTGGCGGGAAGCGGCCGGAAAGCCAGGTAGGATTCAGAACGACAAAGCCTCTCGGATGAGATCGAAAGATCTCGAGGAGATGCGCGTCTGTTCCTTGAGAACTCAACAGTGTGCCAAATAGTCGATGCCATATGGCTCGCTATCATAGGTGGTCATGCCCTGTTCGGGGTGTGGGTGCCGAGGTGGTGGGTCTTGGTTGAGATTGGTGCCGTTTCTTCTACCTCCGTGGAAGGCGGTGCCACAATTCAGCCGAATCTGATTGGTCCTTATCGGGACCGTTTCGTGTGTCGGTTGCTCTGCTGCCTTTGGGTGGTGGGGTGCCATGTAGACATTTACGGAGAGTTTGATTCTGGCTCAGGACGAACGC
>NZ_JBFUKJ010000042.1:0-22859 GCF_056400905.1 Cellulomonas sp. P4_H12
CCAGCAGCCCGGGTCCCGGGCGCCGCGGGGCGGGCCGTGACGCACGCTCGCGCTGCACCAGCCGCCGCCGCAGCTCGGTCTCGAGCTCACGCTCGCGCTCCTGGTGCAGCAGGGCGAACAGCTCCGGGTGCATGACTACTCCTCGGTGGAGGGCTTGCGGGCGCGGACCACGGCACCGTGCATGCCGTCCGCGACCTGGTGGGTGAAGGTGACCTCGGTGTCGACGAAGCCCGCGGCGGCGAGGCCGTCGAGGTACTCGGTGCGCGACAGCGCACCGGCGATGCAGCCGACGTACGACCCGCGCTCACCGCGCTCCTGCGGCGTGAGGTGGTCCTCGGCGACGACGTCCGAGATACCGACGCGGCCGCCCGGCACGAGCACGCGGTACGCCTCGGCCAGGACCGCCTGCTTGTCGGTGGACAGGTTGACCACGCAGTTCGAGATGACCACGTCGACCGCCGCGTCGTCGAGCGGCAGGTCCTCGATGGTCCCCTTGCGGAACTCGACGTTGGTCGCGCCGGCCCTGGCGGCGTTCGCGCGGGCCAGGTCGAGCATCTCGTCCGTCATGTCGACCCCGTAGGCGAAGCCTGTCGGGCCGACGCGGCGAGCCGACAGCAGCACGTCGATCCCTCCGCCCGAGCCCAGGTCGAGCACGCGCTCGCCGGCCCGCAGCTCGGCCACGGCGAGCGGGTTGCCGCAGCCCAGCGACGCCGCGAGCGCCTCGGGCGGGAGGCTCACCGCGTCCTGCGCGTCGTAGAGGCCGGCGCCGAACCGCTCGTCGACCTCGATCGAGCCCGGCGCGCAGCTTCCGGCGCTGCAGCACCCGTCGGCCTGCACCGCGGCGAGGGCGTACCGCTGCCGCACCTGCTCCCGCACGTCATCCATCTCGTCCGCCTCCTCAGGCATCGACAACCATCGATACGTACGATGCCGCGAGACATCGACAAGTGTCAATGTCTCGGGGCAGAATGAGTTCCATGGCCCTCGATCTGCTGCCCCTCGCGTCCGCCGCCTGCTGCGTTCCCCCCACCCGAGACGCGATCACCGAGCAGGCCGCGGTCGACCTCGCCCAGGTGCTCAAGGCCCTGGCGGACCCCGCGCGGCTGCGGCTGTTGTCGCTGATCGCGGCGCACGACGGCGCCGAGGCCTGTGTGTGCGACCTGACCGAACCCGTCGGCCTGAGCCAGCCGACCGTGTCGCACCACCTCAAGGTGCTGGCCGACGCCGGGCTGATCACGCGCGACAAGCGCGGGGTGTGGGCGTACTACGCGGTCGTCCCCGGCGCGCTCGACGCCGTCACGCACCAGCTCGGGACGCACCTGACGGCCGGGGCCGCCGCGTGAACATCGTCCCCCTGACGGAGGCGCACTGGCCGGCGGTCGAGCGGATCTACGCGGCGGGCATCGCCACGGGTCACGCGACCTTCGAGGCGGCGCCGCCGACCTGGGAGGCGTTCGACGCCGGCAAGCTGCCCGACCACCGGCTGGTCGCCGTCGACGAGGACGGGGAGGTCGTCGGCTGGGCCGCGGCGTCGGCCGTCTCCGACCGGTGCGCGTACGCCGGCGTCATCGAGCACTCGGTCTACGTCGACCCTGCCGCGCAGGGCCGCGGGATCGGACGGGCTCTCCTGCTCGCCCTGCTCGACGACGCCCGCGGCAAGGGCGTCTGGACCGTGCAGTCCGGGATCTTCCCCGAGAACGAGACCAGCCTCGCGGTCCACGCGGCCGCCGGGTTCCGCGTCGTCGGCACGCGCGAGCGGCTGGGCCGCATGACGTACGGGCCGCGCGCGGACCAGTGGCGGGACGTCGTCCTCGTCGAGAAGCGCCTGTAGCCCCCGATCAGTCGGACGCGAACGCCACGATCCGCTTGATCGTCTCCGCGTCGCGCAGGATCCGCCGGTGCCCGAGCCCCTCGCTGAGCACCAGCTCGGCGCCCGGCCACGCGCGGGCGATGCGGGCGCCGTCCTCGTGGTCGGCCTCCTTGTCGTCCCGGTCGCTGAGGATCAGCGCCGCCGGCAGGGCGCTGTGCGCGTTCGCGGCGCGGACCGGGATGTCGAGGTCGGCCAGCCTGCGCCCCGCAAGCGTCTCCATGCGCACGACGAACCGGTGCCGCGTCTGCTCGCTGAAGCCCAGGGCGTGCGCGAAGCCCACGGTGTAGGTGCTGGGGTCGGCGAGCGGCGTGACCAGCACGAGGCGCTCCGTGGCCGTGCCGTCGAGCACCGCCAGCGCGCTCGCCGCAGCGCCCATCGAGTGGCCGACGACGGCGTGCGCCGGCCCGTGCGCCGCGATCACGGTGTCGAGCGCGGTCATCATCTCGGGCAGGGTCGTGCGTCGCCGACCGAAGGCGCCCGGCCCCGAGTCGCCCTGCGCGGGGGCGTCGTAGGCGACCACCCGCAGGCCGGCGTCGACCAGCGGCTGGACGAGGGTCGCCAGCTGCGCCCGGTGACCGCCCCACCCGTGCACGAGGTAGACGAGCGGACCGTCGCCCCAGGCCTGGCCCACGATCGGGCCGACGCGGAACGCGGTGCCGCCGGGGATCGCCGGTCGGACCTTCGCCCGGGCCGGTCGGCACCACAGCCGCAGTGCGCCGCGGGCGACGAGCTCGGGCGCGACCGCGTCGAGCGCGCCGACGGCCATCCGGACGGCGCGCGGGATGGGCGGCAGCTGCGTACGAACGGTCGTGCTTTTTCCGGTCGTGGATGCGTCCATGGCGGTGATCCCTTGATCAGTCGGTGACGAGGAGCGACTGCATCAGCCGCTCGAAGGCGAAGCGGGTACGCGCCTCGGCGGCCGGGTCGTGCAGCAACCGGCAGGCGTGGAAGTGGCCGAGCATGAGGCCGTTGAGGTCGTGCGCGAGCTGCTCGGGCGCCAGGTCGTCGCGGAACGCCCCGTCCTTCGCCCCGGAGCGGTACATCTGCGCCAGGGAGTCGAGCAGGTCCCAGTGGTCGCGCACCAGCTGGTCCCGGACCGCACCCGGCTGGTCGTCGAACTCCGTGGCCGCGGAGACGAACAGGCAGCCCGCCGAGCCGCCGGTGGACGTGACCAGCCACTTCTCGAACAGCACCCGGATCCGCTGCTCACCGCGCGGCGCGGCCAGCGCGGGGCGGATCACCTGCGCGACGAAGTGCTCGCGGGCGCTGGCCAGGACGGCCAGCTGCAGCGCCTCCTTGGACCGGAAGTGCGCGTACAGACCGCTCTTCGACATGCCGGTCGCGGAGGCGAGCGTGCCGATGGTCAGGCCGGCGACGCCGAGGCGCCCGGCGATCTCGACCGCCTGGTCGATCACCGCCTGCCGCGTGGCCTCACCCTTGCCCATGCGACATGAATAGCACGGTCGTGCGTCAGAGCGCCATCACGGCGACCCCGAGCGCCGCCGCCGCGAGGCAGAGCACGAGGGAGCCGACGGCGTTCACCGTCGCCCGGCGCAGCTCGCCGGCCTGGATCAGGCGGACCGTCTCGACCATGGCGGTGGAGAACGTGGTGTACCCGCCGCAGAACCCCGTCGCGGCGACGGCCAGCCAGGCCGGACCGAGCCCGTGGTACAGGTGCGCGCCGTTGAGCAGGCCGATGAGCAACGACCCCGTGACGTTGACGACGAGCGTGGCCAGCGGGAACACGCGGGTCCACCGGCTGCGCACCGAGCCGTCGACGACGAACCGCGTGGCGGCGCCGATCCCGCCGAGCAGCGCGACGAGCAGCACGGTCATCGCGCCCGCCGCCCGTCATGGTGCCGGGCCGCGACCGCGATACCGGCCACGCACGCCAGCAGCCCCAGGACCACGCTGAGGGCGCCGTAGATCAGCGACATCGTCACCTGACCGCCGGCGATCAGCCGCTCCATCTCGATCGCCAGGCTGCTGAACGTGGTGAACCCGCCCAGCACGCCCGTGCCCGCGCCCAGGCGCACCAGGCGTCCTCGGCGGGACTCCGACCCGTGCCGCAGCAACGCCTCGAGCAAGGCTCCCAGCAGGAACGAGCCGAGCAGGTTCTCGACGAAGGTCGCGGTCGGCCACCCGGAAGCCGAGGTGCCGACGGCCTGCGTCAGAGCCCACCGCGCCGCGGTCCCCACCGCACCACCGACCGCGACCACCGCGACGAGCCGCGGGTCGAGGTGGGCCGGACGGGTCACGAGGTCGGCTCCTGCGGGACGATCGTGACGGGGAGCGGCTGCGTGTGCGCGAGGTGGCCGGCGGTCGAGCCGCCGATGAGGTGGTTCATCCAACCGCCGAGCCCCGGGCGGCGGCTGCCGATCACGATGAGGGTCGCCCCCTCCCGGCGCGCCACCCGGGCAAGCGCCCGCGACGCCTCGCCCACCGTGTAGACGAACCGCCACGGCACGTCGACGCCGTCGAGGTGCCGCTCGAGCTCGAGTGCCATCGCAGTCTCTGCCACGCCGTCGCCCTCGCCGCTGTCCGCGTGGTCCGGGTCCAGCGGGGTGGTCACCAGCGCGCCGTCCGGCTCCTCCGCGACGAAAGTCCGCGCCGGGTCCGACCAGACGCAGAGCAGCGAGGCGCCGAGCGAGCCGGCGAGAGCGGCGGCGCGGTGCACGACCACCGGCTTCTGCCCCGGGATCACACCGACGACGACCGCGGGGGCGTCGGCCACCGGCGTGCCGTGCCACGGGTGCGGGGCGGAACGGGTCACGCGCCGAGGCTACGCGGGAACAGGCGGCCCGACGCGGAGGTTGCGCCACACCATGACCACCATCGGATTCATCGGCGCCGGACACATCGGCGGCACCTTGGCCCAGCTCGCGATCGACCTGGGGTACGACGTCGTCGTGAGCAACTCCCGCGGTCCGGAGACCCTCACCGACCTCGTCCACCAGCTCGGCGATCGCGCCCGCGCGGCGACCTCGACCGAGGCAGCCGAGGCGGGCGACATCGTCGTCGTCACCATCCCGACGAAGAACATCCCCGACGTCCCCGTCGCGCCGCTGGCCGGCAAGGTCGTCATCGACACCAACAACTACTACCCGCAGCGCGACGGCCAGATCGCCCCGCTCGACGACGAGTCGACCACCGTCTCGGAGCTGCTGCAGAGCCACCTTCCCGAGTCCCACGTGGTGAAGGCGTTCAACAACATCCAGTTCAGCGACCTCGCCTCGCAGGGCGTGCCCGCCAGCACCCCGGGACGCCGTGCGCTCCCCATCGCCGGGGACTCGGCGGACGCCAAGGCCACCGTGGCGGCGCTGGTCGAGAAGATCGGCTTCGACGTCGTGGACGCGGGCGACCTGGCCGAGGGCTGGCGCTTCCAGCGCGACGAGCCGGCCTACGTGCAGCCGCGCGACGCCGACGACATGCGCGCCGCGCTGGCCAAGGCGGTCCGCTACCGCGACATGTAGGCGGTCTCAAGGCGCATCGAAGGCCCCGGCGCGCTCCGGCTCCGGCGTCGCGTCGTGCGGCTCGTGCTCCTGGATCTCGTGGACGACGTCCGCCAGGTGCACGACCGTCCGGCGCGCGCGCCGCACCGACAGGACGGCGTGCGTGGCCAGGCCCAGGAACACCAGGGCACAGGCGACCGACGCGATCGCGAACGTCAGCTCGATGGCGTCGGCGGTCGGGTGCAGGTCCGGGCCCAGGTGGCTCGCGATGACGGCGCCCGCGACGGCCGCCCCGACCGATCCTCCGACCGTCCGCAGCACCTGGTTGAACGACACCGCGCTGCCCAGCTCCTGCGCGACCACCCCGCGGGCGATCAGGCCCGGCATGGCCGCATACGTGGTGCCGATGCCGATCCCGATCAGCAGCATGCCGAGCAGCAGCTCCCACAGCCCGTCGTGCGCGACCAGCAGCAGCAGGTTGGCCACCGTGACGAAGGCGGCGCCGATGGGCAGCAGCACCGTGAAGCTGAGCCGGTGCGCCTGCGCCCGGGCGACGCGGCTGGCCACCTGGCTGCCGACCGAGATCGGCAGCATGACGAACCCGGCCCAGAACAGCGGCAGACCGACCCCATAGCCGGTCGACGTGGGTGCCTGCGCGACGAGGCTGATCACCGAGACGCCGATGTACATCGCCATGCCGATGCTGAGCGCGGTCGCGTTGGCCAGGAGCACGTCGGACCGGCGCAGCAGGTCGAGCCGGATGAGCGGGTGGTCCGTCGCGACCTCTCGCCACACCCAGACGGCGAGCACGGCGGCGGCGCCGATGAGCACGGCGATCGTCGTCGCGGACGCCCAGCCCCAGTTCGGTCCCTCGCTGATGCCGAGCAGCAGGGCCGCGAGCCCGACGCCCAGCAGCGCTGCGCCCAGGGTGTCGAACGGGTGCCGCAGTCCGCGGTCGTCGGGACCTCGGGGCACCGCGAGCACCACGACGACGATCGCCGAGACGACGAACGCCGCGGCGAACCAGAACGCCCAGCGCCAGTCGAACGAGGCGGCGATGATCCCGGTCAGCGGGTACCCCAGCCCGATCCCGGTGGCCACGGTCACGGACAAGGACGCGATCCCTGCCTGGACCTTCTCGGGCGGCGAGTAGCGCCGGGCCAGGGCGATCGTCATCGGGGTGATCGCGTAGGACAGCCCCTGCAGCGCGCGGCCGGCCAGCAGCACCCCGAACGTGGGCGCGGTCGCCGCCAGCACCGAGCCGACCAGGATGACCACCAGCGTGACCAACAGGATCCGCTTCTTGTGCGGGCCGTCGCTGAGCCGCCCGAGCACGGGCGTCGCGATGGCGCCGACCAGCAGGTTGAGGGTCAGGGTCCACTGGGCGGCGCTGACCGAGATGCCGAAGGCGACCGCGATCGTCGGCACCAGCAGCAGGCCCAGGGAGCTGATGACGGCGGCCGCGAGCGCGGCGTAGACGAGGGCCGGGACCAGTCGTCTGCCTGCTGTCATGTCGCCACTGTGCCAGTTGCCTCGGTTATCTGAGTAATGGGGTCGCCCGCAGTACAGGCCGGTCGTAGCGTCCGGGCCATGAGCGACGCACTGCGCTACCACGCCATCCGCGAGAGCAGTCACCGGATCCTCGACCCGTTCACCGACGAGCAGCTGGCGACGCTGGGGCGCGCGCTCGACCTCCGTCCCGGGTCCTCGGTGCTCGACCTGGCGTGCGGCAAGGGCGAGCTGCTGTGCACCTGGGCGCGGGACCACGGCATCGTCGGCACCGGCGTCGACCTCAACCCGCCGTTCGTCGAGGCAGCCCGCGAGCGCGCGGCGTCCCTCGGCGTGGACGTGGAGTTCGTGCTCGCCGACGCGTCCGGATTCGTGGCCCCGACGCCCGTCGACGTCGCGTCCTGCGTCGGGGCGACCTGGATCGGCGGGGGCGTCGTCGGCACCCTCGCCCTGCTCGAGCGCTCGCTGGCGCCCGGCGGGCTCGCGCTCGTCGGCGAACCGTTCTGGCGTGCCGAGCCTCCGGAGGAGGCCAAGGAGATCGGCGACTTCTTGACGCTGCCCGGCCTGGTGTCGCAGGTGCAGGAGGCCGGCTGGGACGTGGTCGAGATGGTGCTCGCCGACGAGGCCAGCTGGGACCGCTACGTGGCCGCGCAGTGGCTCAACCTGCGCCGGTTCCTCGACGAGCACCCCGACGACCCGCTGGCGCCCGCGTTCCGCGAGGAGCTGTCGACGGCTCCGCTGCACTACGTGACCTACCGGCGGCCGTACCTCGGCTGGGGCGTGCTGGCGCTCGTGAAGCGGCCCTGATGGACGCCGAGGCCGTGCGGGCGTACTACGCCGACCGGCGCCTGCACGAGCGCGACCGGCTGCTCTCCCCGGAGGGGCTGCTCGAGCGCGTGCTGACCACCCGCCTCCTCGAGCCGCACCTCGGCGCCCCGGGCCGCGCGCTCGACCTCGGCGGCGGCACCGGGCCGTACTCCGTGTGGCTGGCCGAGCTCGGCTGGGACGTCACGCTCGCGGACCTCTCGCCCGAGCTGCTCGCCATCGCGGCGTCGTCGCTGCCGGCGGGAACCGTCCGCGAGGTCGTCGAGATCGACGCGCGCGACCTGTCGAGGTGGGCCGACGACACGTTCGACGCCGTCCTGTCGCTCGGGCCGATGTACCACCTGACCACCTCCTCGGACCGAGCGCAGGCGGCCGCGGAGCTCGCCCGGGTGACCCGACCGGGCGCCCTCGTCGCCGTCGCGCTCATGCCCCGGTACGTCTCGCTGCGCCGCGTGCTGTCGCTGGCCGACGAGCGGTGGCAGCTCGAGGACCCGGCCTTGCTCGACCGGCTGCTCGACGAGGGCATCTTCGAGAACGCCGTGGCCGGCCGCTTCACGCACGTCTACGGCGTGGAGCCCACCGCCGTGGCCCCGTTCTTCGAGTCGCACGGGTTCGACACGGTGCTCGTGGCGTCGACCCACGGGTTCCTCACCGGTGTGGAGGACGGGTTCGAGGCCCTGCGAGTGGAGCAGCCCGCGACCTACCTGCGGCTGCTGGACCGGCTCGTGGCGAGCGCGACCGACCCGAGCGTGCTCGGCACGGCGGGCCACCTGCTGTACGTCGGCCGGCGTCAGACCAGCCCCGACTCGTAGGCGGCGATCACCAGCTGGACCCGGTCGCGGCAGCCGAGCTTGCGCAGCGCCTCGGACACGTGCGACTTCACGGTGGGCTCCGCGATCCACAGCTCCGCGCCGATCTCGGCGTTGGACAGCCCGCGGGCGACGGCGCGCAGGATCTCGAGCTCACGCGGGGTCAGGTCGGCCAGTCCCTTGCGCGCCGTCGGGACCGGCGTCCGCGTCGTGAAGTCCTCGACCAGGCGGCGAGTCACCGTCGGGCCGAGCAGCAGGGAGCCGTCGGCCACCGCCCGCACCGCCTCCACCAGCCGGTCCGCCGTCACGTCCTTGAGCAGGAAGCCGCTCGCCCCCGCGCGCAGGGCGTCGTAGACGTACTCGTCGAGGTCGAACGTGGTGAGGATGAGGATCTTGGTCGAGGGGTGCGCGGCGGTGATCCTGGCCGTGGCGGCGATGCCGTCGAGCACCGGCATGCGCACGTCGACCACCGCGACGTCGGGCTGCTCGCGGGCGACGAGGTCGAGCAGCTCGCGACCGTCCTTCGCGGCGCCGACCACGTCGAGGTCGGGGGCCGCGCCGAGGATGGCGGCGAACCCCTGCAGGACCACCGGCTGGTCGTCGGCGACGACGACGCGCGTCATGCGGGCAGCGCGATCTCGAGCACGAACCGCTTGTCGACGACCACGGCGGACATGGTGCCACCGAGCGCCTCGACGCGTTCCCGCATGCCGATGAGGCCTCGGCCTTCGCTCGTGCCGCCGTCCACCGGGTTGCTCAGCGCGAACCCGACGAAGTCGCCGGTCTGCGTCTTCGCGAGCCTGGCCGTGGTGCCCGGCGCGTGCCGGCGCGCGTTCGTCAAGCCCTCCTGGACCGCCCGGTAGAGCACGTACCCGACCGCCGGGGGGACGTCGCGCCAGGCTCCCTCGATCTCGACGGACTGCCCCGCGGCGACGGCGCTCGCCACGAGCGTGTCGACGTCGCACGCCGTCGGCTGGGGCGCGCGGTCGCCCTCGTCGGACGTGCGCTGCAGGACGACGAGCACCTGCCGGAGCTCGGTGAGCGCCTCGCGGGCGTCGAGGGCGATCGCCGCGAGCACCCCGCGGGCGTCGTCGTTCAGGCCCGGGTGCAGGTACGGCGCGGACTCCGCGCGGACCGCGACCAGCGAGACGTGGTGCGCGACGACGTCGTGCAGGTCGCGGGCCAGGCGGGCGCGCTCGCCGGCGAGGGACTCGATCTGGAGGGCGTGCTGCTCGGTGACGTACGCCGCGACCGCGCGCCGGCGCGACCGCCGCGAGGCACCCAGTGCCGCGGCGACGCCGACGACCGCGAGGACCCAGAAGGTGTAGATCACGAGGGTGATCCACCGATAGCCGGGCTGGGTGCCGGACGTGACGGGACCGATCGGCAGGTACGCCGGGGTCTCGGTGCCGCAGTACCAGGCGACGACGAGCAGGGCGGCGGCCGTGGGCACGATGGCACGACGCAGGCCATCGAGCGCAGCGAGCGCCGCCACGGCAAGGATCGCCAACCACCAACCCCAGATGAAGGCGCCATGCCACGGAACGGCAAGGAACGGCAGGAGCGCCAGCAGCGTGCTCCAGACCGGCCATCGGCGCCCGAGCAGGACCGCGACCACGACGCAGGCGCCGGCGACGACGGCGAACAGGTCGACCCCCGGCACGACGTCCCAGCCCGACGAGCCGTCGTAGTCCGCGTAGTAGCCGACGACGCGCGGCGTGACCAGCAGGAACCCCGCCACCAGCGATGCCGCAACGATCGACGGCACCCGCTCCCGCCAGTCAGCCGTCGTGGCGGATGGCGCATCGGCAATCACGGCTGTCGTCATGGCGCCATCGTCGCGTCTGCACGAGCCCGGTCGCCTCAGCCGCGCGGCGGAGATCCGGGTCGTCCTCCGGTCGGCCGTCACGTTGTGGCGACCCGGTCCGTCAGTAGCGTGAGAGCGGCCCGCAGGGCCCACGAGACGAAGGAGCAGGACCATGACCGAAGGCATCAAGACCGTGGTCGTCCCGGTGAGCGACCTCGCCGCGTCGAAGGCGTTCTACACCGAGCTGCTGGGCGTCGAGCCCGCGCACGACGCGCCGTACTACGTCGGGTTCGACGTCGCCGGGCAGCACTTCGGCCTCAACCCCAACGGCGACGTGAGCGAGGGACCGGTCTACTACTGGCACGTGGCGGACCTCGCCGCCACCCGCGACGCGCTCGTCGCGGCGGGCGCCACGGTCGTCCAGGACGCGACGAAGGTCGGCGGCACCCGGACCGTCGCGACCCTGAAGGACATCGACGGCCACACCGTGGGCCTCGCGCAGGACTGAGCGGATCGAGGCGGGCGGGCGGATCAWTGATCCGCCCGCCCTCGTCGTCCCCGGAGGTCCCCATGCCCACCGTCCTCATCACCGGCACGTCGACCGGCATCGGGCTCGAGACGGCGCTGGCCGCCGCGGACGCCGGCTGGACCACCGTCGCGACGATGCGTGACCTGTCGAAGGCCGGCGCCCTGCGCGAGCGCGGCGGCGGGTTCCCGCTCGACGTCCGCGCGCTGGACGTCACCGACCACGACGCGGTGTCGTCGGTGATCGCGGACGTCGTCGCCACGCACGGCACGCTCGACGCGGTGATCAACAACGCCGGCGCCGGGCAGGTGGGCACGGCCGAGACGCTCGGCATGGACGCGTTCCGGTCGTCCATGGAGCTCAACTACTTCGGGGTCGTCGCGGTCACCCAGGCGGCCTTGCCCCACCTGCGCGCGGTCGGCGGGCGCTTGCTGACCATCTCGAGCGTCGGCGGGGTCGTCGGCCAGCCGTTCAACGACGCGTACTGCGCGGCCAAGTTCGCGGTCGAGGGGTTCCTCGAGAGCCTCGCGCCCGTGGCCGCAGCGCTCGGCGTCGCCGTCGTGATCGTCGAGCCGGGGGCGGTCGCCAGCGAGTTCGTCGCCAACGTCGGACGTCCAGCCGAGGGCGACGACGTCTACGGGCCCCTGCTGGCCGCGTACCTCGAGCGGACCTCGGGCGCCTTCGCGCACGCGCAGTCCGCCGACGACGTCGCCGCCCTCCTGGTCGAGCTCCTCATGGACGAGGACCCGCCCGTCCGCGTGCAGACGTCCCCGACGGCCCGGGCGTTCGCGGGCACCAAGCTGGCCGACCTCGACGGGTCCGCGGTACAGGCGATGACACGCGGCTGGATCGCGGCTGGCGCATGATGGGACCAGCCACCCGCTCGTTCCCGAGGAGACCCCTGTGCCGCTGACCGTCCCCGCCCTGCTCACCCCCGCCGCCGGCGCGCCCTTCGAGCGCGGCACGATCGAGCGTCGCGAGCTGGGTGAGCACGACGTCCTCATCGACATCGCCTACGCCGGCATCTGCCACTCCGACATCCACCAGGCGCGCGAGGAGTGGGGCAAGGCCCGCTTCCCGATGGTGCCCGGGCACGAGATCGCGGGCATCATCTCGGCCGTCGGGTCGGGCGTCACCAAGCACGCCGTGGGTGACCGCGCCGGCGTCGGCTGCTTCGTCGACTCGTGCCGCGAGTGCGAGATGTGCCTGGCCGGCGAGGAGCAGTTCTGCCTGAAGGGCAACGTCGGCACGTACAACTCCAACGCGTACGACGGGTCGCCCACCTACGGCGGCTACTCCACGCAGATCGTGGTGGACGAGAACTACGCGCTGCGCATCCCCGAGGGCATCGCGCTCGACGTCGCCGCTCCCCTGCTGTGCGCCGGCATCACGCTCTACTCGCCGCTCAAGCACTGGGGCGCCGGGCCGGGCACGAAGGTGGCGATCGTCGGCATGGGCGGGCTCGGGCACATGGGCGTGCAGCTGGCCAGCGCGCTCGGCGCCGAGGTCACCGTGCTCAGCCAGTCGCTGTCCAAGAAGGAGGACGGCCTGACGCTGGGCGCGGACCACTACTACGCCACCAGCGACCGGCAGACGTTCCGCGACCTGCGCCGCTCGTTCGACCTGATCATCAGCACGGTCGGCGCGGACATCGACGTCGACGCGTACCTCTCGCTGCTGCGGTTCGAGGGGTCGCTCGTGTTCGTCGGGCTCCCCGAGAACAAGCAGTCGTTCCGGGTCTTCTCGCTCACCGCGGCTCGTCGGAACCTGTCCGGGTCCAACATCGGCGGCATCCGCGAGACGCAGGAGATGCTCGACTTCTGCGCGGCGAACGGCATCGGCTCGGTGATCGAGACCATCACCGCCGACGACGTCGACAAGGCCTACGACCGCGTGGTCGACAGCGACGTCCGCTACCGCTTCGTCATCGACACGGCAACGATCCCGGCCGGCTGAGCCGGAAGGGGCCGCCGGCCCCCGCCCCCGCCCCGAGAACGGCAGTTCCCCGCGAGAACGTCACCTTGAAATGACGTTCTCGCGGAGAACTGCCGTTCTCGACGCTCCGGCTCGGCGGACCCAGGGTTCGCCGGCCCGCCCGCGTGCGCGGCGGGCCCGCGCGAGCGCGCCTACCGTGGGCCCGGTGGAACCCATCAGCTCGACCGCGCCGCCGCTCGCCGGGCGCGTGATCCTGTCGCAGGACTGGCAGCGGGCCAGCTTCCTGCACTGGCGGGTGCCGTCCGACGCCGTCGCACCGCTCCTGCCGGCCGGCACGCGGCCCGACGAGCTCGACGGCTCGTCGTGGGTCGGCCTCATCGCGTTCCGGATGGCCCGGTTCACGCTGGTGCCCGGGCCGGCGCTGCCGTACATCGGCACGTTCCCCGAGATCAACGTGCGGCTCTACACCGTGGACGACGAGGGCCGGCGCGGGGTGCTGTTCCGCTCGCTCGAGGCGTCGCGCGCGCTCACGGTGCTCGGCGCGCGGACCGTGATGAACGTGCCGTACCAGTGGGCGCGGATGTCGATCCGCCGGACCGGCGACGCCATCGACTACCGCTCGACGCGGCTCACCGGCACCCGGCCCTCGTCGCGGATCGTGGTCCGGCCGTCCCGCGAGGCGGTGGTCGACGACCCGCTGGCCGACTTCCTCACCGCCCGCTGGGGCATGCACACCGTGCTGCGCGGCCGGACCCGGTTCGTGCCGAACGAGCACGAGCCGTGGCCGCTGCGGCGCGCGTCGCTGGTGTCGCTGGACGACGAGCTGGTGGCCGCCGGGGGCCTGTCGGGCGTGGCATCGCGGCCGCCGGACTCCGTCCTGTACTCGCCGGGCGTCCACGCGCGGTTCGCGATGCCGCTCGGCTGACCCCCTCGACCCTGGCCGCACCGTCCGGCAGGGTGGGCGCGTGATCCGACGCCTCGGCCTGCGGACCTCCGACGAGGGGCACCGCGTCACCACGTTCGAGCTGTTCTTCGACCTCGTGTACGTGTACGCGTTCACGCAGGTCAGCCGCCTGATGGCCGAGACGCACTCCGGCCTGGGCGTCCTGCAGGCGCTGATCGTCCTCGCCTTCCTCTGGTGGACGTGGACGTCGTACAGCTGGCTCGCCAACCAGTCGCCCGCCGACCAGGGCGTCCTGCGGGTGGGGATGGGGGTGGCCATGGCCGCGATCTTCGTCGCGACCCTGGCCGTGCCCGAGGCGTTCGAGGACCTGCCCGGCGGGCTGGACGGACCTCTCGTGCTGGTAGTGGCCTACGCCGTCGTCCGGTTGGTGCACACCTCGCTGTACCTGGTGGCCGGGGCGGGAGACCGGGCGCTGCAGCGCCAGGTGCTGCTGACCCAGGTCGTCGCGATGCTCCCGTCCCTCGTGCTGCTGGTGGTCGGCGCGCTGGTCGGGCCGCCCGCGCAGACCTGGATCTGGCTCGGCGCCCTGGTGTGGGACGTGGGGCTGACGCTGCTGACCGGGTGGGGCGGCGACTGGCGACTGCACTCCCCGGCGCACTGGGCCGAGCGCTACGGCCTGGTCGTCATCCTGGCGCTGGGCGAGTCCGTGGTCGCGATCGGCGTCGGCGCCTCCCGCCTGCCGGTCGGCGTCCCCGTGATCGCCGGTGCCGTCCTGTGCATCGCGCTCGCCCTCGTGCTGTGGTGGGTCTACTTCCTGCGGACCGCCGACGTCGCCGAGCACGTCCTCGCCCGGCTCGAGGGCGTACCCCGCGCCGAGTACGGGACGCTCGCGTACACCTACCTGCACTACGTGCTGATCGCGGGCGTGGTCGTCGCGGCGCTCGGGGTCGAGGAGGCCATGGCGGAGGTCGGGTCGTCCGAGGCGTTCGGCACGTTCGGCGCCGCGGCGCTCGCCGGTGAGGTGGCCACGTACCTCGTCGGGACCGCCGTCTTCCTGCGGTCCGCCGGGTCTCGCTGGCCGGTCGCCCGACTGGTGGGCGCCGCAGTCACCGTCGGGCTGGTCCCGCTGCTCGCTGCCGTCCCGGCGCTCGGCGCGCTCGCCGCAGTGACGGTCGTGGCCTTCGGGTGGGCTCTCGCGGAGCTGCGAACCGGGGTGGCCGCGCAGACGTCCCGGGTCCAGTGACGCGACGAGGCACCCCCGCCATCGCGGGGGTGCCTCGTCGGAATGCGGAGGTCAGTCCTCCGGGGCGGGCTCCGAGGTCGGAGTCGGGTCGCCGGCCAGGATCAGGTACAGGTCCCGGCGGGCGCGGTCGAGGACCTCGAGCGCCTTGGTGGCCTGCTGGTCCGTGCCCGTGCGGGCGACCTGGTGGGCGGCCGCAGCCAGCGCCTCGAGGGCGCCGCGCAGGGCACGACCGGGCGAGGTCGGCCGGCTCGCGGCGTCCTCCCACGGGGTGCCCAGCTGCTCGGCGTTCTCGGTGACGTAGGTGCCGCCGGCCTCCGTGAGCGTGGCCATCTTGCGGCCGGACTCGGAGGTGATGGCGATGAGGCCCTCGTCCTCGAGCAGGTTGAGCGCCGGGTAGATGGCGCCCGGGCTGGGCCGCCACGTGCCGCCGGACCGCTCGCCGATCTGCTGGATCAGCTGGTAGCCGTGCATCGGCTCCTCGGCGAGGAGCAGCAGGATCGCGGCGCGGATGTCACCGCGCCCGGCGCGTCGGCCGGGTCCGCGGCCACCGGGACCGCCGCCGAAGCCGGGGCCGCCGAAGCCGCGCGGACCGCCCGGACCGAAGCCGCGGTGGCCGTGGCCGCCGTGYTCGTGGTGCTCGTGCGGGAACGCGCCGCGGGGTCCGCCGCGCCGAGGGTCGAAGCCCTCCTCGTAGGGGGCGTCGGGGAAGTCGCCGCGTCGGCGGCGGTTGCGGCCGCGCGGGGCGGTCGGGTCGGAGGTGTCGAGCTGGGGGCCGACGAAGCGGCCGTGGGAGTGGTGGTGGGGGTGTCGCATGGGGGTGTCTCCTTGACGATGTGGGGCCGCGGGGCCGCGGGGCCGAGGTGGCCGCCGGCGGGTCCGGGAGGTGCGTGATCTCGACCAGACGACGTAACGATATATCGTCGATAGATCTTTGACAACCCCTAGCGATACATCGTTCTCAGAGCCGCGCCAGCACCGCCCCGCCGTGCACCCCCAGCACCTGGCCCGTGGTCCAGCCGGCGTCGGGCGACGCGAGGTACGCCACGGCGGCCGCGATCTCGTCGACCGTGCCCGGCCGTCCCATCGGCACGCGGGMCAGTCGTCGGCCGTACTCGGCGTCGTCGAGCCGTCCCGCCCAGAACTCCGTGTCCGGCACGAAGCCCGGCGCGACGGCGTTCACCGTGATCCCGTCGGCGGCCACGCGCGCGGCCGTGCCGGTCACCCAGGAGTTGATCGCCGCCTTGGCCGCGCCGTACGAGCCCGCACCGCGCAGGGCGGCCACCGAGCTCATCGCGACGATCCGGCCGCCCGGCCGCGGCATCGCGGGCAGCAGCGCCTCGCCGAGCAGCACCGTCGTCAGCACGTTGAGGCGGAACTCCTCCGTCCACACCTCGGCGGTCGCCTCGAGGCTGGCGTCTCGCGCCTCGAGCGAACCCCCGGCGTTGAGCACCAGGACGTCGACGGCCCCCAGCCGGTCCGCGAGCGCGGCCACCTCGGCGGGGTCCCGCAGGTCGGCGACCTCCACGCGCATCGCGCCCCCGGCCGCCTCCTCCAGCACCTCGCGGCGGCGCCCGACGACCACCACGTCGTCCCCGTCGGCCGCGAGCCTCCGTGCCACCGCGCGCCCGATGCCCGTCCCGCCGCCCGTCACCACCGCAGTCCTCATCGGACCACCGAAACACGCGGGCGGCGGCCTGTCGATCAGGAGGTCATCTGGGCGATCTGGATGAGGTTGCCGCACGTGTCGTCGAGCGTCGCGACGATCACGGGCCCCATGTCCGTCGGCGGCTGCACGAACCGCACCCCGCGCGCGGAGAGCCGCTCGAACTCCGCGTGGATGTCGTCCACGCCGAACGACGTGGCCGGGATGCCGTCCTCGACCAGCGCCGCCTTGTACGGGCCGACCGCGGGGTGCCCGCTGGGCTCGAGGAGCAGCTCGACGCCGTCCGGCGACGCCGGCGAGACGACGGTCAGCCAGCGGTCGTCGCCCCCGAGCGGGATGTCGTTCTTGAGGACGAAGCCGAGCACGTCGGTGTAGAAGTCGAGCGCCTTGCTCTGGTCGTCGACGAACACGCTGGTCACGGTGATCCGGATCATGAGCTCTGTCCTTCGTCGGGAAGGGGCCACCGGGAGGTGATCTCCCGCAGCGGCCCGGTGTCGAGGTGGTGGAACTTGTAGCGACCCTCGCGCCGGACGACCACGAGGCCGGCCTGCTCGAGGACGTCGAGATGCTGCGAGACGGCCTGCCGGGTCGACCCGAGCCCGTGCCGCATGGTCAGCCGCGTGCAGATCTCGAACAGCGACTGCCCGTCCCGGTCCTGGAGCTCGTCGAGGATCGCCCGGCGCGTGGCGTCGGCAAGAGCCTTGAAGACGTCGGCGGCCACCCGTCCTTTATAGGCAAGCGTCTACTTGCCTGTCAACGCTCTGTCGATTCGGGAGGTCCTCGCGCGTCATGACCCCGACAGGCACAGTGGACGCATGAGGGAGGCGACGTCATGACGGATCGGTGGATGGTGCTCCTCTGGGGCGACGAGGGGTTCTGGGAGTCCGCGACCCCCGAGGTGCAGGAGCGGGTCATGGGCGAGCACCAGGCGTACTCCGACGCCTGCGGGGACCGCGGGTACACGATCCTCGGGGGCGAGGAGCTCGGGTTCTCGAAGAACGCGGTCACGGTCCGCGCGCAGGACGGGGAGCTGGCCGTCACCGACGGCCCGTTCGTCGAGCTGGCCGAGCACCTCGGCGGCTACTACGTCATCGAGACCGACGACGTGCAGGGGCTGGCCCGGCTGACCGGCGAGCTCCTGCTCAGCGACGGCGGCGGCGCGGAGCTGCGACCCGTCGTGGTGCACGACGCATGAGCCTGCGGACGTTCGTCGTCCTCCTGTACGCCACCGAGGGCGACTGGGAGGCGGCCGACGAGGCGACGAAGGCCGAGTACTACCGGCAGCACGGCGACTACGACGACCAGGCGGCGGACTTCGGCGTGCGCTTCCTGGCGAGCGAGGCGCTCGACTCCGTGGCGACGGCGGTCACGCTGCGGCGGTCCGGCGAGGACGCGAAGGTCACCGAGGGCCCCTTCGCAGAGACCGCCGAGCAGCTCGGTGGCTTCTACCTGGTCACCGCACCCAGCCGGGAGGCCGTGCTGAAGCACGCGATGCTCCTGCCGGAGTACACGATCGAGATCCGCGAGGTCGTCCAGGTGTGATCTGTCGATCCCCGCACGCGCCGTGCGTCATCGGGGCAGCGGGACGCACCAGGCGTCCTCCGACCAGCAGGAGCTGACATGGCCGAGTTCACCGTGGTGCTGTACCGGGACGACGCCCGGGACGCCGCACTCACCCACGAGGAGCGCGAGCGCGCCTGGGCTGCGCACAGCGGGTTCCAGCAGCTGTGCGCCGACCGAGGGTGGGAGATCGTCACGACGCGGGCCCTCGGCGCGGCCGTCCGGGCCCGCTCGCTCCGGTCCGACGGCCGCGCCGGGATCGTCGTCAGCGACGGCCCCTACGCCGAGACGGCCGAGCAGGTGGCCGGCTTCTACCTCGTCGCCCGGACGTCGCTCGACGAGCTGACGGAGGCCGTGCGCGCGCTGGTGCTCAACGGCGAGTCCGTCGAGATCCGGCCGACCGTGAAGTTCGTCGACGGCGTCCCCGTGGACGGCGACGACGCGCTGACCGCGTCGTGAGGTTCGTCGTCCTCGCGTTCGGCTCCGCGACACCAGTCGGGGGCGTCACACTGGGCTCCGTGGACACGGCGACGTTGGTGCGGGACCGGGTGCTGCGCGACGGCACGTTCGACGGCCCGGCCGCCGCGCTGACCGGCATCCAGGTGCTCGAGGCGTCGGACCTCGACGCCGTGCTGGACGTGCTGCCGCCCGTCGGGACGTACGAGGTGCGACCGGCCCCGTGACCCCCGTCGACGCCGCCCTCGCTGACGCCTGGCGGACCAGCTGGTCCCGCCTGATCGGTCTGCTCATCGGGCAGTACGCCCGTCCGGACCTCGCCGAGGACGCCGTCTCGGACGCCTTCGAGGCCGCCGCCCGCCACTGGCCCGTGGACGGGGTCCCGACGAACACCGGCGCGTGGCTGCTCACAGCCGCGCGCCGGCGCGTCCTCGACCGCCTCCGGTCCGAGGCCGTGGCCCGACGAAAGGAACCGTTGATGGTGGTCGACGACGAGATGCGCGCCGCCGCCGCGGCCGCCGTCGACCCCGGCGCCCACGTGGCCGACGAGCAGCTCCGCCTGATCTTCGCCTGCTGCCACCCGGCCATCGCGCCCGACGACCGCGTCGCGCTGACCCTGAGGTTCGTCGTCGGCCTCACCACCACCGAGATCGCCCGGCTGCTGCTCGTGCAGGAGACGACCATGGCCGCCCGCATGACCCGCGCGAAGAAGCGCCTCGCCTCCTCCGGCATCCCGTTCGCGACGCCCGACGCCGCCCACCTCGACGAGCGCCTCGACGTCGTCGCGACCGTCGTGTACCTCGCCTTCACGTCCGGCTACCACCCGGGTGTCGGCGAGTCGGTGCTGCGCGTCGACCTCGGCGACGAGGCCATCCGCCTGCTCCGCGTCCTCGACGGCCTGCTGCCCGGCCGCGCCGTCGTCCGCTCGCTGCTCGCCCTCCTGCTCCTGCAGCACTCCCGTCGGGACACCCGTCTCGACGCCGCCGGCGCCCTCGTCCTGCTCCCCGACCAGGACCGCAGCCGCTGGCACCGCGACGAGATCGCGGAGGGCGTCGCCCTGCTGTCGTCGACGACCTCGTCCGCTCCGGCGCCTGACCCCACCGCCGCGGCTCCGTCTCCCGGTCCGGCGGTTCCGCCTGCTCGCGGACCTGCGGCTCCGTCGCGGGCGTCCGGCACCGTCGAGCCCGCGCCCGGCACAGCCACGGGTCCGGGGCCGACCTCGGGCCACCAGACGCGGCTCGCGCAGGAGTACCGCCTGCAGGCGCTGATCGCCGCCGAGCACGCGACCGCGCCCACGGCCGCCGACACCCGGTGGCCCGTCATCGCGGCCCTGTACGCGCAACTCGAGGCGCTCACCGGCTCGCCGGTCGTGCGCCTGGCGCGCGCGGTCGCCGTCGCCGAGGCCGCCGGCCCCGAGGCCGGCCTGGCACTGCTGGACGGCCTGGACGACGCTCTCCCGCGCCACCACCGGGTCCCCGCCGTCCGCGCGGAGCTCCTGACCCGCGCGGGCCACCCAGAAGCAGCGGCCGCGGCCTACCGAGCCGCCCTGACGCTGGTGACCAACCCGACGGAACGCACCCACCTGGAGTCCCGCCTGGCGGCGCTGGACTGATCCTGCGGTCCTGCCGAGAACGGCAGTTCGCCGCGAGAACGGCAGTTCAAAGTGCCGTTCTCGCGGCGAAGTGCCGTACTCGCGCACGCGCTCCAGCCGCCCCCAGCCGGCCCTGATCGCCCGCGGCCCACAGATGAGCGTCCACGGCGGTGACGGAGGGCAGACATCCCCTCACCATCGCCATGTGCCTCAGAGACCCGGCGCCGCACGCGCACGACCAGAGCCGGACAGCCGGCCGACCGTCCATCTCGCACGCGACCTTCCGCCGCACGTGCCCGCCGCCGAGGTGGCGTCGCGCGCGTGGAGGCGGGTGGGGCGTGGCATCTACGTCCCGGACGACGGGACGACGCGACGCCGCAGCGATGCCTTCGCGCGCATTCTCGGACTGCACGCGCAGACCAACGTGGAGCATTGCTTCAGCCACGAGTCGGCGGCACTCGTCCACGGCCTTCCGCTCTGGCTTCCTTCCACGGCGACCCACCTCTACCAGCGCACGTCGCCGAGCAGTCGGAGTCTCCGGACGATCTCCCGCCACGTCCCGTTACCGCCCGCGACCGACGTCGTCGTGGTCGACGGGTTGCCCGTGACGTCGCTGTCTCGCACGGTGTGGGACTGCGCGACGACGATGCGTCCGCTCGACGCTCTGGTGATCGCCGATGCCGCCGCTGCCGTCGGTATGGACCTCACGGAGCTCAGAGAGCGCGCGGCGCGGAGCGGCGGTCGCCGCGGCGTCGCGCAAGCCAGAGATGTCATCGCGCTGGCCGATGGAGGCTCTGAGTCCCCTTGGGAGACTGCGTGCCGGTTCGCCCTCCTGCGCGCCGGTTTCCCTCCGCCGCAGACCCAGGTCGCGGTAGCGACGCGGCTGGGAACCTTCTGGGCTGACTTGGGCTGGGCGGAGTGGCGCATCGTGATCGAGTACGACGGCCGCTCGAAGTACGCCGGCGGCGAGGACGAGCTCATGCGTGAGAAGCGGAGGCACGACGCGATCGTCGAGGCTGACTGGCGCGTCGTCCGCGCGACTCGCGAGGACTTGCGCGTGCGGGGTTCACTCGCGGCTCGCGTGCAGCGACTCCTCCCGCCTGCGGTCTCTGCCACTCTCCGGCCTCGCCCGACGCTGAGGTGACCCCGCACGACCGGCACCGAGAACGGCAGTTCGCCGTGAGAACGGCACTTTGTACTGCCGTTTTCGCGGGGAACTGCCGTTCTCGCGGGCGTGGGGTGGGG
Source organism: Cellulomonas sp. P4_H12 (assembly GCF_056400905.1). Classification (NCBI taxonomy): domain Bacteria; kingdom Bacillati; phylum Actinomycetota; class Actinomycetes; order Micrococcales; family Cellulomonadaceae; genus Cellulomonas; species Cellulomonas sp. P4_H12. Next base: position 21,396 of record NZ_JBFUKJ010000042.1, read on the forward strand.
GCGGCCAGTGGCTCGGGCCGGCCGGTGTCAGCCTCGGAGCAACAGCGTCAGGAGGGTCACGTTGAGGGCGATCACCAGCGTCACCACCAGCACGAGGGTGGCGTGCAGCCAGGGGCCGTTGCGGTGGGCGCCCATGACCGCGCGGGAGCGGGTCAGGCGGACCAGGGGGATCACCGCGAACGGGATGCCGAAGCTCAGCACCACCTGCGACAGCACCAGGGTCCACGTCGCGTCGGCGCCGAGGGCCAGGAGGACGATCGCGGGGATCAGGGTGACCACGCGCCGGACCAGCAGAGGGATCCGCCGGTGGATCAGGCCCTCCATGATCGTCGCGCCGGCGTACGCGCCGACCGACGTGGAGGCCAGGCCCGACGCCAGGAGGCCGACGGCGAACGCGATGCCGATGCCGACGCCGAGCGCGGCGACGATCGCGTCGTAGGCGCCGGGGATCGAGTCGGTGCCCGGCACGTCGCGCAGGCCCGAGGCGGCGAGCAGCAGCAGACCGATGTTGACGACGCCCGCGACGGCGAGCGCCGAGCCGACGTCCCAGCGCGTCGCGTGGAGCAACCGGTCGAGGGACGCACCGGACGAGCGGCCGTGGCGGTCCCGCACCAGCGCCGAGTGCACGTAGATCGCGTGCGGCATCACGGTGGCGCCGAGCATGGAGGCGGCGAGCAGCACGGAGTCGGCGCCGTCGAAGCGGGGGACCAGGCCGGACAGGATGCCGGCGGCCGACGGCGGCGAGACGAACAGGCCGGCCAGGAACCCGACGGTGATGATCGCGAGCAGGCCGACGATGACGTACTCGAACCGGCGCTGCCCGTACCGGTTCTGGGTGGCCAGCAGCAGGATGGACACGACGCCGACGATGAGCCCGCCGACCGGCAGCGGCACCCCGAACAGCAGCTGCAGCGCGATGGCCCCGCCGACGACCTCGGCGATGTCGGTGGCCGCCGCGACCAGCTCCGCCTGCGCCCAGAATGCGATCCGCGGCCCACGCCGCATGCGCCGCCCGAGCACACCCGGCAGCGACTCGCCGGTGACCAGGCCGAGCTTGGCGGACTGGTACTGGACCAGGACCGCCATGGCGTTGGCGACGACGAGCACCCAGAGCAGCAGGTAGCCGTACCGGGCGCCGGCGGTGAGGTTGGCGGCGACGTTGCCGGGATCGACGTACGCGATGGCCGCGACGAACGCCGGACCGAGCAGCAGCGGGGCGCGACGGATGCGCGGGGGCGCCGGCGTGGGACGGACCACGCTGTCGGTCGCGCTGTCGTGCATGGCCACCTCACAAAAGTTCGGGTCTCCGAACTCATCGTAGCGGTGGTGCGCATCTGGCGAAGGACGACGCGGCGCGGGGGACGCACCGCAGATGGATGGGAGGCCGGGGGGAGCCGTCGGCGGCGGAACCCAGCCGAAGGTCGGGCGGCGCCCAGCCGACCGTCGGCGGCGGGGCCCGGCGGG
>NZ_JBFUKJ010000043.1:0-22706 GCF_056400905.1 Cellulomonas sp. P4_H12
GCGCTGCTCGCCGCGGCCCGGGGCGACGACGTCGACGGCGCCCGCCTGGTCAGCGCGGACGGCCGCCCCCAGCACCTGGTCGCCGTCTATCGCGCCGCCGCCCTGGCGCGCGCGCTCGCCGCGCTCCCCGAGACGCACGGCGCGGCGATGCACCGCCTGGTGGCCGACCTGCGACTGGTCGACGTGCCGGACACGTCCGATGCCGCCGCCGACGCCGACACCTGGGCGGACGTCGAGCGCCTCGACGCGCAGCTGGGTGACAGGATCGGTCCATGACGGACGACCCTCGCCGCGCCCCGGGCGCCGACCTGCCGGAATGGATCGACCAGATCACGACCGCGCTCGGCGTGGAGCGCGACCTGGTCGACATCGACCGCCTGCTGGAGGTCGCGGCCGACGTCGCGCACCAGGTGGCGCGCCCAGCCGTGCCGGTGACGATGTTCGTCGCCGGGCTGGCGGCCGCGAGCTCGAACCCGTCCGACGTCCTGGCCTGGATCGAGGACCGCGCCCGCGCCTGGACCGCCGAGCCGTKATCACCGTCCGCTACTTCGCCGCCGCCGCGGAGGCCGCCGGCGTCGACACCGAGCAGGTCGCCGCCGGCTCCGCCGCGCAGGTCCGGGCCGCCATGGTCGCGGCGCACGGCCCGTCGCTGGACCGGGTGCTGGGCCGCTGCGCGCTCCTGGCGGACGGCACCCGGGTCGAGGGCGACGACCCGATCCCCGCCGGCGCGACCCTCGACGTGCTGCCGCCCTTCGCGGGCGGCTGATCAGCCGCCGATCGCGCTCATCGGGCGGTCGGGCTGCAGGAACGCCGGGTCGTCGATGTCGTGCCCGGCCTTCTTGCCGGCCAGGCAGCGGCGGTAGGCATCGGCCAGCGCGGTGTCGACGTCGGCCGGGGTCGGGGCCGGCCGTTCCGGGGCTGACGACCCGATCCGGAGCGCCTGGCCGGGGCCGATCCCGATGGCCGAGGCATCGGCCGCGGGCGACGAGCCGCGCAGCAGGTCGCGCACGTTGGTCTCCGTCTGGGAGAAGAGGCACGCGCGTAGCTGGCCGTCGGCGGTGAGCCGCAGGCGGTCGCAGGCGCCGCAGAACGGCGCGGTCACCGACGCGATGACGCCGACGGTCGCGGGTCCGCCGTCGACGTACCAGAGCTCGGCCGGCGCCGCCCCGCGTCCGGGCACCTCGGTGAGCTCGAACTCGGCGGTCAGCCGCGCGAGGATCTCGGCCTGCGTGACCATCTCGGCCCGGTCCCACGTGTGGCCGGCGTCCAGCGGCATCTGCTCGATGAACCGCATCTGGTAGCCGCGCTCCACGGCGAACCGGGTGAGCGCCACCACCTCGTCGTCGTTCACGCCCCGCATCGCGACAGCGTTGATCTTCACCGGGTGCAGCCCGGCGGCGTCGGCGGCGGCGACCCCGGCCAGGGTCTCGACGAGCTTGTCCCGGCGCGTGAGCTCGTGGAACTTCGCGCGGTCGAGGGTGTCGAGGCTGATGTTGACCCGCGAGAGGCCGGCGTCCTTGAGCTCGGAGGCCAGCCCGGGCAGCCGGAGCGCGTTCGTCGTGAGCGACACCTCGGGGCTCCCCGACGGGCCGGTCAGCGCGGTGAGCCGACGCACGACGTCGACGATGTCCACGCGCAGCAGCGGCTCACCGCCGGTGAGCCGGATCTCCTCGATGCCGAGCTCCACGCCCACGCGGGCGACGTGCACGATCTCCTCGGTGCTGAGCATCGTGGAGCGGGCCAGCCACGGGACGCCGTCGGCGGGCATGCAGTAGGTGCAGCGCAGCGAGCAGCGGTCGGTCAGCGAGATGCGCAGGTCGCGGTGCACGCGCCCGAACCGGTCGACCAGCTGTTCCGTCATGTCATCCCCACCCACACATGCGTGCCGTCCTCGAGGATCTCACGCTTCCACACGGGCAGCTCGGCCTTCACGGTCTCGACGAGCACGCGGCACACCTCGAACGCCTCCGCGCGGTGCGCGCTCGCGACCGCGGCGACGATCGCCGCCTCACCGACGGCCAGGTGCCCGACCCGGTGGCTGACGGCGATGCCCAGGACGTCGTCCGTCACGGCGGCCGCGGCGATCCGTTCCAGCACGGCGGCGGCGTCGGGGTGCGCGGAGTAGTCGAGCCCGACCACCCGTCCCTCGACCGACGGGTCGTGGTCCCGCACGAGCCCGACGAACGTCGCGACGGCCCCGGCCCGCGGACCGCTGACCTGTTCCACGTGGAACAGCAGGTCGAGGGGCTCGTCGACGACGCGCGCGACGACGGTCATCCGTGGTCGCCGCCCGTCAGCTGGTCGAGGACGTGGTCGACGAGCGGGAGGAGCGCGTCGAGGCCGTCGGCGACGCCCCCCGGGGAGCCGGGGAGGTTGACCACGAGCGCGCCGCTGTCGGTGACGCCGGCGACGCCGCGGGACAGGACGGCGGTCGGCACGTTCCACGACCCGTCGCGGCGCAGGAGCTCGGCGATGCCGGGGAGCTCACGGTCGATCACGGCGCGCGTCCCCTCGGGCGTCCGGTCGCGCGGTCCGACGCCCGTGCCCCCGGACGTCAGCACCAGCCGGGCGCCCGTGGCGAGCGCGGTGCGCAGCGCGCCCTCGACCGAGGCGGCGCCGTCGGGCACCACGGTCACCTGGACGGGTCGGAAGCCCGCCTCCAGCAGCCGGGCGGCGGCCGCCGGCCCGGACGCGTCCTCCCGGACGCCGGACGCGGACCGGTCGGAGACGACGACCACGGTGGCGGGGCGAGGGGCCTTCTGCACCCGGCCAATCTACGCAGGCGCACCGGCGGGGCGCGGGGCCGACTGCGTCCTGGACATCGCCGGGTACGCTGAGCCCACAACTTCACACGCTGCTCGAACCGCGGCGGGAGAGCTCCCGCAGAACGTGCGGGGCGCCGAAGGAGCAACCCTCCCCGGGAATCTCTCAGGCCCCTGTACCGCCACGGCGAGGCAACTCTGGAAAGAGGGCTTCTTCGGAGGTCCCACCGACGGTGCAAGCCGGCGCGCCCCGACAGGCGGACCGGCAAAACTCTCAGGTCTGCACGTGTGCAGGTGACAGAGCGGGGAGCCCACCCACCGTCCCGGCGCGTCCGGACGACCCCTGCGGAGCAGCTCGTGACCGATCTCAGCTCGTTGCACACCGCCGTCATGAACGGCGTCCCCGCGGTCCGGCTGGACCCCTCGCACGACTCCGTCGCGTTCACCAGCGTCGAGCACACGCCCGCCGCCGAGAACTTCGCGGACCGGCACATCGGCCCTCGCGGCGGCGAGACGGCCCACATGCTGTCGGTCGTCGGCTACGCCACCCTCGACGACCTGGTCGACGCCGCCGTCCCCGCCAGCATCCGCACGGACCGCCCGCTGGACCTGCCGGCCGCGCGCTCCGAGGAGGACGTCCTGGCGGCGCTGCGCACCATCGCCGGCAAGAACCGCGTGATGACGCAGATGATCGGCCAGGGCTACTCCGACACCATCACGCCCGCCGTGATCCGGCGGAACGTGCTCGAGTCGCCCGCCTGGTACACCGCCTACACGCCGTACCAGCCGGAGATCTCGCAGGGCCGCCTCGAGGCTCTCCTCAACTTCCAGACGATGGTCACGGACCTCACCGGCCTGGACCTGGCCAACGCCTCGCTCCTCGACGAGGCGACCGCGGTCGCCGAGGCGGTCGCGCTGATGTGGCGCGCGGCCCGTGGGAAGGCCGGCACGGTCGTGCTCGACGCCGACCTGTTCGGCCAGTCGCTCGCCGTGACGCTCGGCCGGGCCGAGGCCATCGGCCTCCCGGTCGTCGTCGCCGACCTCGCCGACGGGCTGCCCGAGATCGAGGGCGACCTCATCGGCGTCGTCGTGCAGCAGGTGGGCGCCTCGGGCAGGGTCCGCGACCTGCGCCCCGTGATCGCGCAGGCCAAGGAGCGCGGCGGGCTCGTCACCGTCGCGGCCGACCTGCTGGCCCTCACGCTGCTCACGTCGCCGGGCGAGCTCGGCGCCGACGTGTCGGTCGGCTCGGCCCAGCGCTTCGGCGTCCCGCTGTTCGGCGGCGGTCCGCACGCCGCGTTCATGGCGGTCCGCAACGGCCTCGAGCGGATGCTGCCCGGCCGCCTGGTGGGCGTCTCGATCGACGCCGACGGCGCCCGCGCCTACCGCCTCGCGCTGCAGACGCGCGAGCAGCACATCCGTCGCGAGAAGGCGACGAGCAACATCTGCACGGCGCAGGCCCTGCTGGCCATCGTCGCCTCGATGTACGCGGTCTACCACGGGCCCGACGGCCTCCGGGCGATCGCCTCGACGGTGCACGCCCGCGCGGCCGGTCTGGCGGAGCTGCTCTCGGGTGTCGGCGTGACCGTGGAGCACGCGGTGTTCTTCGACACCGTGCGCACCGTCGTCCCCGGAAAGGCCCGCGCCGTCGTCGCCCAGGCGGCGCAGGCAGGCGTCAACCTCTGGGCGCCCGACGACGACCACGTGCAGATCGCCTGCGACGAGCGCACGACGGACGACCACCTGCTGCGGATCGTGCTCGCGTTCGCCGCGGCCGGCACCACGACCCTCGAGGCCGAGGACGGCACCTACGCGTTCGGGTTCCTCGGCACCGACGGCTCCGACGCGCTCCCGGCCGAGCTCCGCCGGACCAGCGCGTACCTGCAGCACCCMGTCTTCCACCTGCACCGCTCCGAGACCGCGATGCTGCGCTACCTCCGCCGCCTCTCGGACAAGGACCTCGCGCTGGACCGCACGATGATCCCGCTGGGCTCGTGCACCATGAAGCTCAACGCGACGGCCGAGATGGAGCCCATCTCCTGGCCGGAGTTCGCCACCATCCACCCGTACGCGCCGCTCGACCAGACCGAGGGCTACGCCGAGCTGGTCACCGAGCTCCAGGACTGGCTGGCGGAGATCACCGGCTACGCCGCCGTGTCGGTCCAGCCGAACGCGGGTTCGCAGGGCGAGCTCGCCGGGCTGCTCGCCATCCACGGGTACCACGCGTCCCGCGGCGACCGCCGCGACGTCTGCCTGATCCCGGCCTCGGCGCACGGCACCAACGCGGCGTCGGCGGCGCTCGCCGGGATGCGCGTCGTGGTGGTCGCGACGGCCGGCGACGGCTCGATCGACCTCGACGACCTGCGCGCCAAGCTGGAGAAGCACGGCCCCGAGGTCGCCGCGATCATGATCACGTACCCGTCGACGCACGGCGTCTACGAGGAGGGCGTGCGCACGGTCTGCGACCTCGTCCACGAGGCGGGCGGCCAGGTCTACATCGACGGCGCCAACCTCAACGCCCTGGTCGGCCTGGCGCGTCCGGGCGAGCTGGGCGGCGACGTGAGCCACCTCAACCTGCACAAGACGTTCTGCATCCCGCACGGCGGTGGCGGTCCGGGCGTCGGACCGGTCGCCGTCGCGGCGCACCTGGCGCCGTTCCTGCCGGGCGACCCGACGCCGACGGCGCGGCGCGAGGGCACACCTCCCGTCAGCGCGGCCCCGTGGGGCTCGGCCGGCATCCTGCCCATCTCCTGGGCCTACGTCGCGCTCATGGGCCCCGACGGCCTGACGACCGCCACCGAGACCGCCGTGCTCGCGGCGAACTACCTGGCCACGCGCCTGTCGGGCCACTTCCCGGTCCTCTACACCGGCCCGAACGGGCTGGTCGCGCACGAGTGCATCCTCGACCTGCGCGACATCACCAAGGAGACCGGCGTGACTGCCGAGGACGTCGCCAAGCGCCTCATGGACTACGGCTTCCACGCCCCGACGCTGTCCTTCCCCGTGGCCGGCACGCTCATGGTCGAGCCGACCGAGTCGGAGGACCTGGCCGAGCTGGACCGGTTCGTCGACGCCCTCGTCGCGATCCGCGGCGAGATCGACGCCGTCGAGGCCGGCCGCTGGCCCGTCGCGGACTCGCCGCTGCGCCACGCGCCGCACACGGCCGCCGCCCTGGCCGCCGACGTGTGGGACCACGCCTACCCCCGCGAGCTCGCCGCCTTCCCCGTGGCGGCGCTGCGCGAGGGCAAGTACTGGCCGCCGGTCCGTCGGATCGACGGAGCGCACGGCGACCGCAACCTGGTCTGCTCCTGCCCGCCCATCGAGGCCTACGCCGAGTGAGAGAGACCAAGGAAATGGACACCAGCATCGTCGACAGGCACAGCCCACTTCACGAGCAGCACGTCGCCCTCGGCGCCGCCCTCACATCGTTCGCCGGCTGGCAGATGCCGCTGCGCTACACCTCCGACATCGCCGAGCACACCGCGGTGCGCACGGCGGCCGGGCTGTTCGACCTCTCGCACATGGGCGAGATCGCGGTCAGCGGTCCCGACGCCGCCGCCTTCCTCGACCACGCGCTCGTCGGCAACCTCTCCGCCCTGCGGGTGCTGGGGGCGCGCTACACCATGATCTGCGCCGAGGACGGCGGGGTCGTCGACGACCTCATCGTCTACCGCGACACCGAGGACACGTTCATGGTCGTCGCCAACGCGTCGAACCACGAGACCGTGCTGGCGGCGTTCGTGGACCGCGCCGGAGGGTTCGACGTCCTGGTCGAGGACCGTTCCCCGCAGACCGCCCTCATCGCCGTGCAGGGCCCGCGGGCGCTCGACATCCTGCGCGCGACCGAGGGCCTGGCGGAGGCCGGCCACGACGCCGAGACGCTCAAGTACTACGCGGCGATCCCGATGACGTTCGAGGGCAAGCCGGTCTTCGTCGCCCGCACGGGCTACACGGGCGAGGACGGCTTCGAGTTCTTCCTCGACGCCGCGCTCGCCCCCGCCCTCTGGCAGGCGTTCCTCGCCGCCGGCGAGCCGTTCGGGCTCGTCCCCGCCGGCCTGTCGGCCCGCGACAGCCTCCGGCTCGAGGCCGGCATGCCGCTGTACGGCAACGAGCTCGACCGGACGACCACCCCGCACGACGCGGGTCTCGGTCGCGTGGTGAAGCTGGACAAGGTCGACGACGAGGGCCGGCCCCTCCCGTTCGTCGGCCGCGACGCCCTGGCCGGCCGTGCGGACTCGGCGCCGGCGCGCGTGCTGGTGGGGCTCGAGGGCCTCGGTCGCCGCGCCGCTCGGCACGGCTACCCGGTGCTGAGCGGGACGGGCGCGGACGCCGTGCCGGTCGGTACCGTCACCTCCGGAGCACCCTCTCCGACCCTCGGCCACCCCGTCGCGATGGCGTACGTGACCCCCGAGCTCAGTGCTCCCGGCACCGAGCTGGCGGTTGACGTGCGTGGACGCGTCGAACCCGTCCGGGTGGTGCCCCTTCCCTTCTACCGCCGACCCCGGTAGACCAAGCCCTAGAGAAGTACCGACAGGAGCCTCACATGTCCGCGGAGCTGCCCACCCACCTGCACTACACGGTCGAGCACGAATGGCTGGATGACGGCGCCCCCGCGACCGTCGGCATCACCGGGATCGCGGCTGACGCGCTCGGCGACATCGTCTATCTGGAGCTCCCCGCCGTCGGCGAGGAGATCGTCGCCGGCGCGGTCGTCGGCGAGATCGAGTCGACCAAGTCGGTGTCGGAGCTGTACTCGCCGGTGTCGGGCACGGTCGTCGAGGTCAACCAGGCCGCCGTGGACGATCCCTCGGTGGTCAACTCCGACCCGTACGGAGCGGGCTGGCTCCTGAAGGTCGACGTGGCGTCAACCGGACCCGTGCTCACCGCCGAGGAGTACACCGCGCAGAACGCGGGGTGAACCTCGACGGCGTCGGCACCGTCCTGCAGAGGTAGGTGCTTCCGCCCGCCGCTGGTCAGCCGTCCGGGTGAAAACCCGCCGGTGGTCACACGATCGGCGTATCAGGGGGGCGAGGCGGCGTTCATTGTGGGTGGCAGGCGCGATCGGCGCATGGCGGGGGGGAACCCGCGCATGACGAGATTGCTGGAAGTGGCGTCATGGCGCGCGACCAGCTCTCTCTCATCCGGTACGCAGCCCAGAGCGTGACCCGAACCCCCGGGCCACGCAGCACACCGGAGGACATCATGAGCATGGTGGAGACGAGCAGGACGGTCGGTCTCTCGAACGACGCACTGACGCGCCGCGAGCGGGTCGTACTGGCCGAGCTCGCAGAGGACGTCACTCTCGAGGAGATCGCCACGCGGCTCTTCGTGACCCGCAACACGGTGAAGTCGCAGGTCCGCAGCGTCTACCGCAAGATCGGCGTGTCCACGCGGTCCGAGGCTGTCGCCTGGGCCGTCGCGCACGGCGTTCGCTGACGGAGGTCTCTCGGGATCGTCGGCTCAAGACACCGGGCCGACCCCGAACCGCCACTCCCGCGCAACGCGGGACTGGCAGACTCACCGCATGACCCCACCCGTGCTCGTCGTGGCCGCCGCCATCGTGGACGACCTGGACGATCCGCGTGAGCTGTTGGCCGCTCGCCGTGCCGTGCCGGCGAGACTGGCCGGCCGCTGGGAGTTCCCCGGCGGCAAGGTGGACGGCGACGAGACGCCGGAGGATGCCCTGCACCGCGAGATCCGCGAGGAGCTGGGCGTGCGCATCGGCCTCGGCGACGAGCTCGTCGGTCCGGACGACGGCCTGTGGCGCCTGTCCGACCAGTACGTGATGCGCATCTGGCTGGCCGAGATCGTCGACGGGACGGCCGAGCCGCTGGTCGAGCACGACGAGCTGCGCTGGCTGCCCGGGCCGCAGTGGCACGACGTCCCGTGGCTCGACGCCGACGTGCGCATCGTCGACCGTCTGGCGGACCGGTACGTCCGGCTGGGCTAGAGCCGCTGCAGCGTCAGCTCACCAGCGGTGGTTCGCGTTCTTCATGCAGGCCTGACCGGTTCCTCGGCAGTAGCTGCACTCCCCCGACCAGCGCTTCCGACCGGCGCCGTCGCACCGCTCACAGATCTGCACCGCCGAGCTGCACTCGTCGCACTTTGTCACGTCTGTCTCCACTACGTCGTCGGAGAAAAATCGGGCTCCAGGGCCCGCACCTACGAGATCGGCACGTGCGTGGGGTGGACATGAGTCCCGGCGGCGGTCAGATGGTCACGAATCGATCTCAGTCGGCGAGGGCAAGGGCCATGCGTCCCACGGCGTCGGTGAGCGTCGAGGTCGACGCCGCGAGGTTCAGCCGCACGTGCCCCGCGCCCTCGTCGCCGAACGTCGGCCCGGGGTTGACGGCGAGGCGCCCGCGACGCAGGAGCAGCTCGGCCGGGTCGGCGCCCGCGCGGACGGCGGCGGTGGCGCGCAGGTCGATCCAGGCCAGGTAGGTCGCCTCGGGCGGGGACCAGAGGGCGTCGGGCACCTGGTCGGCGAGCAGTCCCGCAAGCAGCTCCTGGTTCTGCGCCAGCCCGTCGAGCACCCGGTCGAGCCACGCGCCGCACTCGCGGTAGGCCACGGTCTGCGCCACCGTGCCGAGGTGCATGACGCCGTCACCGACGACGTGTGACATCCCGGCGAGGTCCCCGGTGGCCTCCGGCCCGGGCACCAGCACCGCCACGCGCAGACCTGCCAGGTTGAACGCCTTCGACGCCGAGTGCAGCGCGATCGCGTCGGGGATCTGGGTCGTCGTCGGGACGAACGCGTGCCGGCTCGGCACCAGGGGCGCGTGGATCTCGTCGGCGACCACCCGGACGCCGTGCCGCGCGGCGAGCTCGCCGACGGAGCGCAGCTCGGCGGCGGTGTGCAGGGTCCCCGTCGGGTTGTGCGGGTGGCACAGCAGGTACGCCGGGCGCGGGCCATGGGCGCGGGCGCGGCCGAACGCGCGGTCGAGGGCATCGAGGTCGAGCCGCCCGTCGGGACCGAGCGGGGCGGGCACGACGACGTGCCCGGCGTGCTCCAGGAACGCGCGGAACGGCGGGTAGACGGGCGGGTTGATGACCACCGCGCCACCCCGGTCGGTCACCAGACGAAGCGCCTCGACCACGCCCACCATGACGTCGGACGCCAGGCGCGACGCGGCGACGTCCACGTCCCAGCCCCAGCGCTGCGCGGCGAACTCGCCCATCGCCTCGGCGAACGCGCGTCCGTGCGGGTAGCCGGTGTCGCCCGAGCGCATCGCGTCGTGCACGGCACGGATCACGGGCTCGGGCTGCGGGACGTCCATCTCGGCGACGAACAGCGGCAGCACGTCGGGCGGGTAGGCGCGCCACTTCTCGCTGGTCCGGCGACGGAGCTGGTCGAGCGGGACGGTGTCGAAGATCGTCACGCGCCGACCCTAGGACGCACGACGGCCCCGGACACCTTGGCGATGTCCGGGGCCGTCGTGGTGAGGATCAGAGCGTCGCGCGCACCTTCCGCGTCGCCTCGAGGATGTGCTCCAGCGACGGGGCGACCTCCTCGTAGCGGCGGGTCTTCAGGCCGCAGTCCGGGTTGACCCAGAGCTGGTCCACGGCGATCGCCTTGACGGCCTCGGTGAGCAGCTCCTCGACCTCGGCCTCGCTGGGCACGCGGGGCGAGTGGATGTCGTAGACGCCCGGGCCGATGCCGCGCGGGTAGCCGGCGGCCGAGATGTCGCCCAGGATCTCCATCTTGGAGCGGGCGGCCTCGATCGACGTCACGTCGGCGTCGAGCCCGTCGATCGCGCCGATGATCTCGCCGAACTCCGAGTAGCAGAGGTGGGTGTGGATCTGCGTGTCGGGGCGGACGCCGGCCGTGGACAGTCGGAACGAGCGGACCGACCAGTCGAGGTACGCGGGGTGGTCCTCGACGCGCAGGGGCAGCAGCTCGCGCAGCGCGGGCTCGTCCACCTGGATCACGGCGATGCCCGCCGCCTCGAGGTCGGCGATCTCGTCGCGCAGGGCGAGGCCGACCTGGTTGGCGGTGTCACCCAGCGGCTGGTCGTCGCGGACGAACGACCACGCGAGGATGGTGACCGGGCCCGTCAGCATGCCCTTGACCGGCTTCTCGGTCAGCGACTGCGTGTACGACGACCACTCGACCGTGATCGGCTTCGGCCGCGAGACGTCGCCCCACAGGATCGACGGGCGCGTGCACCGCGAGCCGTAGGACTGGACCCAGCCGTTCTGCGTCACGGCGAACCCGTCGAGGTTCTCCGCGAAGTACTGCACCATGTCGTTGCGCTCGGGCTCGCCGTGCACCAGCACGTCGAAGCCGATCTTCTCCTGCAGCTCGACGACGCGGCGGATCTCCGCCTTCATCTCCTCGTCGTACTGCTCCTCGGTCAGCTCGCCCTTGCCGAACGCCGCGCGGGCCGTGCGGATCTCGGTGGTCTGCGGGAACGAGCCGATCGACGTCGTCGGCAGCGGGGGCAGGTTGAGCCGGGCGGCCTGGGCGGCCTTGCGCTCGTCGAACGAGCCCCGGCTGAACGCCGCCTCGTCGAGCGCAGCCACGCGGTCCCGGACGGCCGGGTTGACGACGCCGGGCGCCGTGCGGCGCGAGGTCGCCGCGTCGGACGCGGCGAGCAGCTGCTCGTGGATGGCCTCGCGGCCCTCGGTGAGGCCCTCTGCCAGGGTGACGACCTCGACGACCTTCTCGTCGGCGAACGCGAGCCACGTCTTCAGCGTGGCGTCGAGGTTCGGCTCGTCCTCGAGCGTGTGCGGGACGTGGAAGAGCGACGTCGACGTCCCGACCGTGACGGCGGCGGCGCCGAGGCCCTCGAGCTGCTCGAGGATCTGCAGCTTCGCGTCCAGGTCGGCGCGCCAGATGTTGTGGCCGTCGATCACGCCGGCGACCAGCGTCTTGCTCTCGAGGCCGGGCACCTTCTCCGTCGGCGCGTGGCCGCGGACCAGGTCGATGCCGATGGCCTCGATGTCCGTGGCGGCGAGCACCGGGAACGCCGCGCCGAGGTCGCCGTACGGCGCCGCGACGAGGATGGCCGGGCGGTCCGTCAGGTCCGTCGCCAGGGCGCGGTACGCCTCGATGACGGCGGCGAGCAGCTGCTCGGCGGGGACGGCGATCGAGTCGGAGACCAGCGCGGGCTCCTCCAGCTGGACCCAGGTGGCGCCGGCAGCCGCGAGCGCCTGGAGCAGCTCGGCGTAGACCGGCAGCAGGTCGGCCAAGCGGTCGATCGGCGCGAAGCCCTCGGGGGCGTCCTCGGTCGGCTTGGCCAGCGCGAGGTAGGTGACGGGGCCGACGAGCACCGGGCGCGTGAGCACGCCGTCGGCCAGGGCCTCCGCGAACTCGCGGACGGGGCGGTCGCTCGCGAAGCGGAACTCGGTCTCCGGGCCGATCTCGGGGACCAGGTAGTGGTAGTTGGTGTCGAACCACTTGGTCATCTCGAGCGGCAGGTCGTCGCCGCGGCCGCGGGCCACGGTCGAGTAGCCGGCGAGGTCGAGCGCACCGTCGGCCCCGACGACGTCCGCGAAGCGGGCCGGCACGGCACCCACCACGGCGGTCGCGTCGAGCACGTGGTCGTAGAACGAGAAGGCGCTCGGGATAGCGGGCACGTCGGTGGCCAGGCCCAGCTCGGCCAGACGGGTGCGGGTGCGGCGTCGCAGCTCGGCGGCGGTGGCCTCGACCTCGTCGGCCGTCGTGCGGCCGGCCCAGAACGCCTCGAGGGCCTTCTTCAGCTCGCGACGGGGGCCGATGCGCGGGTAGCCCAGCACGGAGCTGGCGGGGAATGTCGCAGTGCTCATGTGTTTCTCAGTCCCTCGGGGGTCGGGCGGGTGCCGTGTCCTGCGGCCATCCGGCCAGGTCGGGAGCTGTCCGAGCTCCGCCGTCGAGGTGTGCACCCTCGAGCAGGTCAAGTGCGGCATGGTGCTGGTTGAACGTGTACAGGTGGACGCCGGGTGCCCCGCCGTCCAGGACGCCGTTGACGAGGTCGACGCTGGCGCGGATCCCCCGGCGGTGGCGGTCGAGCTCGTCGTCGGCAGAACCCAGCAGGTCCAGGAGAGTGCGCGGCACCGGGACGCCGGTCAGCTCCTGCACCCGCAGCAGGCGGGCCGGGTCCGTGGTCGGGATGATGCCCGGGATGATCGGGATGGTCACGCCGGCCTCACGGGCCTCCGCCACGATACCCAGGTAGTCGTCGGCGTCGAAGAACACCTGCGTGATCGCGAAGTCGGCGCCGGCCTGCTGCTTGGCCAGCAGCGAGGCGACGTCCTGCGCGCGAGTGCCCCCGGTCGCGTGGTTGCCGCGCGGGAACGCGGCGACGGCGACCGACAGCGGCCGCACGCGCGCCCGGACGGCCTGCGACGGGCTGTCGGCGCAGCGCTGGGCCTCGATGTCCCGCAGCAGCTCGACCAGCTCGCCCGCGGTCTGCAGCCCGTCGGGGTGGGCCGCCCAGTCGCTCTGGTCGGTGGGCGGGTCGCCACGCAGCGCGAGGAACGACCGCAGGCCCTCGTCGAGGAACTCCCCGACGATCTCCGTGATCTCCGCGCGGGACGTGCCGACGCAGGTCAGGTGGGCGATCGGGTTCAGCGTCGTCTCGCGGAGCAGCCGGCGGACCAGCGCGCGCGTGGTGACCCGGGTCTTGCCCGAGGCGCCGTAGGTGACCGAGACGAAGTCGGGGTGCACCGACTCGAGCGCCTGGATGGTGGCCCAGAGGCGCGGTGCGGCGTCGGGGTTCCGGGGCGGGAAGAGCTCGAACGAGATCGTGGGGCGGTCGTTCGCCGACTGCGGGCGGGCTGCGGGTGCGGCGTGCAGGCCGGGCGTGCGGGGCTCCACGGCGGCGGCGCTCATGGCGCGGCCGGCGGGGTCGTCGGCACCGGTGCGGTGCGGGGACACGTGGTCTGCGGGGACATCGCTCACTCCATCGTCCCTGGCGGAAGCACCCACACCCTCGGCGGGGAGGGGGGTTGCTGCGGCGTCGTCGAGCCAGGTCTCTCGGCCGCTCTGGATGGTAGGCGCGATGGTAGACCGACGATCACATGCTGGGCAACCGTGCTCGGCCCGTGAGACGACGTTGTCCGCGTGCCGTCACGCGGGCGCGCCGCAGCGCGGGCGCGGCCGTCCGGAGCGGGCGCGTCAGTGCGGGCGGCGCGGGGACAGGGTCCCCGGCTGCAGGCGGCTGCGCTGCGACGGCACGTCGAACCACGAGTTCGGCGAGCCGGCCGGGACGGACAGCAGCCCGTCCTGGACGGCCGCGAGGATCCCCGCGTCGGGAACAGCGTTGTCCGCCAGAGCTTCCGCCGCCGCGCGCGCGGCATCACGCCGGGCGTCGTGGTTGGGCATCTCCGTCATGGCCCGCACTGTAGTCCGCGTCACACCGCGTTCCGAGGGGTGGACGGGAGCGTCACCCGGCAGGAGTAGTGCTCACCCGGGCGGGTGACGCGGCGGTCGCCGACGGGCACGTGGCCAGGTGGTCGTCGACCACCCCGCAGGCCTGCATGGCCGCGTACGCCGTGACGGGTCCGACGAACCGGAAGCCGAGCGACTTGAGCTCGGTGGCGAGCGCGCGCGACTCGGGCGTCTGGGCGGGGACGTCGGCCCAGGTCAGGGGTCGGACGTGGGCGGCGCGGTCGGGCGCGTGCGACCAGAGGACCGCGTCCAGGGTGCCCCCGGCGGCGTGCAGCTCCCGCAGCGCGCGGGCGTTGGCGATCGTCGCCTCGATCTTGGCGCGGTTGCGCACGATGCCCGCATCGGCCAGGAGCCGCGCCACGTCGTCGTCGCCGAAGCCGGCCACCACCTCGGGGTCGAACCCCGCGAAGGCGTCGCGGAAGGCAGGCCGCTTGCGGAGCACCGTGATCCAGGCGAGGCCGGACTGGAAGCCCTCGAGCGCGAACCGCTCGAAGAGCGCGTGCTCGTCGTGCACGGGCACGCCCCACTCCTCGTCGTGGTAGCGCTCGTAGAGCGGGTTGCCGTCGCCGAAGCAGCGGCCGGTGCGCAGGGCGTCAGGCGAGGTCATGCGTCGAGTCTGCCCGGCGCCGCCGACACCGGTCCGAGCGGGTGTGCGGACCGGGTGGCTGTGGGCGGCTCACTGCGCCGCGAGGGCGATGAGGCGTTCGATGCCGTCGAGGATCAGGGTGGTCCCGAAGTCGAGGCCGTCGCCGTCTCCCGCCCGGTCGTCGAGACCGAAGGAGAACGCGCCCTCCTCGGCCGCCCGGAGCAGCGCGGGGTGCGCCGACGGCGACGCCAGGACGCCGATCAGGTCGCCCAGGTCGGGTGCCTCGTCGGCGCCGTCGGCAGCGCCCACGGTCGCTGTGCGCCGGCCGTCCGACAGCTCCTCGGTGACGCGCAGCTGGTCGAGGGCGTGCGTGGCGAGCAGGCCGATCGCCCCGACCTTCTGCCGCTCGGACAGGGGCGTGTCCTCCAGGGCCGAGAGCATCCCCTCCATCCAGGCGAGGCGGCCCGGACCCACGGCGTGCAGCACCGTGGTCGTGCGGGCCAGCCATGGGTGGGCACGCAGGATCGGCTGCTGGACCGCGAGGATCAGCTCGAGCCGCGGCCGCCAGCCGCCGACGTCCGGACCGAGGACCGGTGGACGCCCGGCCGCGCGGTCCGACATCAGCGCGAGCACCTCGTCCTTCGAGGACACGTACCGGTAGAGCGACATCGTCGTGAAGCCGAGCGACTCGGCCAGCCGGGCCATGGAGACGGCGTCGATGCCCTCGGCGTCCGCGAGCGCGATACCCGCGTCGGCGATCTGCTCCAGAGTGAGGCTCGGGCGGGGACCCGGCCTGCCTTCGGGGGGCGTGCGCCAGAGCACGGCGATGCCGGGCGGCAGCTCCACCGGCACGCCCGGCGACCCGGCYACCCGCACGGCCTGCCGGCGCGCCTTCTCAGCGGCGCGCGCGGCCTGCTGCTGCGCMAGCGCGGCCGCGCGCTGGGCCTTCTCGGCCTCGCGCAGCTGCCGGGCCGCCTCCTTGACCGCCTGCTGCGCCTCGCGCTCGCGCTCGTTGCGCAGCCTGTCGGCCTCCTTGGCCAGGTCCTGCTCGGCGCGCAGGCGGTCACGCTCGAGACGCTCGGCATCCTTGCGGGCGCGCTCCGCGTCCTTCTCGGCGGCGCGCGCGGCGTCGCGGTCGGCCTTCTCCAGCTCGCGGCGCAGCCGGTCGGCCTCCTTGGCCTCGGCGCGCTCGGCCTTCTCGCGGTCACGGCGCAGCGCCTCGGCCTCACGCGTGTCCTCGTTGTGGTCGTCCACGACGGCACCTCCTTGACGGTCGATCCTACAAGTGTGTATGAAGTACACACACAGTTTACGCCATACACAGAAAGCGAGACCGCGATGACTGCTCCTGTTGTCGTCGCCCGGGGGCTGCGCAAGTCCTACGGCGACCTGACCGTGCTCGACGGCGTCGACCTCGACGTCGCCCGGGGCGAGGTGCTGGCGCTCCTCGGTCCCAACGGCGCCGGCAAGACCACGACGGTGCGCATCCTGGCCACGCTGCTACGGCCCGACGGCGGGACTGCGCACGTGGCCGGCAAGGACGTGGTCCGGCAGGCCGCGCAGGTGCGGGCGGCGATCAGCCTCACCGGGCAGTTCGCGGCGGTCGACGACCTGCTGACGGGCGTCGAGAACATGCACCTCATGGCCAGGCTGGCCCACCTCGGCCGTGCGGAGGTGCGCACCCGCAGCGCCGAGCTGCTCGAGCTCTTCGACCTCACCGACGCGGGCAAGCGGGTGGTCAAGACCTACTCCGGCGGGATGCGGCGGCGGCTCGACCTCGCGGTCAGCCTCCTGGCCCGGCCCCAGGTCGTCTTCCTCGACGAGCCGACCACCGGCCTCGACCCGCGCAGCCGCAACGACCTGTGGGACGTGATCCGCGACGTCGTCGCGCAGGGGACCACCGTCCTGCTCACCACCCAGTACCTGGAGGAGGCCGACCAGCTGGCCGACCGGATCGCGGTCATCGACCACGGCCGCGTGATCGCGGACGGCACCGCGCGCGAGCTCAAGAGGGCGGTCGGGTCCGCCCACGTCGAGCTCCGCCTCACGGACGGCGCCGAGGAGCGCATCCTCACCGACGGGTCCGTGCCGGACGTGCGCCGGATCCTCGCCGACATCGAGAACCGCGGCGTCGCCGTCGACACCTGGGAGGTCCGCTCCCCCACGCTCGACGACGTCTTCCTCACCCTCACGGGCCGGCCCACCGAGCCGGAGACCACGGCACGCGCCGTGCCCACCCTCGTCTCCTCCCGGGAGTACTGATGACCACCCTCACCGCACCCCCAGCAGCGCCCGCCCTCGGCTGGAGCTCGCACGACACCGCTGCGCTCATCGGTCGGTGCCTGCGCCGGTCCCTGCGCCAGATGGACACCGTGCTCATGGCGGTGATCCTGCCGCTGGCCCTGCTCCTGATGTTCGTCTACGTGTTCGGCGGTGCCATCGAGACGGGCGGCGACTACGTGAACTGGGTGGTCCCCGGGATCGTCCTGCTCACGGCCGGCTACGGCTCCGCCAACACCGCCGTCGAGGTCGCCAGCGACATGACCGGCGGCATCATCGACCGGTTCCGGTCCCTGCCCATCCGGCCCACCGGCGTGCTCACGGGTCACGTCGTCGCCAGCATGGCCCGCAATGCCGTCTCCACCGCGCTCGTGATCGGCGTGGCGTTCCTCATCGGCTTCGACGCCGCGGCGTCGCCCCTGGAGTGGCTCGCGGCCATCGGGCTCATCGCGCTCTTCGTGCTCGCCCTGACGTGGGTGGCGGTCGCCATCGGGGTCGTGGCGTCCGGGCCCGAGGCTGCTTCCGGGTTCACGTTCGCGATCCTCTTCCTGCCGTACGTGTCGAGCGCGTTCGTGCCGCCGGAGTCGATGCCGTCGGTGCTCGAGACCATCGCGACGTACAACCCCATCACCCCGGTGACCGACACTCTGCGGGGCCTGCTGCTCGGCATCCCGGTCGGGGACGCGTGGGTCGCCGCCGTGGTGTGGTGCGTCGGGATCTTCGTCGTCGCGCGCGTCGCGGCGGCCGTGCTGTTCCGTCGCCAGGCCTGACCGGCCGGGGGCCGCGCGGTTCGCCGCGCGGCCTTCGCCGTGCGTGCGGTAGACCCGTTCCATGACGAGCCCGTTCCCGCCCACCGGTGCCCCCGACCAGCCGCAGCCCGGGTCCGGCGGGCGCCGGGGCTGGGTCGTGGCCCTCGCCGCGCTGCTCGTGGTGGCGATCGTCGTGATCGTGGTGCTCCTGGTGAACCGCGACGACGGCACGCCGGCCCCTGTCGCGTCGCCGACCTCCTCGGCGCCGCCCTCGGCCCCGCCGACGTCGTCGACTCCGCAGGCGTCGGAGACGACCGCCGCCGGCTGCGCCCCCAACGACGCGACGATCCCGGCGGGCGCGGACGTGGTCACCGTGATCGACGTCGACGGCGACGGGCGGCCCGACCAGGCGTGGCTCAGCGGCGGTGCCGGGCGCACGTTCGGCATCACCACCGCGTCGGGCGCGACGTTCTCGACGCCGATCGAGTCCGCGTCACCGGTCGCCGCCTCCGCGATCGTCAACCGCGTGCAGAGCGACGGGATACCGATCGCGCTCGTCGACCTCTCGCGGGAGGCGCTCGTGTACTCGCTCGCCGGCTGCGCCGTGACCCCGGTGGCCAACGAGCAGGGTGGCCCGTACACGTTCGACCTCGGCTTCGCGGGGACCGGGACCGGCGTCGGGTGCTCGACCGATGCCGGCTCGCTCCGGCTCGCGGGCCTGAACGCGGTGGTCGACGCCGCCGGCACCTACACGGTGACCCGGACGTTCGTGGACCTCGACGCCGACGGCCGGCACGCGACCAACGCCGCCCCGGAGGAGGTGGCCCTCGGTGCGGGCGCCGATGAACCCGTGGTCGCGACGGCGCAGGAGGTCACCTGCGGAGACCTCGTCGCCGGGACCGATGCCGGGCCGGTCGAGCCTCAGTAGGCGGCGAGCGCCTTCTTGATGCGGGTGGTCGAGACGGGCGTCGGGGTGCCCAGCTGCTGGGCGAACAGGCTGACGCGCAGCTCCTCGAGCATCCAGCGCAGCTCCCGGAGCTCGGCGTCCCGAGGGTGCTTGGCGACGGCGTCGTCGTAGAGCGCCTCGACGTCCTGGACCTGCCAGGCGAGGTCCGCGTCGCGCTGCGGGTTCTCCGCCGCCTTGACCAGCCGGTGGCGCGCCGCCCGCAGGTACCGAGCGAGGTGCGGCAGGCGCGCGGCGCCGACCTCGCTGACGAAGCCGGCGTGCACCAGGCGGGCGGCCTGGGCGCGCAGGTCCTGGGCCGTGGCCAGCAGGGCGAGGCTGGACCGGGCGCGGATCTCGGCGTCCAGCTCCCGCCAGGCGGTGAGCACGGCCACCAGGTCCGTGACCACGGCGAACACCGTGTCCTCGAGCCGGTTCCGCACGTCCGCACGCAGCGCGGCGTAGGCGTCGGCGGAGCGGACGGTGTCGGCCGGCACCGTGACGAGCGACTCGATCGCGGCCAGCTGCACGTCGGTGACCAGCGCCTCCGTGCTGGCGTACGGGCTGGCTGCGAGCGTGAGTGCCTGCGTGCCGGTCCAGCGGCTGGTGATCCTGCCGGGCGTCAGGCCCACGTCGAGCAGCAGCAGGCGGCGCAGGCCCCGGCGGGCCGCCTCCGGCCTCGCGGACTCGTCGGCCAGCGCGCGCACGGCGACCGAGCCCTTCTCCTCGACCAGGGACGGGAACGCGCGGACCTTGCCGACCTGGACGACCTCGGGGAGCTCGGGCAGGTCGGCGGGCCAGGTGGTGAGCCCGGTCCGCACGATGTCGACGCTCGGAGCGGGCGCGACAGGCGGGCTCGTCGGCACCGGGGCAGCGCTCTGCGCTCCCGCGGCCCGCGCCTCCTCCATCGCGGCCCGCACCGCTGTGCGGACGGCGTCGTCGACCGCCTGCTGCGTGCGGTCCGCGAGGCGGCGCTGCAGGACGAGCAGGTCCTTGCCCTCGTCGACCACTCCCCCGCGGTCCCCCACCACACGGAACGTCATCCGCAGGTGCGGCGGCAGCCGGTCGTCGTCGAACGCGTCCTCGGGCACGTCGACGTCCCGGAGCTCGCGGACGGCCCGCCGGAACACGTCGCGGAAGGACGGCGCCGCGTCGCCCGCCCGCACGGTGTCCTCCCAGGCCGCCGCGTGCTCCTCGATCCAGGCCGCGACGCCGCGGGCCACGTCCGGCGCGGGGACCAGCTGGACGCGCACCGGCTTGGGCAGCGACCGGATGGTGGCGGTGATCAGCTCCTCGCGCAGGCCCGGGACCATCCACCCGAAGCCGTCCGGTGTGAGCCGCGCGAGGGTGGACAACGGGATGTGTACAGTCACGCCGTCTGCTTCTGTACCAGGCTCGAACTGGTAGGTCAGCGGGAGGCGCAGGTCGCCCTGCGGCCACCGGGACGGGAACGCGCCCTCGTCGATGGCGCCGGCCTCGCCGACCAGCAGCTCGCGCGTGAACGTCAGCAGGTCGGGGTTCTCGCGGCGCGTGGTCTTCCACCACTGGTCGAAGTGCCGGCTCGAGACGACGTCGTCGGGGACGCGCTCGTCGTAGAACGCGAAGAGGGTGTCGTCGTCGACCACCAGGTCGCGACGTCGCGCGCGTGCCTCCAGGCCCTCGGCCTCGGCCAGCAGCCGGCGGTTCTCGTGGAAGAACGCGTGGTGGGTGGTCCACTCGCCCTGCACGAGGGCGTGCCGGACGAACAGCTCGCGGGCGTGCTCGGGGTCGACCTTGGCGAAGAGCACGCGGCGCTGGTTGACGATGGGCACGCCGTAGAGCAGCACCTTCTCGAACGCGGTCGCCGCCCCCTGGCGCGTGGACCAGGCCGGCTCGGAGTACGTCCGCTTCACCAGGTGG
Organism: Cellulomonas sp. P4_H12; assembly: GCF_056400905.1. Classification (NCBI taxonomy): domain Bacteria; kingdom Bacillati; phylum Actinomycetota; class Actinomycetes; order Micrococcales; family Cellulomonadaceae; genus Cellulomonas; species Cellulomonas sp. P4_H12. The sequence goes on from NZ_JBFUKJ010000043.1 coordinate 20,588, forward strand.
GCGCCCACCTCCTCGGCCCACTCCGGCTGGATGCGCGCGACGTCACGGCCCCAGAGCCGGCTGGTCTCGACCAGCTCGGCGGCCATGACCCAGGCCGGAGGCTTCCGCGCGAGGCCCGATCCCGGGAAGATCGCGAACCGCGCGCCGCGTGCCCCGAGGTACTCGTTGCGGCCGCGGCGGTCGGGGCGCCCGGGCGCCTTGCCGCGGGTCGACACCTCGGTCGCCTCCTGCATGCCGATCTGCGAGAGCAGCCCGGCGAGGATGGCGACGTGGATGCGGTCGCCATCCCACTCGAGCCGGAGCTCGTCGCTGTCGGGCGTCTGCTTCGGGGCGTTGACCACGATGCCCAGCGGCTTGGCCAGCTCGCGCAGCTGCGTGACCACGTCCTGCCACTCGCGGATTCGCAGGTAGTTCAGGTGCTCCGCGCGGCACATCCGGCGGAACGCCGACCCCGACAGGTCGCGCTGCTGGTCCCGCAGGTAGTGCCAGAGGTTGAGGTAGGTCAGCAGGTCAGAGGTCGGATCGGTGAACCGGGAGTGCGAGAGGTCGGCCTTCTCGCGCTCCTCGACCGGGCGCTCGCGGGGGTCCTGGATCGACAGCGCGGCCGCGATGATCATGACCTCGCGCGCCACCGACCGACGGCCGCCCTCGACGATCATCCGCGCGAGCCGGGGGTCCATCGGCAGCTGCGCGAGCGCGCGGCCCGTCTCGGTCAGCCGGCCGTCCCCCAGCGCCCCCAGCTCGGTGAGCAGCTGCACGCCGTCGCGCACGGCGCGGGTGTCCGGCGGGTCGACGAACGGGAAGTCGCCGATGTCCTCCGGCGTCGTGGCGACGCCCACCGCGATCATCTGCAGGATGACCGACGCGAGCGATGTACGAAGGATCTCGGGCTCGGTGTACAACGGTCGGGCCTCGAAGTCGTCCTGCGAGTACAGCCGGATGGCGATGCCGTCGGCGACGCGCCCGCACCGCCCGGAACGCTGGTTCGCCGAGGCCTGCGAGATGGGCTCGATGGGCAGCCGCTGGACCTTGGTGGCCTTGGAGTAGCGCGAGATGCGGGCGGTGCCGGGGTCGATCACGTACCGGATCCCGGGCACGGTCAGCGACGTCTCGGCCACGTTGGTGGACAGCACGACGCGACGGTTCTGGTGCCGCTCGAACACCCGGTGCTGCTCGGCCGCGGACAGCCGGCTGTAGAGGGGGAGCAGCTCGACCGCACCGGGCGTGCGGGGATCGGAGACGCGAGGGCCGAGCGAGCCGCGCAGCGCGTCCTCGGCGTCGCGGATCTCGCGCTCACCCGACAGGAACACCAGGATGTCGCCGGGTCCCTCGAGGCAGAGCTCGTCGACGGCCTCGCAGATGGCGGTCATCGGGTCCCGGTCCTCGGCACCGCGCTTCTTCGAGGGCGCGGCGCCCTCCTCCACGTCCGGCGACAGAGGTCGGTACCGGATCTCGACGGGGTAGGTGCGCCCGCTGACCTCGACGACCGGAGCCGGCTCGCCGTCGGCGGAGGCGAAGTGCCGCGCGAACCGGGCCGAGTCGATGGTCGCCGACGTGATGACGACCTTGAGGTCGGGCCGCTGGGGGAGCAGGCGCGTGAGGTAGCCGAGGATGAAGTCGATGTTCAGCGACCGCTCGTGGGCCTCGTCGATGATGAGCGTGTCGTAGGCCCACAGCATGGGGTCGCGCTGGATCTGCGCCAGCAGGATGCCGTCGGTCATCACCTTGACCAGCGTCGACTCGCTCGACTCGTCGGTGAAGCGCACCTGGTAGCCGACGACCCCGCCGAGCGGCTGGTCGCCGACCAGCTCCTCGTTGATCCGCTCCGCGACGCTGCGGGCGGCGATCCGTCGGGGCTGCGTGTGGCCGATCTGGCCGGCGCGGCCGCGCCCGAGCTCGAGGGCGATCTTCGGGATCTGCGTCGTCTTGCCGGAGCCGGTCTCGCCGGCCACGACGACCACCTGGTGGTCGCGGAGGGCGTCGGAGATCTCGGCGCGACGGGCGCTGACGGGCAGCTGCTCGGGGTAGACGATCGACGGGAGCTCGACGGCCTGCCGGAGCTCGGCGGCGCGCGCGCGGCGGGCGGCGGTCCGGGCGGCGTCGTCGCGCGGGGCCGTGC